>JAHDGB010000161.1 GCA_020627885.1 Flavobacteriaceae bacterium | reverse complement strand
GTCTACAGTCTACAGTCTACAGTCTACAGTTAGCAGCAACCTGAACTTGGAGTGCAACACGATTGATTTGCTTCTAGTTCAGAAATTTTCATTTTAGGTTTTTTTTCAGGAACGCCGCAATTTTCTTTAGCAAGACAATCGGTTTGTTTTACCGTTAATAAAAAGTTGGTCCCGTCATAATCTAAACCAAATTTACCAATAGTATCTCCTTGGTATTCCACTTCAATATCTAAATCATCAAGTCCTAAAACCTGTTCAGATAGCTCAATTATTTTTAGTAGCTTTTCAGGATGCAATCTATGGTTATAATCATTAGCATCCCACAATTGAAAATTAGCTACAATTTCTTTTCTTTCTACGCCGCCACAATCTATAAAGTGTTTACTTACTTTACCAACTTCAGTAACATGGAAATGACTTGGAACTAATGTTCCATTTGGTAGCATAAATGTAATTTGGTTTAATTGACTTAATTGCTTTTTTATTTGAGATAGTTTCATAGTTTTTAATTTTTAACAACAATTAGAGTTGCTATTAGTGTCCATATTTAAAAAATTCTTTATAATTCCTTTCATCACTATCCACTCATCGTGGTCTATACAATAGCACACACTTGTGCCTTCAATAGTTCCTTTTATTAGTTTTAAACTTTTAAGTTCTCTTAAGTGTTGAGAAATGGTAGGTTGAGCTAAGCCTATTTCATTTACTAAATCACCACATACGCAACTATTAATTTTAAATAGATGCTGTAATATTGCTACTCTAGCTGGATGGCCAAAAACTTTTGCGAATAGAGCGATTTGATTTTGGTTTGAAGTAAATAATTCTGATTTGGCTAATCCCATAATTCTATATATTTGTCTATTGCAATATTACGATTAATAAATTTATAAAAAAAATATTTATCTATTTTTTTAAGATCATATGTAAAGAAATTAACTTAAGAGTAATAGAAATAATGATTATTTTATCAAGTGAATCTAATTTGGTTTTGAAAAATTAAAAGTTAAAATGTAATGGGTATATTTACCAAATAAATGGAAGTAATCTATTTTGTATTTATTAAAAGTATTTATAATTTATGCTATTAAGATTTGTTTTTTTTCTATGTTTTTTAACGGTTATTGGATATTCGCAAACACCAAAAGGTTTTGTGTATATAAAAACGATTATACCAGATATCAAAATTGAAATGAGATATTGCGGGAGCAACAATTTTATAGGTAAACCAATCAATGGATACAATGCAGAAGTCGTTATAATGACAAAGGAAGCGGCTTTTGCATTAAGAAAAGTACAGGAAACATTAAAAAAACAAAATTTAGGTTTAATGATATACGATTCATATAGGCCGCAAAGAGCAGTAAATCACTTTATAAAGTGGGCTAAAAAAATTAATGATACACTAATGAAACAACAGTTTTATCCTAATGTAGATAAACGTAATTTATTTAAAGAAGGATATATAGCTTCAAGGTCACGGCATAGTAGCGGGAGCACTATAGATTTAACTATTGTAGATAATAAAACAGGAAAAGTATTAGATATGGGGTCTCCTTATGATTACTTTGGGAAGTCTTCATGGGTAGAAAACGATAATATTAATGAAAAGCAAAAATCAAATAGACAATTATTGCAACAGGTTATGCTTAATAATGGGTTCAGAAATTACCCTAAAGAATGGTGGCACTTCACATTAAAAGGGGAACCATACAAAAATGAGTATTTTGATTTCCCAGTTGAATAAAGATAATTAATATTTTAGAAGTGTTATAGCTTCATTAACACCTATAGTAGCAGGTTTAGAAATCGTTTTTATATTTTGTTTAGAAACTATAATAGGGTTTTTGTCAATGTAATATATTGGAATTGTTTTTGGAGCGTAATCTACTAAACTGGCAGCAGGATAAACCTGCATAGAGGTTCCAATTATGAAAATGAAGTCGGCTGTTTTGCATATATCTACTGCAGTATCAAATAAAGGAACAGCTTCGCCAAACCATATTATATGCGGCCTTAGTTGGTGGCCTTTATGATCTAAATCGCCAATATTTAAATCTTTGGTCCAATTTAATATATGGTTTTCGGTTTTGGTACTCCTAACTTTAAAGAGTTCGCCGTGTAAATGAATAACCGTTTTGCTTCCAGCACGTTCATGTAAATCGTCTACGTTTTGAGTAATGATTGTAACCTTATATTCATTTTCTAATTGGGCTAAATCATAATGTGCTTTATTGGGGCTTACTTGTAATAATTGTTTTCTACGCTGGTTGTAAAACTCTAATACTAACTCCGGATTTGTAGAAAAACCTTTAGGGGAAGCCACTTCCATCA
Organism: Flavobacteriaceae bacterium; assembly: GCA_020627885.1. Lineage (GTDB taxonomy): Bacteria > Bacteroidota > Bacteroidia > Flavobacteriales > Flavobacteriaceae > JAHDGB01. The sequence goes on along the minus strand of JAHDGB010000161.1, from coordinate 3,212 downwards.
CATCATGTCCTTCCCAAAGACCGTTTGCGTCTCGAAATGTTTTTAATCCACTCTCAGCACTAATTCCAGCACCGGTTAATACGACTACGTGTTTCATGTTTTTTAGCAATAAAATTGCAGGTATAATTTATCTCTTTCTGTATTTATCGTGTAAACCAATATTGTTTAGTATCATTGGAATAATTTTTTCTACTCGAGCGGACTTTGTTTTTTCTTGTTTTGCAACATCGATATGACGGCAAAATTCCCTTTTTTTTGTTAGCGATAGCGTGTCAAAACAAGATTTTAGATGAGGAGTGTTTTTAAAGACATTTTCTAATTCGATGGGAATTATTAATGGTTTTTTTCCTTTTTTTAACGGTTTATATTCTTTGCCTTGTTTTTGGTTTTCTATAGCCTCATTTATATAGTTTTTTATGAGTACTTTATCTATATCGTCAATAGAGTTAAAACGATATTGTCTCATCGATTTTGTTTTTCCTTCTTGAGCGCAAGTTAATTTTTGTGCTGTATCATTTATAAAAACACCGTTATGAAACCATAAACAAAAATGATGCTTAAAAGCCCCCATACCAATCACATTTTTATTGTTTATTGTATATGTAGGCATGTTCCATTTAAGTGTTTCTTCTAATTCTGTGTTATTGAGTATTTTACGAAGTAATTCTAAGGCTTCTGTGTATTTAGTATTTAGTTCTATATATTCTTCTACTGAGGAAATTTTTGCCATCATTTTTGTCTCTTAATAAAGTAATAATAATAAAAATAGTATGTATAAACAAAAAAGCAACCCAAATAGGTTGCTTTAAAAATTAATAAATATAAATTTTATTATGATTTCATTGTAACTATTCGCTGTGGTAGCGGTGCATCAAATCCAGCATCGCCTAATGCTTCAACAATTTGTTGTCTAGTATCCCAGTGTACATCCCAGTACTTTTCGCATGTAGCATAAGGTAAGGCTAATAATTCTACTCCATTTTGACCCAGGTTATTTACTGCTATTCTAGGGGCTGGTTCTTTTAATACGTTACTATCGTTCTCTAGTACTTTTAAGGCAATAGCTTTTGCTTTTTTTATGTCTGCTCCATATTGAATGGCAAAAGGCATATCTACACGAAGATTACCTATTGTAGAATAGTTTACAATTTTATTCGCAGTTATTGTTCCGTTGGGTAAGATTGAGGTTTTATTTTGAAAAGTTTCAAGGAAAGTAACAAAAACAGAAATTTCTCTTACAAAACCAAGTTCTCCATCTACTTCAATTAAATCGCCAACTTTAAAAGGTCTAAAAATAAGAAGCATTACGCCAGCTGCTAAATGCCCAAGTGATCCTTGAAAGCCTAATGCAATAGCACCACCAACGATACCTAATAAAGCAATAAAAGAGGCCACTTTTATACCTACAATACCAGCTACAGAAATAAATAAAACGGCTTTTAAGGCAAATGAAATTACTGTAAGTAAAAAGGGTTTTAATGTAGCATCCATATTGGTACGATCGAACCCTTTTTTAATAAGTTTAACTATAAAACCAATTACCCAAAGCCCAATAATAAATGCAACTATGGCCCCCAATATAGATGGGACCCAATCTCCAATACTTGTCGCTGCAGAATTGTAAAAATCTGATAATGAATTTGTAATATCTTTCATGTTATATTTTTAAATTAGTGTTTACTAAAAATATTTCATAAAAGCCAGCTCATCCATTTTTTATAGCATTAAAAACATCTATTTCGTTATAATCCTAAATTAACCGATAAAAAGAAAAGGTTTAATTTTTAGCAGTAAGTTCTGCAATTTTACAAATAACCTCAGTTGCTTTTATCATACTCTCTACAGGCACATATTCATATCGTCCATGAAAATTATGGCCCCCTGCAAAAATATTAGGACATGGTAGCCCCATATAGCTTAACTGAGAACCATCTGTTCCTCCTCGAATTGCTTTAATTAATGGATTAATATTAAGTGTTTTCATAGCTTGTTCCGCAATGTCTACAATATGCATTACTGGTTCAACCTTTTCTTTCATATTATAATATTGATCTTTAATTTCAATTTCAATAACTTTTCTTTCGTATTGAGAATTTAGCTCATTCGCGAGCTTTTCCATAACTTCTTTTCGCGCTTCAAAATGACCACGATCATGATCTCTAATAATATATTGTAATACTGTTTCTTCTACTTCGCCTTTTACAGAATATAAATGAAAAAAACCTTCATATCCTTCTGTGTGTTCTGGTGTTTCCATCCTAGGCAATGAGTTAATGAATTCTGTAGCGATGTACATGGAATTTACCATTTTACCTTTTGCGTATCCGGGGTGTACAATTTTACCTTTTACAGTAACTTTGGCTCCAGCTGCATTAAAATTTTCGTACTCAAGTTCTCCAATTTGGCTCCCATCCATAGTGTAAGCCCAATCTGCGCCAAATTTTTCAACATCAAATTTATGAGCGCCTCTACCTATCTCTTCATCTGGGGTAAAACCAACTCTAATAGTGCCATGTTTAATTTCTGGGTGCTGTATAAGGTATTCCATTGCCGATATAATTTCTGTTATCCCAGCTTTATCGTCTGCACCTAGTAAGGTTGTGCCATCTGTAGTGATTAAAGTTTGTCCTTTATATAACAGTAAATCTTCAAAATAACTTGGTGATAAAATAATGTTTTCTGTTTCGTTTAAAACAATATCTAACCCATCATAATTTTCAATAATTTGAGGTTTTACATTAGCCCCTGTAAAATCTGGCGTAGTATCAAAATGAGAAATAAAGCCTATGGTAGGGACTTCGTGGTCTACATTACTTGGTAATGTAGCCATAATATAGGCGTTTTCATCAATTGTTACATCTTTCATACCTATAGCCTTTAATTCTTCAACTAATAGATTTGCTAAATCCCATTGTTTTTCAGAACTAGGTGTAGTATTACTTTCTGGATCAGATTCTGTATCAATAGTAACATAACTAACAAATCGTTTTATTATTTCTGGTTTAGTAATCATTATAGGTAGAATTTAATTTTATATGTTTTTTTGAAAATTAAAATAAGGCCATAAAAATACAATTATTAATTTTTTAGAGTTTTTAATTGTTTCATTATTTAATAGTATTTTTGCATAAACTAATCTGAATGTATAAATTATTACTTCGCCCACTGCTTTTTCTCTTTGATCCTGAGAAAGTACATTACTTTACATTTTC
>JAHDGB010000011.1:14903-31982 GCA_020627885.1 Flavobacteriaceae bacterium | reverse complement strand
ATAAAAATCTTTTTGAATTACAATTTTTACTAATAGAACTCATTTAAACTTTTTTTTTGCTTAAAAACGGTTTTTTTTAACTCTGTTTTTTTTGTCTTTTTTATTCCTAAGATTAACTTATGTACAAAAAGAAATGGCTTTAAGAGAAACCTTAAAGCCATTTCTAACTAACTAACTAACTAACCAAAAATTGTTTTATAATTTTATGAACTTCTTGTATTAGAACGTGGGTTGTCTTTTTTATCTGTACGTTGTTTACGTTTTTTATCTCCAGATTTTTTAGACCTATCTAAAGTCGTTCCTGTTTTTAAATATTGTATGTAACCTCTTCCTGTAAATTCATAAACTGTACCAGAAGCTGCATGATGTAACTCTACCGTGTTATCATTAATAACGCTTAATTCGAAATATTCATTGTCAAAGAAATCATAATCTAATGTTAAAGTTTTTAAGTACATATTGCCATTAACATCACTAACACCATAGTTTCCTATAAAATCCCATATAATGGTATTTGGATCTGTACCTACCAAGTCTTGAGAACTTCTAAAAGTTGCATCATTTCCTCCTGCTAAAAATTGTAAAAAATTCTCATTATCAAATTCATTTAGTACACCATAATCACTTGTATAAGTTTTTTCCCAGGCCTCATACTCTTGCATAAAATAGTGGATGTTATTATAGAATACTAGATCGTAATCGAATGTTGATCGCTGATAACCATGTAAGAAATATGATGTATCATTATATGGGTTATATAACTCAATAGTATTACTATCTATTTGGTAGACATCAAAACTGCCCAAACCATCTAAGTCATGATCCGTATCTAAAATCATATTATAGGTATCATAATAACCAATAGAAATACCATAACCATTACCTTGGCTTCCTATACCAACAAGGTTATTATTGGCATATAATATTCCATTTCTAAACGATATAGTGAAAGCTTTTTGTAAAAATGGAGTTTCTCCATAACCTATAGTTTGATTAATATCGACATACCATAATTCGTGCGAACGCAATAATTGTTCTAAAGAAATTCCTGCTATAGGCACTGATGTTGATGGTGATACCGTATTATAATCATCAACTATAACCTCAGTATAACAGGAGCTTAACAGTGTTGTTATTAAAGTAAATATGGAAAGTAATTTAATTGTTTTCATAATGATTTCGTTTTAAGGATTGATAACATGGTGAATTCAAAAGGTATGCCAAAAAACACAACTCACTGATTGTTAGATAATTAATTATTGCTGTATACAAATATTAAAAAAAAACTATCACTTAAATTTTATGTATTTTTGAAATTCAAAAATTTTAAATATTAATGGATTCTAATCTTAAATATGCTGTTTTTGGTTCAGGAAGTTGGGCTACTGCTATTGTTAAAATGCTATGTGAGAACTTAAATGAAGTGGGGTGGTATATGCGAAGCACTTATACCAAAGAGCATCTTATAAAAGAACAACATAATCCTAGTTATTTAAGTTCTGTTGAATTTCATTTAGAGCAATTAAAATTGAGTAATGACATTAATGAAATGGCTAAGTACGCCGATGTTTTAATATTTGTTATTCCTTCTGCTTTTATTCATGCAGAAATTGAAAAAATTACTGTTAACCTTAAAAATAAAATTGCTGTATCTGCCATTAAAGGGATACTTCCAGAATCTGGACTAATGCTTGGAGAACATTTACAAGAACATAATGCTGTTCCTTTTGAAAATATTGCAGTAATAGCTGGGCCATGCCATGCTGAAGAAGTAGCGCTCGAACGTTTATCTTATCTTACTATTTCTTGTGCAGATGCAAAAAAAGCTCAAGCAATAGCAAATATGTTGTCTAGCGATTATATTAAAACAAAAATTAGTGATGATATTATAGGAACAGAATATGCAGTAATGCTTAAGAATATTTATGCTATTGCTGCAGGGATAGCTCATGGCCTTGGTTATGGAGATAATTTCCAAAGTGTGTTAATGAGTAATGCTATTAGAGAAATGAAACGTTTTATAAAAAAAGTACATAAAATGAAACGTAATATAAACAACTCGGCATACTTAGGAGATTTACTCGTTACTGGTTATTCTGTTTTTTCTCGTAACAGAATGTTTGGGAATATGATTGGTAAAGGCTATACTGTTAAAAGTGCTCAGATGGAAATGAATATGGTTGCTGAAGGTTATTATGCCGCTAAAAATGCGAATTTAATTAATCAGAACAACAAGAAGAAAACTAGAGTACCAATAATTGAAGCGGTTTATTCTATATTATATGAAGGCAAAGACCCTAAAGAGGTATTTAAAAAACTGACCGATAAATTAGATTAGAGATTTTTTTTGAAAATTAATGTTACTTTACTAAAACACCCCGCGATTCCATTAAAGGAATATCTTGTAACGCTTTTAAATTAATAGTGTTTTTTCGAAATAAGAAGGTTTTATCGAACAGTTGGTTATTTTCAAAAAAAGTAACTTTAAATTGGTTATTTAAAGCAAATAAATCTTCTTGCATTAATTCTATTTTTGCATAGCTTTTTGCAGGAAGTTTATCTAATTTTTTGCGAAAAGTGGATGTTATTTTTTTTTCAGAATAACCACTAGTAACAATTAATATTAGGTCTAAATCTACAGGTTTGTTATTAATGATATAGGCATTCCAATCTTGTGTTTTATAGATCGTATTATATTCATTTACTATTGCTATATATACATCTTTAACCTTTGGGATTTCTATATCCTTTTTCATTAGAAAGCACTTTTTTTATTTGTAAAATACAGATTAACTCTGAATGAGAAGGGGTTTTTACCTTCTTTTAAAAAGCAGATTTAAATTGTTCAAGAAAACGCACATCATTTTCGCTAAGCAAACGAATATCACTAATTTGGTGTAATAACAAAGCAATACGATCTATACCCATACCAAAAGCAAACCCTGAATATTCTTTAGAGTCTATACCACAGTTATCTAAAACGTTAGGATCTACCATGCCACACCCCATAATTTCTAACCAGCCTGTTCCCTTAGTCATTTTATAATCGGTTTCGGTTTCTAATCCCCAATACACATCAACCTCGGCACTTGGTTCTGTAAATGGGAAGTAAGATGGCCTTAAACGAATTTTAGATTTACCAAAAAGCTCAGTAGTAAAATATTGTAACGTTTGTTTCAAATCTGCAAAACTTACATCCTTATCGATATATAAGCCTTCAATCTGATGGAAAAAGCAATGAGATCGTGCCGATATCGCTTCGTTACGATATACTCTTCCTGGAGAAATAGTACGAATAGGAGGTTTGTTATTTTCCATATACCTTACTTGTACAGAACTTGTATGTGTACGCAATAAAATATCTGGATTAGTTTGTATAAAAAAGGTATCCTGCATGTCCCTAGCAGGATGATATTCTGGTAAATTTAAAGCGGTAAAATTGTGCCAATCGTCTTCAATTTCTGGGCCTTCACTTACGTTAAAACCAATTCTTGAAAAAATATCAACAATTTGATTTTTTACTACAGATATAGGATGACGAGCACCTATGGTTATTGGTTCGCCAGGGCGCGATAAATCACCATATACATTTTCGCTTTCTTCTCTATTTTCAAGCTCTTGTTTTAAAGTATTTACCTTATCTTCAGCCGTTTTTTTTAACTTATTTATAACTTGCCCAAATTCTTTTTTTTGGTCGTTAGCTATGTTTTTAAATTCGGAAAAGTAATCATTAAGTAATCCCTTTTTTCCTAAATACTTTATTCGAAACGTTTCAATTTCTTCTTTAGACTGTGTTTTAAAATCTTCAGCCTCTGCAATGAGTTCTTTTATTTTGTCTATCATGATATTAATCTTTCACAACCCTATAGCTTATGTATAAGAAGGATTTTGAGCTATAAAAATAGTTAGCAAATTTAGTGAATTTTAATCATATAAAAATAAAAATACCATTCGTCGACACTTAACGGTTATCTACCGACACTAAAATTAGACTTAACCGAAATTCTGTTCATTGCTATCTAAATTAAAGTATTTTGTAATTAGATAAATAAATTCCCGAAAATGACAAACAAATTAAAAATCCTTTTAATAGAGGACGATGCTATTGAGGTTATGAAATTAAATAGAACCATTTCATCTTTAGGCCTCAAGCATGAAATAATAGAGGCTAATAATGGAGAAGAAGCTATTAAGATTTTAGAGGAAAAAGATAAGCTACCTGATATTATTTTATTAGATTTAAATATGCCTAAAATAAATGGGATTGAATTTTTATCTATTTTAAAAAATGATGATACATTAAAATACATCCCTACAATAATTTTAACAACCTCTAATAATCATAAAGATGTACTAGAATGTTATAAAATAGGAATAGCTGGCTATATTTTAAAACCCTTAAAATATGAAGAATATGTTTCTAAAATAGAGAAGTTGTTAGCCTATTGGGGTATTAATGAATTAATTAGAAATTAAATCGAGTAACCTTCTAACTTAAATATAAACGCATGAAAGGTATTGTTTTTACAGAATTTTTAGATTTAGTTGAAACCAAGTTTGGATTAGAAATGGTCGATAAAATTATTCAACAATCTGAATTAGACTCTAATGGTATTTACACTTCGGTTGGCACTTATAAGTTTTCAGAAATGCTACAATTGTTAAAACATTTAAGCGCCAATACAGGTATTGATATAGATACACTTTTACTAGTGTATGCAGAGCATTTTTTTACTGTGTTAGAGAAGAGTTATCCCGAACTTATGGCAACTTACAAAGATCCTATAGAAATGTTAGCTTCGATTGAAAATCATATACACGTTGAGGTGAGGAAAATATACCCTGAAGCAGAATTGCCTGAATTTATAATTGAAGAAAAAACAGAAAACTCTTTAGTGATGATTTATAAATCGAGCAGAGCAATGCATCATTTTGGTTTAGGGCTAATGAATAAAACGTTCGAGCATTTTAATTCTAGTGCAACCATCGTTCTTGAAAAAATTAAAGAGGATGGTACAGAGGTTAAGTTTATCGTTAATAAAAATTAATGAGTCAAAACGAAATAGACATATTAAAACGTGCCATATTAAGAGAAAAAGCATCCAGACAGGCAGCAGAAAAAATTCTTGAAGATAAATCGAGAGAACTATATTATATTTCAGAAAAACTACGAGAAGCAAATGCAAAGCTTGAAAACCTTTTAGATGAAAAATCTAATCAATTACAAGGTGTTTTCGAAAACATTATTGATGCTTATTTTGTTTCAGATATGGAAGGAGGTGTTCTTAAATTGAATGACCCAGCTATAGCTCTTTTGGGTTATGATATTAATAAAGAAGAATTAAACGTGATTGATGTTATTTATAAAAAAGATTATAAATATGCATTGAAATCATTTTATAAATTAAATGAAAAGGGTTCTTTCGAAGGGTTTGCCTCTAGGATTATAACAAAAAAAAAAGAAATTAAATGGGTTTATATTAACGCTAGTATTGTTTATAATAAAAACAATAAAGCAATAGCAGTTCAGGGAATTGTGAGGGATATTACTGAAGAAAAGAAGGCAAGAGAATCAACTGAGGAACAAAAAAAACAACTTGATATTATTGTAGATAATGCTCCTTTTGGTATTATCCTAACTCAAAATGGTAATACTCGAAAAACAAATAAAGCATTTCAAAATCTTTTGGGCTATTCTGAAAAAGATTTTATGAAATTAACCATGAAAGATCTTTCCTTTCCAGGTGACTATATAAAGTCTAAAATGTTTATAGAAAAAATGCACTCTGGAGAAGTTGATACTTTTACTATAAAAAAGCGCTATAAAAAAAAAGACGGTTCCATTATTTGGGCAAAGACAAATGTAAATGCTGTTAGAGATTCTAAGGGAAAGATTAGGTATCAAGTAGCAATAGTTGAAGACATTACATCTAAAAGAGAAAAAACATTGATTTTTGAGATGATTAATAATTTAACAAAATCTATACTCGGAAAAGTGGACCTTTATGATATTTCTAAAGAAATCACGAATAACATAGCTCAGTTTTTAGGAAGTGAAGACTGTGTTATTTATTTAGTAAATAGTAAAAATAATACACTTGAACAAATTGCGGCTTATGGAGAAAAAGTTAATGATAAAATGGAAGTGAAAAATAAAATGATTATTCCTACAGGTAAAGGCATTGTTGGTCGTGTAGCACAAACAGGTTTGGCAGAAATCAATAACGATACTTCTAAAGAATCAGAATACGTTATTGATGACAAAAAGCGTTTTTCTGAAATCACAGTACCAATTTATAGTGGTGGAGATGTTATAGGGGTTATTGATTCTGAGCATACAGATAAAAATTATTATACGGAAGCACATTTGAAAATGATAAAAAACGTTGCAAGTCTAGTTTCTATGCAATTGAAAAGCGCAATTGATTATCGAGAACGTTTAAAAACTGAAGCTAAAAACACTGCCCTTTTAGTCGAATTAGAAAAAAGCAATGAAGAACTTAAAGAATACGCACATATAGTTTCTCATGATTTAAAATCGCCATTAAGAAGCATCGACGCTTTAGTAAATTGGATTAAAGAAGACAATAAAGGAAATCTTAGTGAAATGAGTCTTCAAAATTTCTCACATATAGAAACAACACTAGAAAAAATGGAACAACTTATTTCTGATGTATTAGAATACTCTAGTTTAGGTGCAAATATTAATATGAAAGAGCCTGTCAATATAAATATATTAGTTAACGATTTAATTAATACTCTTTATATTCCAGAACATATAGAAGTGGTGGTATTAAACGAATTGCCAATTATTAAAGTAAACAAAATTAAGCTATTACAACTATTTCAAAACCTTATTAGTAATGCGGTAAAATTTATAGACAAAGAAAAAGGCGTGATAGAAATTGATGTTCTGAATAAAAAAAATGAATATCAATTTTCTATAAAAGATAATGGAATAGGTATTGAGGAAAAGTATCATAAAAAGATTTTTAAAATATTCCATTCGCTTAACAGTGGTAAAGAATCTACAGGAATAGGTTTGTCAATAGTTAAAAAAATTATTGATTTACACAATGGAAAAATATGGTTAGAAAGTGAGCTAAACCAAGGAACTACTTTTTATTTTACAATTGGAAAATAGGTATGAAAACAGTACAGTTAAGAAAATATAAAAATAAGGATTGGGAATACCTCTCTGAAAAACATGTATTAAAAAACCCATTAGTTCTTATTTTTGGTAATAGATATTTATTAGAAGACAGTTCAATTTACGAGCAAGTTAGAGAAAAATTCCCTGGAGGGCATTTAGTTTTTGGCTCTACTAGTGGTAATATAACTTCTACTATTGTAGAAGATGAAAGTATTACTGTTACTGGGATTGAGTTTGAGAAAAGTACTTTTGAAATTAAAACTAGTAATGTTTTAATTTCAAATTTAGACAGTTATAAAACTGGAAGAGATTTGATAAATAAGTTCTCTGAAGAAAATTTAAAGTTAGTTTTTGTTGTTTCTGAAGGTAGTTTTATTAACGGGAGTGAATTAGCAAAAGGAATGAATTTAGGTACACAAGATAACTTATTAATAACAGGAGGGCTTTGTGGAGATGCCGCTCGTTTTGAAAAAACCTTAGCCTCTTATAATGAAAACCCTAAAAGAGGAGAAATAGTAGCTATTGGATTTTATGGGCAAACCTTTGAAGCTTCTTTTTCTATTCATGGTGGATGGATCCCTTTTGGGCCAGAGCGTATTGTTACAAAATCTAAGTCAAATGTGTTATATGAATTAGACAATCAACCTGCGTTAGATTTATATAAAAAATATTTAGGAGAAAAGTCTAATAAATTACCTGGAGCTGCTTTATTATATCCTTTAAATGTAAAGTCAAAAAACGAAAAACAATCTTTTGTAAGAACAATTCTTAATATAGATGAAAAGGAAAATACCATGATCCTTGCAGGAGATATTCCTGAAAATTCTAAAGTACAGCTAATGATGACAAGTATAGATAATATTGCTAATGCTTCAGAGCAGGCGGCAAGACAAGCTTTAGAAGCAAGAGTAAACAAACCACAATTGGCACTATTGGTGAGTTGTATTGGCAGGAAACTGGTGTTAGATCAACGTGTAGAAGAAGAAATTGAAGAGGTTGTATCTGTAGTAGGAGAAGAGACTACCATATGTGGTTTTTATTCTTATGGAGAAATAGCTCCATTTCATGGTGAAACCAATTGTCAATTACACAATCAAACTATGACAATAACGCTAATAAGCGAATAATGAATTCATTACTTAAACGTCAAATAAGAAAATATTTATCACAAGAACTAAAATCAAATAAAGATTTAGAACAGTTTTTTGATGCGATAGATCGATCATATAATAATTTTGATGACCAATTTACTATGCAACAAAGGGCTATGAACATTAGTTCGGAGGAGTTATTTGAAGCTAATCAATTATTAAAAAAGGAAGGGCTATCTCAACAAGAAGTCATAAATAAATTAAAGCGAGTAATAAATACTTTAAAGTTTTATGATTTATCAGAAAACGAAGTTATAAGTGCTATTGAGCTAGACGGCTTGAAGTTAGCGGAATATATAGATAATCATACAAAAAAAATTATTGAAATAAATAAACAAAGAGAAAAACTACTATCTGAATTGGCATATCAAAACCAAGAATTAAACGATTATGCTCATATGGTATCTCATGATTTAAAATCGCCATTAAGAAGCATCGACACATTAGTTTCTTGGATAACAAAGGATTACAGTAAGGTTCTCGATGCTAATGGAAATGAGCAATTAAAGCTGATTAGAAATAATGTAGAAAAAATGGATATTTTAATAAATAGTATTTTAGAATATTCTACAATTGGAAAAAACCAAATAGAAGTTTATAAAGTAGATCTTAACAATCTTATTTTAGAATTATTAAATAGCATGCATATTCCAAAGCATTTTAAAATTATTAAAAATAATTTGCCTGTGGTAAAGGGTAATAAACATAGATTGAAACAACTATTTCAAAACATAATTGATAATGGAGTAAAATATAATGATAAAAAGAGAGGAGTAATAGAAATAGATTGTGAGGATAAAAATGATTTCTGGCAATTTTCTATTAAAGATAATGGGATTGGGATTGAAAAAAAATATTATGATAAAATTTTTAAAATTTTTAACTCATTAAATAAAAGAGAAAATTCTACAGGCATAGGCTTATCTATTGTGAAAAAAATTATTACTTTTTATGATGGAGAAATTTGGATAGATAGTGTTGTTGGAAAGTATACTACCTTTTATTTTACTTTAAAAAAATAAGCCATAAATTATAAGATATGGAACAACCCAATCAATCTTACATAAAAAGTCTTTCTGGAGGAAATATTGAGTTTGAAAAGAAGTTAATATCTGTAATTAAAACTGAGTTCCCTATTGAAAAATCAATATATTTAAAGAACATAACTGCAAAAAAATATAAAGAAACGGCTGAAAATGTTCATAAACTTAAACATAAAATTAGTATTTTAGGTTTAGAAAAAAGTTATGAAATTGCTGTGCAATATGAAAATGATTTAAGAAAAAACAACACAATACTTAAAGATGATTTTGAAACTATTTTACAGGTAATAACCAATTATTTAATTACGATTTAACACCCACATTTATATATGAATTGTATAATTATTGATGATGAAACTACTGCGAGAGTAATAATTAATCAATTATGCTCCCAAATTGAAAGTCTTAATGTTCTTGCTGAGTTTTCTAATGCTATTCAGGCTATTAAGTATTTAAATCAAAATGAGATCGATCTTATTTTTTTAGATATACATATGCCCGATTTTACAGGCTTTGACTTTATTCAAACTCTAAAAAATCCACCAAAAATAATTTTAACAACGTCTGATTCAAAGTTTGCTATTGAAGCTTTTGAGTACGACTGTATTGTAGATTATATAATAAAACCTATAGCTTTACCTCGTTTTCAAAAAGCCCTTGAAAAAGCAGAGAATACTTTAGATATACAAACCTCTGATACATCAGATAAAGTAGAAACCACGTCAGGTAATGATTTATATATAAATATTGATAGACGCTTAATTAAAATTGATATTCCTAGTATTTATCTTATAGAGGCCAAAGGCGATTATATTAATGTAAAGACAGAAGATAAAAACTACACGGTTCATTCCACGTTAAAAAAAATAGAAGACAAACTGCCAGATAGCATATTTTTAAAAATACATCGATCTTATATTATTAATGTAAAAAAAATAATAGATATAGAAGATAATAGTGTACTTATAAAAAAAGATGTGGTTCCTGTAAGCCGATCTAACAGGCCTGAATTAATGAAACGGCTAAATTTATTATAATCTTCCATTAAAACCAACCATCTACACTTAAAAGGCATCCAACGAAAAAATAAATTTTCACAATACTAATACAATATCTTAGCAGTATCTAATTTTATGTCGAATGGCTTATAGCAAGTCAAGTTATTATTAGGGATAGTACAAAATATTTCATGTAGGTTTATTATTTTGGGGAATAATTTATCTGAATAAAGCAAGAGTTTAGCTCTTGCTTTTTCTTTATAAACTAGAAAGATAAGGGCCTAAGATTAAAAAAACTATTGTATTATAAACCCAAGCACTTCTCATTGAACTGATCTTGACTTTTTGTTTTAAACCGAAAAATTTGGCTTTTGTACTGTAATGAAGGTGTTTTTTCTCAACATAGTATCGCTACGTTTATAAAAAAGAGCAAAATTAGAGTGCAAAATGTGAATTTTGCAGGTAAATAAAAAGTCAAGATCAGTTCACTATAAAAACAAAAAAAAGAGACTAGGCTTATCGTTTTAATGCTTTTATCGCATTCTTAAAAGAAGTAAATTAGTATCCACATATTGCTTTATAACTCTTCCGAACTAATCTAACAGTAGACTTAAATTAATTAACTTACTCATCTATATATTAAAACCAACCATCTACACTTAAAAGGCATCCAACGAAAAAATAAATTTTCACAATACTAATACAATATCTTAGCAGTATCTAATTTTATGTCGAATGGCTTATAGCAAGTCAAGTTATTATTAGGGATAGTACAAAATATTTCATGTAGGTTTATTATTTTGGGGAATAATTTATCTGAATAAAGCAAGAGTTTAGCTCTTGCTTTTTCTTTATAAACTAGAAAGATAAGGGCCTAAGATTAAAAAAACTATTGTATTATAAACCCAAGCACTTTCCCTTATTAATGTTAAAACATAAAAGAATTCACATTATATATTACACGAAACCATTCATCTACATTTAATGGTCATTTAACACTATAACAATTAGTACCAATCGAATTTCTCAGAATAGAAGAGGTCTTATTTATAACTTGACATTCACAATTAAAAAATCTATACCATGAATATCTTTACTTCTTTTTTGAAAAAACAAATAGTAGGCTTCATGTTTATTCTTTTATGTTTTAACATTAATAAAGCTCAGGATATTCCATTTAATTGCGATCATAGTGCTTATTTATTTCAATATAATGATGTATACGCCATCGATTTGGCTTCGGGAAGCTCTTTCGAAGTTGCTACAGATGTTACACCTGGTAATATTAATGCAGCAGCATATAACCCTGCAGATGGTTACATATGGGGGTCTTTAAGTTCTCCTGAAAAATCAATAGTAAGAATTGGTAAAAACTTTACATCAACGACTTATTATATAGACGAATTACCAACAAGCAACAGATATGTTGGGGGTGTGAGCTCTCAAGGTGTTTATTGTTTAAAAGGAGGAGGAACGACCTTTTATAAGATAAATTTAGATCCAACTTCTGGAAATTATGCGAAGTACATTTCTACAGCAACATTATCTCAAAATATAATTATTCACGATTGGGCTTTTAATGCTGTAGATGGTTATTTGTACACCGTAGAAAAAGGCACCAACATTTTATATCGAATAAATGCAGATACTGGTCTTGTAGAAGCAATAGGAGAGGTTCCTATTTTATCTGGTTTAAATTACACCTATGGTGCGGTGTATTTTGATGCCTCTGGCCGTTTTTACGTATCTGCCAATCAAACAGGAACCATTTATGTTATTCAGAATGTTCAAGATTTAGATGGGACTTATACTATGTCTTCAAACCTTTTTGCTTTTGGCCCATCAAGCTCAAGTAATGACGGCGCTAGATGCCCAACTGCTCCAGTACCACAAGAAGATTGTACTAATGGCACAGATGATGATGGCGATGGATTAATTGACTGTGAAGATCCTTCATGTTCTGGAGTTGCATCATGCCCGACAATTGAAGCACCTACTACAGGGGGAAACGATGGCGGTTTAGAAAGTAATAACAGACTTTCTGAGCAAATAAATAAAAGAAATTATAACCGTGTAAAAAGCAATTACAAATTTAATAGAGAAACTGCTAAACGTTTTGCAAGGACAGAAGGGTATGAAAGCAGAAAACAAACGTCTAGCTTTGAATTAACCGATTTAATACCAGTAAATACTCTTCGTGAAGATGAAGCTATAGAAACGTCTCCTTTAGATTTAATAAATATTACTAATGCGACCGAATTATATGCTGTAGATTATATGAAACAAGGGAGACCAATAGCATCAGTTTTAGCTCTTAAAACAGAAAATGGTGTATATGAGCATACAAAATACATTTGCGATAGGCTATTAGGAGCTCAATTAGTTTCTGTGTCTACTATTGAAATAAAAGGACAATCGTTTATCCGATCTTTAATTAGAAACAAAGAAGGTGCTTTGGAGTTTGTTTTAAGCTTATCTGCAAAAACGACAGATTATAATAAGTTCTCGATTGAAAGCCACTGGAATTTAGATAAATATGAAAATGACAAAACCTTCTATAATTTTCAGATTTGGTCAAACAATTTAGACAATTTATTGCTACTTGGAGAAGAAGTTATCACGTTATTAGAAGCTCAAAAACCAGTTGTTGAATATAATAATTCTAAGCCTCCATCTGTATTTGTAAGATCTGCAAAATATATTAATGGGAAATTAAAAGTACAAGTAGTAAATACAAATGGTAGCGAACAAGTAACATTAGATGCCGGAATAAGAGAAACAGAAACGAGCCCAATTAATTATATAACTTCTACGATCAACTTAGATAGAACCTATTTAAGTAATGTCGAAATTGAAACCGGAAATTTATTTGATATTGGTTTTAGAATAGGTGACGGAATTGCCACTCCAGACGATTTGTTTTTATCTGATGGCCCATGGGGGGTAGATAATTATGTTGCTGAAGTTAACAAATACGAAATACAGCCTAACGATATTATATATGAAGATAATACTTTCCCTGTAGAACGGAACTTAATATTAAGTGCTAATACTAGTCAATATGTTTCTGCTTACAGAGCACTAACACCTAAATTTAATCCGGTTAATTTATCGCAATACAATAGCTTTAAATTTCAAGGCAAAGGCAATGGAGTACTAACGGTTAGATTTATTAAAGAAAGTATTAACCAATGGGAAGAACAGTACAAAACAAATGTATTATTAACTGAAGATTTTCAAGAGTTTAGTATTCCTTTTTCAGAATTCACCTCAACAAACGAAACCGATTTAATACTTAATGATGTTATTTCAATAGTATTTACAATGGTTTCAGAAAACGGGATATTAGAAACAAAAGAAATGAATTTAAAAGCGTTGCATTTCTTGAATAGTAGCATCTTATCTATTGAAACAATAAATAATATAGAAGCAATAAATACTGTTGCCATACCAAATCCAATGACTACTAATACAACGATACATTTTACTGCAAAAGGAACTCAAGAAACAAAACTATCTCTTTATAACAGTTTAGGAAAACTGGTAAAACAAATAGATTTCACAACTGTAAATGGAATTAATAAAATAAAATTAAATAGAGGGCAATTAAGCTCAGGTCTCTATTTTATAAAAATAGAAAATAATACAATAAACTATAGACTATCTAAATTATTAATAA
Organism: Flavobacteriaceae bacterium; assembly: GCA_020627885.1. Classification (GTDB taxonomy): domain Bacteria; phylum Bacteroidota; class Bacteroidia; order Flavobacteriales; family Flavobacteriaceae; genus JAHDGB01. Next base: position 17,958 of record JAHDGB010000011.1, on the reverse strand, counting down.
GATAAGTAATTAGCTTAGTAATATTATTTACTGCGAAATTATATTTTTTAAAGTATAGTTGATAATTATCATAAGTCCTCCCCCACGCAATAGGTTTACGCTTTGTTATTGAAATATAAGACTAAAAATAGTCCAAATTCGTTGATATCGATAACATTAAAAACAAGAAGTTTTCTGCTTTCTTATATAATTTTTATATAAAATCATTAACTCTTTTAAAATGACAAAATAAAGACAAGAAAAATGAATTTAAAGTCTCTAACTTTGAAAAACCTATTTCTTTGGGTAATAGTATCAAATTTTATTTATTCACAAGTACCACAAAAAAAATATTGTGGCACGCCAAATTATGCTCAGGAAGCTAGTGAAAAATATTATCAAGCAAATAAAGAATTTATTGAAAAAACCGTACAATACACTTCAGGAGTAAATACAAGAGCATATACGCAAAGTATTCATAATGTAATTGCGAAATGGGATGAAGGTCATTATTATCGTTATGATATTGGCACAGAAGTCGGTTTAAATAATATTACTAAAGGAAGCTTATTAAGAACTACAGATAAGCATACAGGTGGGCATAGTTATGAAGAGTTACGTAAAACGGCTTTAAATTTAGGGACTACATTTAATATAGGAGATAGCTTTTATATCTCATTATATGACAAAGGAGTCGATGCTCCTTCTTGGTCTTCTGATGAATTAAAATTTGAATGGGATACTTTGGGTGATCCTAATTATAATATCGATATAACTATTGAAACGAATTACGGGATTAATGGTGCGGTACCTTTCACTATTACTCAAAGAGATAAAATGATAGCTTTTTATAATTTAGTAAACCCAATAATTAAAGAAGTATATGGTCCTCCTTCAAGAAACCATAACATCTCTATTGTTAATGATGCTTATGCTGTAGGAACAAGCACTTATTATAATGGTCCTAATCAAATTAGTACTTGTTTTCAGCTTAATGCTGATGGTGATTTATCACAGCCTCGTTTAATGATTCATGAATTAATTCATGCTTATCGAGATAATATTTTACTTAGCTCTAATGAAGATTGGCATTATGATCCAACATTAAGTGGTTTTGAAGAAGGAATGGCTGAATCTGTATCAATTATAATAATGGATATTTTTATAGAAAGGTATCCTGATTTTTTTAATGGAAATAATTTTAAAATTCGTTGGTCTCATTCAAAAGGAATGAGGTTTGATTGGGATTACGATTTTCAAAACCACAAGCATTTAACAACAACCGATTTCTTTAGTAGTAGCATTGGGTCAGGAGCGCATTTGGAACGCTATGGTACAAGTCAAGCGGCAATGCGTAAAATGTATATTGAAGATAAAAATATTTTTAAAAAATTTAATCAAGCGTATTACAATAAATTAAACACTAATACTACTATAGTTAATTCTAGAAAATTAATTCTAGATATTTTTTCAGACATTATTGATGAAGTAGAGCGAACTCCTATTATTGAGTGGATTAATGAACAACGGGTTTTTGATTGCAAAGTCGTTCCTGGTAAAAAAATACATATGCTTACATTTCATTATGCAAATCCTCCTAGAATTCACTCTTTAGATAATAGAATACATGTATTAGATACACAAGATCTACCATGGGGAAATGAATGGTCGTGGGATACGATAGATTCAGAAGATCAAAATAATTCTAAAAGATGGTACGTACAAACAAATAATTTAAATGGAGAATTACAAATTTATAATTATAATAATTCCCTCAATCAAACTATTAAAATAAAGAATAATAAAAACAGTTTGCGCAAAGGGGCATTACCTGATTTAGGCCCTTATCAAGGACCTAATAATATGTTTACTGAGGGTGTTTTTACTGCAAATGAAGGAGCAAATGACTGTATTAACCAAGCAAATTGTGGAAAAAGACCTATAGGAATTGAAACACACAATTTTTATTCAACCTCTACAACAGATAGAAATCATAGTGATTTACCAAATTTCTCAGATCCAGACACGCAGATAATTTCTGGGCTGTCAAACCTTGGTTTGTATAGATATGATATTTCTTTCACAGGAGGATTTAATGAAACATATTATAGGGTTTCTGGTCAAGATTTAGTTGGTAGTTATGGAATTTTTGGAGGAATAAAATCGAACAATGATACTAGGCTTATAACTGGTAAACTTATAGTAGAACACGAAGATTTTAATGAAGAACCAGAAATCATTATAAATAATAATGGTGCTTTTATTACAGAAAGAAAATGGGCTTCGGTGTTAGAAACAAATCCAAATAGAAGTGGAGGAAGAAATGACAGACGCTACTCTAAGGAAGGGAAAATACATATCATATATATTAGTAAAGATTGTTCTAAACAAAAAATTGATTTTAGAAATATTTCCTATGGAGATGGTTTATCAGGCTCTCAGCTATTTTTATTTAATGTAGATGATTTTGAGGATATTGTATTTAAAACAAACGAAAATATTTTAGTTTGTGAAGAAGGTTCATTTACATTGGAGGTTAAAAATAATTTTCATGATATTTTAAACGAAGATAGCAGAATAAAATATAAATGGATAGATCCTTCAGGAAAAGAAATTTCTACAAAAGTGTCACATACTATTGGAAAAAGTCAAAAAGAATTACATGAAGGAATTTTTACTTTAGAAATAGATTTTTTTGGATGTATATTAACCAAGACTGTAGCAGTAATAATAGGTGAAACTACTCAGATTATAACTCCTGAAGAATTAATTATTTGTGAAGGAAAAACTATCAATATAGCAGTAAATCAAGTTGTTAATGCTACTTACAATTGGATTGGGCCAAATGGTTTTACTGCTAATACAAAACAAATAAATATTACTAACGCTACATTAGCAGAGGCTGGAACTTATACTGTAAATGTTACGACCTCTGAATGTAATGGTGTTACGACCTCTAAAACAAGCAATACAGAAGTTGTTATAAATCCAGAATTAGTTGTCAATATAACAACTAATAATATTTCAGCATGTGAAAACGACAACGTATTATTAACAGTAAATGAAATAGATGGCG
>JAHDGB010000011.1:0-14803 GCA_020627885.1 Flavobacteriaceae bacterium | reverse complement strand
CAGGAAGCTATAGGGTAACAGCAATAGGAACGTCATGTGATGGCTCACAAATAATAGAGACTAGTGATATTATATTAACAGTTGTAGAAAATATAGAAATTGTTTTAGAGACAGAAAACATTTCAGCATGTGAAAACGACAACGTATTATTAACAGTAAATGAAATAGATGGCGTATCCTATACCTGGTCAGGCCCAAATGGATTTACAGCAAAAACAAGAGAGGTTAAATTAAATGCCATAAGCTCAATAGAAGCAGGAAGCTATAGGGTAACAGCAATAGGAACGTCATGTGATGGCTCACAAATAATTGAGACTTCGACTGTGTCTGTGACAATTATACTAACACCAATAATAGACACCTCTAATGTTCTGCCCTCAATAAGGCTTTGCGAAGGAAAAAACTTTACTCAGCAAATAAATGCATATCCTAATGCAAATTATTCATGGGTTGGCCCTAATAATTTTTCTTCTACTAAACCAAATTTTAGTTTATTTAATGTTACGACATTAGATGAAGGATTATATACTTTAACAATTAACATTGAAAATTCATGCCAGAATAATATACTCAAAACGGTATCTACTTATATTAATGTAGATCTTTGCGCTGTTGCTGCAAATATCCCTAATTATTTTACACCAAACGGAGATGGAATTCATGATCAATGGATCATTGATCCTAATGTTTTTTCTTTTAAAAATATTTATATTTTTAATTCTTATGGAAAACAATTAACAGAATTGACTCCAAATAAAAACAGTTGGGATGGTACTTATAATGGAGAATTACTTCCCAATACTGATTATTGGTATGTTATTAACTTTGCAAATGGAGAAAAAGATTATGGGCATTTCTCTCTAAAACGATAATTCTAAGTTAAAATATTTATAATTCAATTTATGCCGTTTTGCTTTTAGCTTAAAAACAGAATCAAAGTTTAAACAATTTCAATAATTATTACTTTTTAAAAATAGGCTTTTTAGATACATCCCATTTTAAACAAAAACCAACTTCTGTATAAGTAAACCCTGTAGCTGTAATAGAAGCAATATTACTATGTAAACCATACATATTCGCTAAAAACCGATTAGAGAAGTTATAGCCTAATTTACCTTGGAATCTATAAGTGCTTTGCTTTTCTAAGTTTTCAATAAATTGAAACCCTGTAGCAGCATTTAAATTATAAAACCATTTTCCGCCTTGGTTTTTTATAAGTTCAGTAAAAACCTCAATAACATTAAATTGTTCAGGGCTAAAATAAATGTCAGGCACTTGGTCTTTAAAAGTAATGTATTGATAATTTAAACCTGCCTTAAATAAAGGCTTACTAAAGATGTTGTAATACAAGGAGGTAAAAAGTAAGTGATTTTCATTATTGTCATTTTGGGTGGTATAGTTGTATTGTGTATACCAACCTAAATTAAAATTACTGCTAATATTATAATTTACATACCAAGTGTTTTGAACAATTTCTCGACTTAATAAATCGGCATTAAAATCCTGCCACTCCCGCTTAAAACCAAGATCTAACGTTTGTAACTTAAATGGTTTTAAGTTTAATACAATGTCTGTTAAAAATTGAGTGTAATCATTTGTTTTAGCATTAATGCTGGTCACTCCAAAATTAGATTTAATTCCTAGCTTTGGGAACAACAAATAAGAAAAGCCAAAAATCATATTATTAGCCTTAGCTTCATTATTAGTTACCTCGTTTTTAGAATCTCTATAACTGTATACCCCATTAACTTTAAATTTTGTAGAGAGAGGGAGTACAACGTTTGTTAAAAAGGTGGTAGCCTCGTTATCTCCATTATCCAAACTATAGCCTGTTTTTGTTTCAACGTAAGGCGTAAATTGTTTGTCCAGTATTTTTATAAAATTGACAGCGTCTTTTTGGTTTTTATAAATAGATAAAGTAGTATTAGCTGAATTATAAGCCTTATTATATAACCCTAAAGCTTTTAATGAATTGGCTTTTCCTAAATTCCCGTCAAAAGAGCTACTATCATTTTCTAATATTTTATTATAATCTGAAAGACTCTTTTTAAAATTCCCTTTATAAGTATTTAATGTTGCTCGCAAGGCTAGGACCCAATTTTCGCTAGGGATGTTCGTTATTAATTCTGTAATTAATGTCTTTGCTTCTCTGTAGTTTTTATTCCAGATTAAGGCTTGTATATAGCGCTCTTTAGTTTGCTGTATTTGTGTTTTGTCTTTAATAGACGCTAAGCTAATAAAAGCTTGTTCGCTTATTTTTAAAGCTTCTTTTTCTTTTCCCTTTATATGAGACACTAATGCTAAACCACTTAAAGAGTGTGCTTTATTTTCTAGGTTTTCACCTAAAAGAGTATAAGTTGTTTCTGCTTTTTCTAACGCGTTCGAAATTAGATATAAGTTTGCCAGATTAAGTAAGGTTTCTTTATCATTATTAAAATGGGTTAAACTTTCTTTTAAAAGTGCTTCGGCTTCGCTATAATTTTGTTCTTGTTGTTTTTTATAAGCATAACCTAAATAGATGTATTTTTTAGAGTTTAATGCATTTTGATTTCCTGGTAAAATAGTTAAAGCTTCATTTACATATACCAAAGCATTTTCATACTCTTTTAAATTAGAAAGTGTATTAGCATAGCTTAAAAGTGCAGGGAAATTGTTAGGTTTCTGTGTAATTAACGTTTTAAAATAAGTTTTAGCCTCGTTAAAATTTTTGTTCCATAATAGCGATTCACCATAATTAAGTTTTATTTCAAAATCATTGGAATACTCTTTTAATAAATCTTTGAAAAGCGCTTTAGATTTTTCTGTATTTCCATTTAAACCAATAGCCCTGCCATAACATAAGCGAGCTACTTTATTATTAGAATGGTCTTTTAATATGCTTTCAAAAAAGATTTCTGCTTTCTGATAATTACCTTCTTCTAAATAGGTAAACCCTTCTTGCATATTTTGAGAATATCCAAAACATGTAATTAGAAATATAATGAGTAGGTTACAAAAGTTAAATTTCATTTGTTATGAATTTACTTACCAAGTTAATCAAATCTAATAGAAGTTAATCAATAGAATATATTCATTTAACGATAGTAAACTGCAACTGGTCTAAATAGGACGAAAATTATTGAAATATAAGATGATATTTGTATGGATCAAACAAAATAATGATAATAATTAAAACGAATAATCATGGCTTTACAAATCTTAGAAAACAACGGAACTTTCTACTTAAAAGGAAGTATTGATACTTCCACATCTCAGTCTTTAATTTCTCATTTTAAACATACAGTGGGTATTATTAAAGAAGTAACAGTAAATATAGACAAAGTAACAATGATCGATGCAAATGGAGTTACAGCTTTAAAAAAATTATTTTTAACAGCACTTAATAATAAAAAAATATTTTCAATTGTTGGGTATGGCTGCAAAGACCTTTACAACGATTTTAATGCTCCAAGTGCAGCATAATTTAATCTTAAAATTGAGCTTAATGAAAATGTAAATTATACTAAACACTATCTTAAAACCCAAATTATTAGGATTTAAATTGTTTAAATAAGATTAATTAACAGCCTATATAAATTCGCTTATTTAAAAAATGGTTACTAAAACTAATACCTTAAAACGAATAATAACTCCTGAACAATTATTTATGATAAGTGTTCTAGCTGTAAATGCTGGAAATTATTTTTACAATCTTATTTTAGGACGTATTTTAGGTCCAGAACAGTTTGCAGATGCAGCCGTTTTAGTTACTTTTTTATTGGTTTTTTCTTTTATGGCAATGACGTTTCAATTGGTTACTGCAAAGTTTTCAGTAATATTTGAAAGTAATCAGTTTTTGTCTTTTGTTTTTAATGCATATAAAAATGCAATTATAGTTGGCATTACTTTAGGTATTTTAGTTGTTGTTTTTGCAAAGCAACTTCAAGAACTTTTTAATACGTCTTCTTCAAACATGTTTGTAATTTTTGGATGTGGTATTCCTCTTTATTTTTTAATAAGTGTAAACAGAGGTGTTTACCAAGGAAAAAAAGCTTTTAAACCGTTATCTATTACTTATCAAGCCGAAATGTTAAGCCGTTTATTAATTACTATAGGCTTACTTTACTTATTTAATATACAATCTTCAATAGTTATTGCTATAGGCATATTAGTGTCTTTAGGTTTTGGCTTAATGCCTTTTAAATTTAAAATACAACCGTTAAAAAAACATACTGTTCTTAGTACAGATATAAATAAGCAAATACGTAATTTTTTTATTATCACTGCTTTTTATGAGCTAACTCAAATAATTATAAATAATAGTGACATTTTGTTAGTGAAACATTATTTTGAATCGTATGATGCCGGCTTATATGCTTCTTTAGCTCTTATAGGTCGCGTCGTTTATTTTATCGCTTGGATGTTTGTAATGTTACTATTACCTACTGTAGTGCAATTAAAAAAAGAAGGTAAGGCAACTGCTCCTGTTTTATTTAAATACGTAGGTTATGTTTCGGTAATTGCGTCTATAATTGTATTAGGCTGTTTTATTTTTCCAAAAACAATAATTACCTTATTATTTGGTGAAGGCTATATTGCCATGGCGGCTTTATTATGGAAATATGCATTAGCAACTGGCTTATTTGCTATTTCTAATATTTTCGCATACTACTATTTATCTTTAGATCGATACATTCCAGTTATTATATCTGGTGTTTTTGGAGTGCTACAAATGGGATTAATTATACTCTTTCATAGCAGTTTAGCCGAGGTTGTAATCATGCAAATTATAGCTATGATATTATTACTATTAGTACAATTTGTTTTCTTCTTTTTAGACAACAATAAAGATTAAAAAGTTATCCGAAAAACAAAATCTGGAGTTATACGGATTGATTGATTCCAGTAGGGTTCTGCTATAATAACACCATTATTATTACTAAAAATTGTAAAAGAACCGCTATGAATGAATAATAATTTGGTATAACGACTAACTTAATCCATTCGTATACAGTAAATTGCATTCCATCTAAAAACAGTCATTTTACATTAGTATTTTCTGCAAATTTGTAGTATAACCTAAAAACAACAAAATGAAACTTGCTATTGTAACTACTTATCCTCCAAGCAAAGGAACCCTTAATGAGTATGCTTATCATTTAGTAAAACACTTCAGGCAAAAACAAAGCATCACAGAATTAATTTTATTAACCGATACAACTCCTAATGCTAAGGACATTCCTTTTTCTATAGGAAGTTGTAATGTTACAGTAAAACAATGTTGGGAATTTAATAGTTACTTAAATCTCTACAGCGTAACCAATGCAATTAATCAAACACAACCGGATGCGGTATTATTTAATTTACAGTTTATGAAGTTTGGCGATAAAAAAATTGCTGCAGCTTTAGGGTTAATACTGCCATTGGTGTGTAAATTAAAACGCATTCCTAATATTGTATTATTACATAATATTTTAGAGGAAGTAGATTTAGGAAATTCAGGGTTTACATCAAATAAATTACTACAAAAAGTATATGGATTTATTGGTACAACATTAACAAAACTAATTTTACAAGCAGACACAGTAGCAGTAACCATGCAAAAGTATGTTACCGTGTTAGAAAAAAAATATAAAGTTAAAAACATACAACTTATACCTCATGGTACTTTTGAGGTCTCTACTGAAGCTCCAGACTACAATTTACCAAAAGGGCCTTTACAAATTATGGCTTTTGGGAAATTTGGAACATATAAAAAAGTAGAACTAATGATTGAGGCTGTTGAAAAGGTAAGGCATGCAACGGGGTTCGATTTAGAAATAGTTATTGCAGGAACCGATAATCCAAATGTACCCGGTTATTTAGAAAAAGTAAAACAGCAATATATGCATGTGCCTCAGATACGATTTACAGGCTATGTAGAGGAACATGAAGTTCCTACACTTTTTAAAGAAAGTGCTGTTGTTGTATTTCCTTATACTTCAACAACGGGGAGCTCAGGAGTATTACACCAAGCAGGAAGTTATGGAAAAGCTGTAGTAATGCCAGATATAGGGGACTTAGCCTTGTTAGTTAAAGACGAAGGTTATAAAGGAGAGTTCTTTAAGCCTACAAATGTAGATAGTTTAGCAAAAGCAATAAAAACTATTGTTACTAATGAAGCGTATAGGATAATGTTGGGAAAAACAAATTACAAAGCTTCAACGGCATATCCAATGTCTAAAATTACCGACATGTATATAAATGCTTTTGAAAATAGTATTACAAAGAAGGAAGGAAATAAAAGGTTAGCAATTATTTAATTATTCTCCTTAACTATTGCGGAGATTAAATGTGTTTTTTCTCCGCAATTTTAGTAAAATTTATTTACTTAATTCTTTAATAAAATAAGACGGTTTAATCTCCGTGTTTTTATAAAAAGCGGTAGAAAAAGAAGTAGCAATATTAAACCCAACTTCATTAGTAACAATTGCTTTTATTGTGTAGTTTCTATACACCGCATCATTTTTTAATTTTGAGATGGCGTACTCTACTCTTAAATCGTTAATATAATTACTAAAATTTTTCTGTTTCAACTCATTAATTGTACTCGATAAATACCTTGTATTTGTATCTAATTTTTTTGCTAGAGTATTAAGAGTTGTATTGGGATCTATAAAATCGAAATAGCTTTCAAAACGATTTAGTTTTTCTATTAACCTGAGTTCGATTAATAAAAAGCGAGTTGATTAGTTTTAATCGTTTGATATTTTATCGTCGGTTTTTTCGGTAAAAAGCTATAAGCAATAAGTGCTGCGACTATATTAGATAAAAAATTAGTAAAACTTCTATGTCTAGAATGTTCAATTTGACAGATGTTTTTAAGTTCGTCATTAACTGTTTCAATAATAGATCTTTTTCTAAGTAAAATTTTATCACTTATTACAATATGAAGTTTAAACCCATGAAACCATTCCATAGTAGATTTACCAGTTGTAGCGATACCTTTGAATACTTTATTGTTTCTAATTCGCTTGGGTTTACAAACTCTAACTGGAGTAGAATCTACAAAAGAAATTCCTGTACATTCTCCTAAACAACAGGTTTTTAAAAACAAACTCATTGCCATTAAATTTTGACCTACTAATTCTGTAAATCTATTATACGAAACTGTTGCAGGAAATCATCTTTCATATGTTTTTGAACATAGAAAATATAGAAATGCTTAAAGGTTCTAAATCCACTTAATTGAAACAGTATAGTAATAGTAATTACTTCACTTTTTGACATGATATTTGGTCGTTTTGATGGATTGCCTAATAAATGTTTATCTACTATTTGGTCATATTCTTTACAAAACTCATCAACTAAACAGAATATTTCAGTAACTTTAGAGTGAATTATCATAGATAGATTTTTAGATTAAAAAATTGAAATTCAACACCTTAATTTACTAAAAATCTATCTTTTTTACTACTGTATTTTATCTAAATATTAATCGAACTCAGGTTATTATATCTTGTAAAATACTATTGCTAATGCTTTCTGTATTTTTAATACTATTTAAAGGAGTAGCTTCTTTTTATTTTTTGTGAGTTCTATAATAGTGTCTGCATATTTAATATTTGTTTTTGGATCATAAAGTATTGCATAGTAATAATATCCCCTAGCTATATAAATTGTATCATTAGTTTTCTTAGCTTTATCTATATAGCTTTGTGTTATATTTTCTTTTTCACTAATGTTTTCATTATTATAGTAAGCTACTTTAAGCTCATTATAGGACAAACGCATCAAAGAATCAATACTTTTTCCTTGGCAAAAAGTATTTTGTAAAACAAAAAAGGGCACTATTATAAAAAATAAATTTTTAAATGTCATGTATTAATTTATGTGAAGCTAAAAATATTTGTTTTGCAAAAATACAAAACAAAAAATGAGAGACTATTTATGGTTTTAAGCCTCTTGTTTCAATTAGAAATATACTTAAAAGACGGTTTCTTTTCACCATTAGTATTTATAAACCCAAATTCTTTTTGTGCATTTTTCCGCCAAGGGAGATTACCCACAACTTTTTTAGGAACGGTTTTAAAATCGTATAAAGTCCAGGACATAAATGGGATTTTATTTTGTTTTAAAATAGCTTGCGCTTTTTTAAAATAGTTTGCTTGAGATTTTTCGGTAGTCCCTAAAGGGTTCCATAGGCCATTATAAGATGAGATACCAAATTCGCTAAGTACAATAGGTTTGTTTGGGATGCTTGCTTTTAAATTTTTATAAGTGGTTTCTAAACGGTCTAGGTCTTTGTAATAATGAAATGAGACAAAATCGATTTCATCTTTTAAAATAGTGGCACTTTTAGCATTAGACCATCCAATAGTAACAGGGTGTTTATTATCTATAGTTTTTACAAGGGTTGCCATTTTATATAGCCAACTGGTAACTAACGATTCTCCACGAGATTTAAAATCTAAATCGGGCTCATTTTTAATGTCCCAAGCAGCAATGGCATTATGGTTTTTAAATTCAGAAACAATAGTTGTGGCATGTTTATGGTTTAGAGTCCAATCTAAAACAGAATAATCACCGTAAAAATCGAAAAGTGTAACAATAACTTTTAAATGGTTAACCTCAGCAGTATCTAAAACTTGTTTTAACTTTTTTAGCTTGTTAGGAATAACAGATGCTTTTCCAAAACCGTCATAAGGAATAAATAAACGAATGGTGTTTAAATTAGCCTTGTTTATAATTTTAAAATCCTGATCAATAGTTTCAATATTAAAATCATCCCCAAATAAATTCCAAGGTGTGGCTTGTGGATAATAGTTTATGCCTTTAATATCAATTTTTGAAAGTGGCTTATTTTTAATAATATCTAAACTATTAATGGCCGGTTCTTTAACCAGGTGCCTAATTCGCCAAAACCCATCTTCTAATAATAACACAACTTTGTAGTTTGCTATTTCGGTAGTTTCTAACACCAATTTATTTGCTTTATAAACCCGTTTGTATTCAACAACATTGTCATCTTTTAAAACGGCTAATTGTCCATCTTCACTAAAAAAAAGAAACTCAGGATGGTGCTCTAAGGTTGTAGATTCTATTGTTGTATTATCGGCACGGTTTAAATTAATGGTGTTAAAAATAGCTTTACGAGCATTTGCTGTATAAAAATCATAAATGCCTTCCTTTAAATTTGTTTTGTAAGCTACATGCCTTACATACCATGCATCTAAATAATCACTTTCTATGGTTTTAAGAGTTTGTTCATCTATTGGCCTGCCTTCATTATTTATAGGTTTCCAAACTACTTTTGGAGTATAATGTTCTGGAGCTTCAATTTTTATATGCAGCATACTACTTCTATCTGCTCCAGTATTTAAATAGCTATATACAGCACTAATACCAAATACAATAATTACCACAAGCAATACATAAGCCCCAATTAAAAGACCATGTATAATATTTTTATTTAAAGCGCTCATAATAGTTTTGTTTTTATGGTTTTTTCTAATCCCGCAGTTTCTATTCTAAATTCATAAGTGTCGGTTTTTAAAAACTGGCCATTTAAATTGAATGTAACAAACCCAGTAGTTGACTGTTTTTTATAACGTTTTAAAAGGGTGTTATCTTTATAAACAGAAAGGGTTACTTCCAAACCATCAGGCATAAGTTGTTTCATAAAACTTTGTAATGGGCCTACAGTAATGATCCTATTGTTTTCAGATAAAGAGATATTAAAATCTAAAATAACACTTTTATAATTTAGTGTTATTGCATTGCTTTCTGCAATACCATTCACAAAAGCTTTTACCATCCATTGTTCCTCATAATCTGGATGTATCATTTTTGCTGTAGCTATACCTTTTAGTGTTGTTCCAGATATCTTTAATATATGTCCTGTTTTGTTGGTAATAAAAAACGTAACAAAAGTACCATCGCTTACGGTATTTCCATACTCATCTTTTAGTATTGAAGTTTCAAAGGTGGTTATTTGGTTACCATCTGCATAACCATGATTTCGTGTGTAATCGATTGTAAAGCCTGTAGGAATGTTTGGAAGGACATTAACATCGTATTCTTTTGAGTTAATTTCTAAACATTCTGAAGTCATTATAATGCGTCCCGATTTTTCTTCAGAATAAATACTTTTATAAGCAATTAAATTTTTTGTAAAAATTTGTTCGTTTGTTTCATTAGATAAAAATTGATGCCTAATAGACACTTCTGTATGGTCCTTAATGGGGTTGTCAAAAACATCTGTAGGAATAACAACGAGCATGGTAAAATCGTCACCTCCAGCATTAATACTTGGCGGGCCAATATAGGTTTCTATAGTATTAACACTTGCTTTTGGAATTATATTAAATTCGCCAGAAATTGAATTATCCTTATAAAGTAATTTCCAATTTACCAGACCAGATTTTCGACTTAATTTTTGCGGAATAATATAACTTAAAATAGCATTATGGTAAGTAGGTACAATTAATGTAGAACCATAATTATTAGAATAGTATAAATGAGGCAATACTTTTTCTGAAGTTGAAAACTGAAGCGTTATCTCATCATTAGCCTCAAATATTTTTTGAGTGCTTATACATTTAATATCTATTAAAAGTGGAGCGTCTTGTATAGGCGAAAAAGCCAAAACAATAAGCCCTATTAAAACAAATAAATATGTGAATATTCTTTTCATTAATTGGGGTTACCTACGTAGTTATTAATTTCAACTTTAATAAAGCCGTAATTTTTATGCTCTATTTTTTGTAAAACCGAAGCCGTATGATTTTGAATTCTATTTTTAACAATTTTATCAGAAATGTCTTTGTTGGGTAATCCATTTACAAAACAATTACTCATATCATTGCTAATTAGTTTTATAGAATCATTCTGTAAAATAGGGTAATTAAAATGTCTTAGTCTTTGCTGCCTAATCCCGTCTTTTAAAAAAAGATGATCCACCCAAAGTAAGGTTTTGTTTTTATCATAATACGTAATTAAAAGTTGAGGTATGGTTACTTCCTCGGTACCACTATTAAATAAACGTCCAGTAATGGTTTGCTTATTAATTTGTAGTGCACTTATTCCAACACTTTTATACAAGTCGGTTCCTGAAACATTACCAGCCACTTGAAGGTTAAATTTTGTAGGTTGCTCTTCAAAAGCTACGGGTGTAAACTCATCGGGGTTAAATGTTTTAGGAATAGAGTCTTTAATTTTTGACCATGCAATACCTTCAAAATTTATTCTAAAACTACTAACCTCTTTAGGCATTAGTTTGTGTTTTACGTCGTATTTAGCGTTATAACTTGCTAATTCTTTATTCGTATCATTATAAAGTGTGCCTTGCAAAACGATATCTGCAGGAACGTTATCTATATTTTGAATTTCTCCAACTATAGCATAGCTATTATTGTATCTTATCAATTTTGAAGATAAAATTTCTAATACAGGTTGCTTTAAAACGTCTTCATGATGGGTTTGTTCGCTGGTAACACGACGCCTTCCTTGGTTATAATATTTTGTAATATTTTGAGAATAAAGTTGATCTGGAGGCAAGTCGGGGCTTAGATTATCTGGCTGTAAATACCACTGTCCTTTTCGTTTAGAAAGTTGCTTATAATCTGTTTTGCTAATTTTTTCTAGAGGAGTAACCCAATTGGTTATTACTTTTGCAATAGCTGTGCTATCATTTTTGTTTGTAATTATGGTTTCAATGTCTTCTAGCTTCGCATAGGACCCTAAAAGACCATCTGTTACAGAAATTTCGAGCATGTATTGAGCTATTGGCAATTTACTATTGGGGTCTATTAAACGATAAGCATCTTCAAAGGCTTTAAAATCTAAAGCATCGTAATAAGCCAGTATGGCATTTTTTGGAGAACGTTGTGAATCGTTTTTTAAATAAAAGACATACAGCCCAAAACAAACTATTAATGCTAAAAAGGCAGACCAAATGTGTGTTATTTTTAATAAGGAATTTGAAAAATTAGAATATGAGTTTTTAAAGTTTAAATACTCGGGAATAACTTTAGCTTTCTTTTTTAAAGACCGTAACCTTAGCAATTGAATATTTAAAATAAAGGCAATGATTAGAGTTGTAAAAGGGACAATTCCCCAAAGTATTTTTTGCCATTTAGAAACCTCAACTTTGGGCAAAATTGAAGATACTGGAGGAACATTTAATTTTTCCCAAACCATAACTCCATTTTCTAATTGACGCAAACGTTGCCATCCGCAGAAATAAAGAATAGGATCATAAAACTTATCATTAGAAAAGATATACTTAAGACTGTATTTTTCTGGTGCTGTTAAAAATTGCTGTAAAGAACCAATACCTTCTACACCTTTAAATTTTGAGTTTTCTAAACGTTCAATAGCACGTGTTGTTAACTCTGGAAGTCGCCTTGCTGAATGGTAGTTACCATCTACAGTCATGGCATTAGTTTGAGCCGATAGCCAAGCCATTTGGTCGCCAAACCCTAAGGTTAAATAACGCCATTGATCGTGCTGATCTTGATTTAAAAAATTAACAATAGGCAACATTTTTAATTTTTGAGGCTGAGACGGTCTAAAATAGCCTAAACTCATAGTGAATATAGCCATAAATAAAAAGAGACCTGCTAAAACACCGCCAATAATACGATGATAAATTGCACCAAACTTACTTTGAATAAGCACTTTTAAATCGGTTTCAACAAAACGGTAAGTAAACTCCCCAAATAATGGTAAAGCCATAATACTAGCCCATAAAGTAAATCGGTCTAATGTTAAAATATTAAAAGCTGTTTCTCCAAGAATTAATTTAGGGATTATTGTAGTTCCTCCTGTTCCTAAAATGGTTAATAAGGTTATAGATAATCCAAAAAACAAATAGCGCTTGCTATAGTATCTATAAAAAACATAAGGTAGTAGTATTAGTAAAACCCCCCAAGGAATTAAGAAAAATACTAATCCAGATGAGGTTATTTCTAAAAAATTGTCCCTAGACCCATGTGGTATAGGCACCTGAGTTATGGGGTTGTTTTTTGAATTTATCCAATAAGGAAGAATACAGACTATAATTATAAGTAATGATAATAGACCAAAACCAATAATACGCTTAAAAAGACTTAAAAACGTTTTAAAAAACACATTAAAATTTACTGCGCTGATAGAGTTAACACGTTCTTTCGATATGTCCATAATAACCATTCCTATTAATGGAAATATAAAAAATACCATTCCGAAAATAGGAGTAACGTGGTGTGAGCAAACGGTAATAGCAATAAATGAGAGTGCCATTAGTAAGTAACGGGATCTTCCTGTTTTTAACCATAAATAAATTTCGGGCAAAGCATGCATTAATACAGAAATACCTATAATACTAGGTAATTGACCAAAAAGATGAAGGGTTTCTACAAACGAAGACGAGAATACAGCTAAGATCGCCGCATAGCCAGCTGCTGTTTTATTTGCAGTTATTAATAGGGCGAATTTATAAACACCAGTTATAAATAATATAACACTAATTATAGTAACAGTAAATAGCCCAAACTTTAAACCACCTATTAAAGATAGAATTGCAATACTTTGGTGTACTAATGGAGGATAACTCATTACCGTAAAACCAGTATACCATTTATAACTCCATGGTTCAAACCAATTTTCAGCATAATGATCGGCAAAAAACAAATGTATTAAAGCATCGTAAGTTGATTCTAAAGTAAAAAATATACTTGTACCATGAAAAGCAATACCGATTAGTAAAGCTGCAATTAAATATTTGTTCGATTTTTCTTTCATGTAGGTCCCAAAGGCAATAATTATTTTTATCTCGTTGTACTATTAATAGTCATGATAAACTTTCGGTTATAACTAAAATACACATTATAGTTGAAAAGTTCTTTTAACTATTTTAAAGATATAATAAAGTTTTGTTTCGGTAAGCAGCAACTAACGAATTAAAGAATTCATTTGTCTACACAAAAGGACCAACCATCGAAAATCAGCTAAAACAAAGAGGTTAATAAGCTAATTTTGGTAAAGAACCTAAATCTATTTATCTATGAAAACCGGAATTATTATACCATGTTACAACGAAGCAAAACGATTAGATGTTAATGCCTTTGTTAAATTTATTCAATCGCATAACCAATATCATTTATGTTTTGTAAACGATGGAAGTAAAGACAATACACTATCGGTTTTACAAAAAATAAAAGAACAAGCAACAACTAGAGTAAGTATTATAGATGTAAAGAAAAATGCAGGGAAAGCTGCAGCTGTGAGGTCTGGAGCACGATACTTATTTAACAAACAAGATGTGAACTATATTGGGTTTATTGATGCCGATTTATCTACTGACTTTAACGATTTTAAAAAGTTGGTAGATACACTTCATAATAATAATGAGTTATCATTGGTTTACGGTTCAAGAGGAAAAGGAGAGGGGAATATAGAACGAAACTTATTTAGAAACATCTTTTCTAAAATAGTAAAAATGATCGTATTCTTAATTTTAAGATTACCAATAGAAGACACACAATGTGGAGCAAAAGTATTTAAAAAAAGTAGCATCCCGGTTGCATATAATACTGCTTTTTTAACGAGATGGTTATTTGATGTTGAGATTTTTATTAGACTTAAAAAACACTTTGGTTCAAAAAATATAATGAATAAATTATATGAGCAACCGTTAGAACGATGGGTACATGTAGATGATTCTAAATTAGGGGTTAAAGATGCACTTCAAATTCCTTACAAGTTATTAAGTATATGGTTTGCTTATACGGTAGCTCCGTCTTTGAGTTTTAATATAGAAACGGGTAAAGTTATAACATTACAAAAATCAGATGCTGTGTTT
>JAHDGB010000160.1 GCA_020627885.1 Flavobacteriaceae bacterium | reverse complement strand
ACTTCTGCTTGAAACGCCCTTCCTAAACTGTCTCTGTTTTTTTGATAAGCTTCCATTTGAATTTTATACCTCGCTTCCATATCCATTTTTTCTTGATACTCATTTATGACTTTTCCATTGTCTAAATAAGCAATTTTTTGCTGTTGACATGATGTTAAAGTAATAATTGCGATTGCTACAATAAGTAAATGTTTCATCTGTAAATTTTATTTTATAAATTTTATTGTTAATAGCAAAAATATAAAAGTGAGATGAAATTATCTTAAGTTCTGAAAAAAACAATTATTTTATTTATGACGCTGAGTAAGATTTTTAAAATTCTAACCTAAAACTAAAGTTTGGAGTTCTTCTAATTGAAAACTTATTTACTTCTCTTATTTTATAGCCTTTGTTTTCTATATCTACAACAATACGATGAGATCTGGAAATATTATTTTCCTGATTTAAAATATTTAAAACCGATAAACCTAGTTTTCCCTTTATTTTTTTATTCGAAAATGGCTTAAAAGTATATGAAGAGGAGATGTCAAAACGATTATAATCACTAAGCCTTTCGCTATTAATCTGTCCGTAATCAATTTTTATATTATTAGCATTATCTCCTATTAAACCATTTGCTGGAGTGTATGGTCGGGGTGACTTATACCTCCAACCAAGCGAAAGCTCTATATTTTTAATTTTTATACTATTAATAACACTTAAATAATGCCTTATATCAAAATTTCCTTGAAACTCTAGCCTATTGTTTTCAGTCACAAACTCAAACTTATTATTTGTTAGCGCATAACTTATTGTAGTATAAAAGTTATTAATTTCTTTTTTTAATAACAGCTCCATTCCCTCTGTTTTGCTTTTTCCGCTAGAAAGTCCTTCAATTTGATCGTTAAACCCTCTCATTAAAGAAGTTATTCCTCTATTTCTATTTATATAAGCGTCAAAATCTACATAGAACTTATTCCTGTTATACATTAAAGAAAGACCTAATTGTTTCTTCTCGAGTACCGGAAATTCATTGTTAGCTAGGACCCAAACCTGATTTTCTAATCCCAAATTTTGAGTTTGAAACTCAATAATTTGGCTCACAAATTGATTTTTCTTTTCTGCACTAAAACTTAACGATATCCTTTTATTTATTTTTAAACTAGCACTAAGATTACCCTGAAAATAAATTGTTTTTAAAGAAGAAAAATACGTTGACCTTCCCCCTGTTTTTAAAAAAAAATTATTTTTTTTATATGTATATTCAGTAAAAAGTTCATGAGAAGTATTTTTATTATTTTGAGAAGTTAGTGTGAAATCATTTTCAAAAACGACGTCAGAAATATTACTAAAAGTATAATCTATTTCATTTTTTACTAAATCATAGCCACAAGATAATGAATGATAGTTATTAAACCTATAGTCAATGTCTAACGAAATATTTATGTCTTTAAGCCTATTGCTCTTTATTGTTTCATAATCAAAAAAGGCATCTAAAACCTCTTGGCCGTTGTAATCAAAATTATAGTTCGAAAAACTAGTTGAAAAACTAGACTGCATTTTATTTGACCAATTTGTAGAAAAATTTAAATTCAAACCTAAATTTTCTATTAGTAACTTATCTTTTGTAAGTCTACTAATTTCTTTAAACTGAGACACAAAATTCAGTCTGTTTTTAGAATAAATCGAGCTAAACATTAACTTGCTTTTGCTCTTAATTTTTGAAATTAGTTTTAGAGTAAAGTCTTCAAAGTTATAAGTACTATTTACTTTCGATATTGATTGATTAAAAATATTATTCTCATCAGTTATTTTTGTGTTTTGAAACACAAAATCAGAATAAGCATCATAACTTATTGTCTGTAATAAGCTATTAAAAGAAGTTCTTGCAGATGTTATTAATGCTGTTTTTTTTGAAATAGGGACTTTTAAATAAGCATCAGAAAAAATCATGTTGGCACCTACTCCTCCATGAATTTTTTTTGGGATTTTAGTAACAGAAGTAACATCAAAAACGCCAGATAAATGACTCCTGTATTTTAATGAACTCCCCCCTTTACCTACTCTTACTTGCTCTATAATATATGGATTAAAAGTAGATAACATTCCAAAAAAGTGGTTGTAATTGTATATTTTAATACCATCATAAATAACCAAGTTTTGATCTGGTGTACTCCCTCTTATGTTTAACCCTGTTGCCGTTTCATTTGGGCTTTGTATTCCTGGTATTAATTGTACGCTTTGTAAAACATCTGGTTCAATTAAGCCAGGTAAAACTTCTATTTCATTAGGTTTTGAAACAATAGACCCATCTTTCTTTTTAGAAAAACCTTTAGATAAATAGTTGCTTATTACTACCTCATTTAATGCGATTGGCTCTTCATTTAAAGATATTTTTGTGCATAATGAATTATTAAATAAAGACGCTTTAATTAACTTGGTTTCATTTCCTGTTTTTTGAATCTTTAACTGATCGTCTACATTTAAATTGTTAATTTCAAAATAACCATTGTAATCTGTTGTATATAAACGGGTTTCTTTTTTATTTGTAACTCTTATTTTAGCATTAAAAATAGGGGTTTTAGTTTTTGCATTTAACACATATCCACAAATATAGTCTCTAAAGTGTGTGTTTTTAGTCTTTAAAACGTATTGTTTAAGTTTCATTTCATAAAACCTAATTTTTGTTTGACTCTCTATGGTCGTTAAGTTTTTTTTTAGAGAAGTTCGATCAATTTTTATAGAAACCTTACTGTTTTTTATTAAGCTTGATTCATACGAAAAGCGTATGCCAAAAAAAACTTCAAGTTTATTTAAGATATTTTCTAAACTTTGAAGTTTTTTTTGTGCGTCTGTTTCAGTTGTTTCTTGAGCTCCTGAGTAATTAAATATTGATAACAACACTAGCAATGAAAGCCATCTTCTCATTCATTATGAATTATATTTACTCCAATATAACAATATTATTATTATCCTTTTCAAATTTAATATTCATTGCTTCAAAAACAATATCTATAGCAGAGCTTACATTTTTATTAGAAAAACTACCTGTAAATCTCTTGTTTATATGATTTTGTTTATTCTTTATAGACACATTAAACTGGTTTTCGATTGCAGAAAATACTTTAGACATTGGAGTATTGTAAAAACTATGCTCATCATTATTGAGCCACGATTTGTTTTCTACATTAAACGACCAATTTTCTTCTTTATTACTTAAAAGTCTATATGCTTCTCCTTTTGTTAAAATAACTTCTTTGTTCGCTTTATAAACTCTTACTTTCCCACTATAACACTTAACTTCTAAGCTTTTGGCGTGAGAATTTACATTAAATTGAGTACCTAATACTTGCACATTCCCTTCTGGCGTGTTTACTGTAAACAAAGACCCTTTTTTAACTTTAAAAAAAGCCTCTCCTTTTAAGTTTAGCTCTCTCTTGTTCTTTTCCCAATTAGATGGGTTGTATTTTAATTTAGAATTTCCATTTAATACCACCTCTGAACTATCTGGAAGAATATATGTTAATTTTTCGCCTATTGATGATTCAAAAGAAACATTGCTATTATTTGTAAGACCATAAAATAAGCCAAAGAACAGTACAATTGAAGCCGCTGCCGCAATAACCCAACTGTAATTTAAGGTTCTCACTTTACTATTTGGTGTTATTTTATTTGAAATTTCCTCCCAAGAACCTGTATTATTTGTATCAGGAACTGTTAAAAAATTACTATAATCACTAATTTTTTTATATAAATGATAGTCTTCAGTTTTTTCAAAACTAGAGAGCTCTTCCTTGGTTAAATCATTGTTTAACCATTTTGCCAAAAATGTATCTTCGTTATTCTGCATAACTCTTTTTTGTTAGTAGGTTTCTTATTTATATAACAACTTAAGTATAAAAAACCCTCCTTTTATTTTTATATTTTATTATTTTTCACTAGAGCTTTCCTACTTTATCTTTCAGTTTTTTTAATGCATTATGCATTCTTTTTTCTACTGCTTTAACAGATATGCCTAAAAAAGCAGCTATTTCTTTATATGTTTTTTTGTCTATTCTATTAAGTAAAAAAACCTCCCTTTCTTTATCCGAAAGATCTGCAATGGCATCTTGGAGTCTTTTCATAAACTCTTTTTCTTCTAATAAAAATTCTGGGCTTTTATGATCTAAGTCACTCACTTTTTGCTTGTTATAATTTAAAACAACTTTCTCATGTTTCAAAACATTTAAAAAATTATTATTTGCTATTCGTTTTAAATAATATTGTGCCTGATCGTATTTTACCTTTCCACAATTATTCCAAAGCGTAACAAAAGCTTCCTGAGCAATATCTTCTGCCTGATTAGAATCACACCCCTTATAATAAAGGTAGTTTTTTATAACAGAGAAAAACTCATTAAAAATAGTTTTAAAATGTATAGATTCACATATTGACTTTTTTTTGTGCTGCACAAATATTAGTTTTACAATTTAAAAGTGCAAAATTAAATTAATTTATTTAAAACTAAGGCTATACAAAAAAAATAAAAAAAGTAGGGTTTTTTACAATTAAGTTGTTTATTAGTTGTAAGCAGTTTAGAAAGTAAATCTTTAAAACTATTTAGGCATGAAAAAATTATTAAAACTATCTTTTGCTTTTTTACTCATACTTAGCTCATGCAGTAAAGATAATAATGATGATATAAATGAAGATATTCAAAACAATGGGGTTTCAGAATTATTATCAAATAAATTGTCTTTATATGCCAGAACTGCCACAAGTACGAATCAAGATGACCCCTACATAAATGATGATGAAAAATGCTATAGTTATGTATACCCTATCACATTTACAGCTATAGGCCAACCCAATAGAGTTATAAATTCTGAAATAGAACTTTTTGATTTTTTTAGAAGCTTAAGTCCTATCGGTCCTAGATATGAAATTTTATACCCTATAAATGTCATTAAATCTGATGGAAACCAAGTTATAATTAATAATAGTCAAGAAGAGTATGATTTAATTAGGGCATGTTTTGACGCTCAAAACGATCCAAATAACGAACCTCCTTCTAGTTGTTTTTCAATAAATTACCCAGTTACAGTGTTAGATATTAATAATAGTCAAATTGCTATTAATTCTGATCAAGAATTATATACAACCCCTGGCATTATTGGTTTTCTTTATCCTATTTCTGTAACCATGCAAGCTACTGAGGATGTTATCACTATTAATAGTGATGAAGAATTTGACCAATTATTTAATGATTGCCAAAATATTGAACAATGTAATAATTGCCCTGAAGTTTGTTTTGTAATAAATTTCCCTATGTCATTTGTAAATGAAACTGGAGAAGTAACAACGGTTAATAATGAAAATGAATTAAATGCTTTTATGATAAACCAAACCACACCGTATATAATTACTTATCCAATTAATGTCAAATTAGACAATGGTGCTGAGCAAATAATCAATAACGATGACGAGTTCATTACTCTTTTAGACAGTTGTAATTAAAATTTTAATTTGATGAATACATTTTCAGGGAGTTGAATTATTAATGTGTTATTTAACATCAAATTTTATTTAGTGATCATGT
>JAHDGB010000159.1 GCA_020627885.1 Flavobacteriaceae bacterium | reverse complement strand
TAAAATAAATGATAAGTAATGAATTCTCTGGGAAATTCAAGAAATGTGATTTTTGAGCTCTATCCTTCCCATAAATTTCAATAGAATCAATTTCTTCTGTAGGAATAACTAAGGTATAAACAAATAACATCACAATTAACGATGCTCAAATAATTGTAGTTTTTATCTGTATCCATTCCGTTTTTAAAATGCCGTAGCAGCAAGTACTTCTTTTAAAACCATCTTGCATTAAAGTATCCTGTCTTAAAATGCCTTCAAGGACGGCTCCAATTTTTTCGACAGCTTTTCTAGATTTAATGTTGCGCTCATCTATTCTAAACTCTACTTTATCAAAATCCATGGTTTTAAAAGCATGTTGTAACATTAAATGCTTAATGTTTTTATTAAGACCTGTACCTTGAAAATCATTTCCTATCCATGTCCAACCAATATGCAATACTTTATTTTTATGATTAATTAATCCAAAACGAGTACTACCTGCATATGCTTGTTTTTCCTTATCGTATATAATAAAAGGAATTGCGTTATTAGTATTAATTGCAATTTCTACATAATTTTTTAAGCTTTCTGGAGTAGAAATTTTGCTAGGCGAATAATAAATAAGATTTTTTTCTTGAGCAATTTTTGTTATTAAATGATAGTTTTTATTTGTTAGTGGAGATAATTGAACTCTTTTGTTTTCTAATATTAATTCTTGCATAATTAGCTAGGTGTTTGAAGAGATAAGTTTTTAATAATTTCAGTATTTACTTCATGTTCCCCCTTAAAAGGAATGATATTTACACTTGGACCAAAAAGAGTTTTTGCTCTATTTATTTCATACTGTAAACGTTTATTTGTTATATACTGATCATTATCTCCATATATCATAGATGTTTTTGCATTCGAAAAAGTAAAATGTGTAGCTTCTAATTCTTTTGGTAACCCGCCAGAATGTAATATTATCTGGTCGCATTGAATTTTATATTTTGCAATAAATCTACTTGCAACAGAAACACCTTGAGAATAACCAAAAATTATAATTTTACAGCTATTGTCGTACACTTCTACATCAAAAACAGCCTTTAAATAAGTGAGTACATTTTTAGTTTCAGCTATTGTATTTTCTTTAGTTAACCAACTTGCTCCAACGTGTTTAAAATTTATGCCCTGGTAATATTTACTAACCGCTTGTGGGGCTACTATGTAGTTTTCATCAGGATTTAATTGTTTAAAATATTTTAAAAAATAACGACTTAAATATCCCATTCCGTGGCATACAAACCAAATTGTTTTAGTATTACTACTTAATGTATTTAAAGTAGAGTAGGAATTTGTGTGCCTATAGCTTATTTCTTTTTCAGTAGTTATCATTTCTATATTGTACTTTTGTTATTGTAAAAGAGTGTTGGCTTTTACGTTTAAATAATTACAAAAATAATTACAAAAAACTAGAAATTAGTATATGCAATTATCTAAAGAAGAAATAATAACTAGAGCGAATTTAGCGTGTAAGAATACGCTTATGGAAACATTGGAAATTGAGTTTGTAGATTGCGGTGAAGACTATGTGGTGGCAAAAATGCCTGTTAACTCTAGAGTATATCAACCCGATGGTGTTTTACACGGAGGAGCTACTGCTGCTTTGGCAGAAAGCGTTGGGAGTTTTGCTTCTCATTTATTTTCAGATTTAGAAACCTATTATGTTCGAGGAATAGAAATAACAGCCAATCATTTAAAAAGTGTTAAAGAGGGGTATGTTTACGCTAAAGCAACTTTTGTACATAGAGGAAGAACAACACAATTATTAGACATTCGAATAACAGATGATAATGACAATTTAATTTCATTATGTAAATTATCTACTATTTCATTACTTAAAAAAAAGAAATAGTAATTATGACCTCACAGTTGTTTACAAAAACACTTAATGAACATTACAAAAAAGAGCTTCCTTTTGTTGTTTATTCTATGCCAAGTGTATTAAAAGTTAAAGCATTGCTTCAGAAGAGTGAAGAAGTATATTGTGCAGAAAATTATAAAGAAAGTGGTTTTGTTTTTGCACCATTTCATATCGAAGAAAAAACAATTATTATTCCTAATGATAAATCTCATTTAATTGAAACAGAGGATTTGGTGTTTGTAAGCAGAGGGGGCAAAGAGCGTAAAATTGGAATTCAATCTAATACAGAAAAAGGGAGCTATCTTAGTTTGGTAGAAAAAACAATCAATAAAATAAAAGAAGGGGTATATAAAAAAGTGGTAATCTCTAGAAAAGAAACCGTTTCTTTAAAAGAAAAGAATGTTATAAAACTTTTTTTAAGATTATTAAAGACCTATGAAAAGGCCTTTGTATATTGCTTTTATCATCCAAAAATAGGAACATGGTTAGGCGCAACACCAGAAACTTTTATGTGTATTGAAGGTAATCGGTTTAAAACAATGTCTTTGGCAGGAACTCGAAAAATATCAGACAATAAAACATGGAATAAAAAAGAGAAGAAAGAGCAACAATTGGTTACTAATTTTATAGTTAATAATCTAAATGAATTAACAAAAGACGTAAAGGTTTCAGAAATAGAAACAACTAAAGCAGGGGATTTGTTACATTTAAAAACAACACTTTCAGGAATTATAAACTTTGATGAAATAAGTTTAAAAACACTATGTGATAAATTGCACCCAACGCCAGCAGTTTGTGGTTTGCCTAAAGAAGACTCCAGAACCTTTGTGTTAAAAAATGAAGGGTACAACAGAGAGTATTATACTGGTTTTTTAGGAGAATTAAATTATAAGCATGTAAAATCTAGAAATACAAATACGCGTAATGTTGAGAATAATGCTTTTTCAAGCATTAAAAATACTTCAAATCTTTTTGTAAACTTACGGTGTATGCAAGTTAAGGATCATCAAGCTATTATTTATGTTGGAGGTGGTATTACTATAGATTCTGTTGCAGAAAAAGAATGGGAAGAAACGGTAAATAAATCGCAAACAATGAAAAAGATTTTGTATTAATTATTAGTATTTTTGTGGTACATGATGCAATATCCTAAAATCCCATTAGCCCAAACAATTATTACGCTTTGTAAAGCTAAAAATATACAACATATAGTAATTTCTCCAGGGAGTAGAAATGCACCGTTAACTATTGGTTTTACTAATGATTCTTTTTTTAAATGCTATAGTATTGTAGATGAACGTTGCGCGGCTTTTTTTGCTTTAGGAATTGCTCAACAAATTAATTATCCTGTAGTAGTAGTTTGTACCTCAGGAAGTGCTTTATTAAATTACTATCCGGCAGTCTCGGAGGCTTTTTATAGTAACGTTCCTCTAGTGGTATTATCTGCCGATAGGCCAAAGTATTTAATTGATATTGGAGATGGTCAAACTATAAACCAAGATTCAATTTATGGTCATCACAGTTTTTTTTCGATAAATTTAAAACAAGATTTAAAAGAAAAAGAAGGATTTCAT
Source organism: Flavobacteriaceae bacterium (assembly GCA_020627885.1). Taxonomy (GTDB): domain Bacteria; phylum Bacteroidota; class Bacteroidia; order Flavobacteriales; family Flavobacteriaceae; genus JAHDGB01. The sequence continues at coordinate 2,113 of JAHDGB010000159.1, read as the reverse complement.
AAAAAAGAGGAAGCTCTTCCTATATTTAAAAGTATAGAGAATACTCTTGAAAAGTATTTGGGGCTTCAAAAAACTATTCAGGTAGAAAATGAAGAACAAATTAATAAGGCGTTTAATACCTCAATAATACAATCTGGACCAGTACATGTAAATTGTCCTTTTGACGAACCTTTATACGAAATTGAAGATAAACTATCTGTTTCTCCTAAATTAATTCCGATAGTGAAAACTGAGCCTATAGTAGAAAATTATGCAGAGCTTTCGAGTATATGGAATACTTCAAAACGTAAAATGATTTTGGTTGGTGTATTGTCCCCCAATTCTATTGAGAAAAAATATTTGGATTATTTGGCTAAAGATGAAAGTATTTTGGTGTTAACAGAAACAACGTCAAATATACATCATGATAATTTTATTCCAAGTATTGATAAACTTATAGGAGCCATAACAGATAAAGAATTTAAAGCATTGCAACCAGACCTCTTATTAACAATGGGGGGGATGGTAATTTCAAAAAAAATAAAAAAGTTTTTAAGAAAATATAAACCAAAAAAACATTGGCATGTTGGTGTAAATCGTGCAAATGACACTTTTTTTTCGTTAAATAAATTTTTTAAAATGCCTGAAAATTTATTTTTTAATTCTTTTTTTAAGCATACAAAACCCACTACGAGCAATTATAGAAATTATTGGTTAAATGCTATGAGAGTTCGCAGAGAGAAGCATTCATTATATATGAATTTTATTGATTTTTGTGATTTTAAAGTTTTTGATATTATATTGAAATCAGTACCAGAATACGCGCAATTACAAGTAGGAAATAGTTCTGCCATAAGATATACTCAGTTATTCGATTTAAATGAAACGGTTAATGTTTTCTGTAATAGGGGGACAAGTGGTATAGATGGTAGTACTAGTACCGCAATTGGGGCTTCTATAATAAATAAAAATCTGACGACGATATGTATAACGGGGGATTTGAGTTTTTTTTATGATAGTAATGCATTGTGGAATAATTATATTCCTAATAATTTTAGGATTATACTTATAAATAACCAAGGAGGTGGTATTTTTAGGATTCTCCCGGGGCATAAGAATACTGATAATTTTGATGTTTTTTTTGAAACTAAACACAAATTAACCGCAAAACAACTTTGTGAAATGTATGAAATTAAATATGATAAAGCAGTTTCAGAAAAGGAGTTAGTTATAGGCTTGGAGACATTTTATGAAGAAAGTGATCGACCAAAATTATTAGAGGTTTTTACACCAAGTAGAATAAATGATGCTATTTTGTTAAATTATTTTAATTTTATTCTTTAAGCTTGAGTTCGATTAAAACAAATTTATTTGATTTGTTTTAATGGTTTTATATTTAATGCTTGGTCGTTTTAGGTAAGAAGTTATAAACAATAAAGCCTACAATATATTTACTACTTTGTGACATCGAGTCACAAAATAGTAATAATTAATGAGGCAAGCCTAGAGGTATTAAACCTAAAAGAGAATAAAACGAATATGTAAATCTAGTACATTTAAATCATATTATAAATGCTATAGAATTATTTAAAAACGGAAAGAGAACATAGTAGGATATGGTTTAAAAACCTCCAATCTTGAAATACAGACTATATAGTAAAAACAATTTGGATGGCGAATGCTTGGTTATGAGAACCTATATAAATCCGGCATTCAATAATTCATAAAAGCAAAAACCCTCAGTTAAATGCATACTGAAGGTTTTAAATATTAAATTGGAAGCAACTTCTTTCTTAGTTGCAATATACGTAGTCTTCAGGATTACCTCCTTCACAATCAAATATTGCCGAGCACACCAGCACAATCTATCAAGAGTATTTTATAATCTTCTTTACTATTTACAGTTATAGTTTCATTATCAAATATGTGAGTAACGGAAATTGGGTATACAAACTCGTAAGAATAGATGTTGTATAATGCCAAATCCAATTCTTCTTGAGAATTTATGGTTATGGTTTCATCTTCGTCTGTGATAATTTCTAATGGGAACTCAAAATTAACGCATTGGTTAATATCTAGACAATCTTCAACAAAATCAGATTCTGTGAAACCATCACATTCTGCTTCACAGGCA
>JAHDGB010000158.1 GCA_020627885.1 Flavobacteriaceae bacterium | reverse complement strand
AATAATACTATTTGCTTCATACAAGAGGATTTGGTTTTTAACAAATATAACTTTTCAACGTGAATAATAAAACTCTTATCGGGTTTTTTGGTTTTTTATCCGTTATTTGCACAAAAACTGAACATTGAATTATTTAACTGTTGAAAATATTGCCAAATCTTATGGAGAGTTAACGCTCTTTAAAGATATCTCTTTTAGTATCCACAAAGATCAAAAAATTGCTTTCGTTGCAAAAAATGGAACTGGAAAAACTTCTATTTTAAATATTTTATCAAAACTTGATCAGCCAGACGCAGGCCAAGTTGTTTTCAGAAAAGATATTACTGTATCTTTTTTATCTCAAGAACCTTTCTTAGACAGCGCATTAACTGTTGAAGAAACCATATTTAGCTCAAACAATTCTATTCTTAAAATTATTAAGAATTATGAAGAAGCCTTATTAAACCCTGAAGATACAGAAGCTTACCAACATGCTTTTGAGCAAATGGATGCTAATGATGCCTGGGATTTTGAAACACAATACAAACAAATTTTATTTAAACTAAAACTTGAAGATTTAACTCAAAAAGTAAGTAGCCTTTCTGGAGGGCAAAAAAAACGACTTTCCCTTGCGAATGCTTTAATAAATAAGCCCGATTTATTAATTCTTGATGAACCTACCAATCATTTAGATTTAGAAATGATTGAGTGGCTAGAAGCTTTTTTCACTAAAGCTAATATTACTTTATTTATGGTTACTCACGATCGCTATTTTCTAGAACGCGTTTGTAATGAAATAATAGAGCTCGATCATGGTAAACTTTATTCTTACAAAGGAAATTATTCGTATTATTTAGAGAAGAAAGAAGCTCGTATTGAAGTAGAACAGGTTGAAACAGGAAAAGCGAAACAACTCTACAAAAAAGAGTTAACATGGATGCGACGCCAACCCAAAGCAAGAAGAACAAAATCAAAATCAAGAATTGATGATTTTGCAGATATAAAACATCGCGCTCACCAACGTCGCAAAGATCATGAAATACAATTAGAGCTCAATATGGAGCGATTGGGGAATAAAATTATAGAACTTCATAAAATTTCTAAAGCTTATGGAGATAAAGTACTTTTAAATAAATTTGATTATACTTTTCAAAAAGGAGAACGTGCCGGTATTATTGGAAAAAACGGAACTGGAAAATCGTCTTTCTTAAATATATTAACACAAACTGCGCAGCCAGATTCTGGAAAAATAATTATAGGTGAAACTGTAAAATTTGGGTACTATACACAAACTGGTATAACTCCTAAACCCAACCAAAAAGTGATCGATGTTGTTAAAGAGTTTGGAGATTATATCCCTTTAAAAAAAGGACGGCAAATAAGTGCTCAACAACTATTAGAACGCTTTCTGTTTGATAGAAAAAAACAATACGATTTTGTTGAAAAATTAAGTGGAGGCGAACGTAAAAGACTCTATTTATGTACTGTTTTAATTCAAAACCCTAATTTTTTAATACTTGATGAACCTACTAACGATTTAGATATTGTTACTTTAAATGTTTTAGAAAGTTTTTTATTAGACTTTCCTGGCTGCTTACTAGTTGTATCGCACGACCGTTACTTTATGGATAAAATAGTAGACCACTTATTTATTTTTAGAGGCAACGGGCTTATTGAAGATTTCCCCGGAAATTACAGTGATTTTAGGGCTTACGATGATAGTAAACCTCCTAAAAAATTAGAAGAAGGCAATAAAAAAGAAAAAACAAACTGGAAAAAAGATAATAACAATAAACTGTCGTACAACGAACAAAAAGAATACAAAAACATTGAAAGTAAAATTAAAGCCTTAGAATTTGATAAAACCGAGTTAGAAAGCAAATTTCTTAACCCCAATTTAACCACTGAAGAAATTAATACACTTTCTAAAGAATTGCAAGTTATTATAGATGCCATAGAAGAAAAAGAAATGCGTTGGTTAGAACTTTCAGAAAGAATGGAAGAATAATAGAAATAAAAGTTCTAATTAAAATTCAAAAACCATAAATTTATAGCTAATAAGATGCTTCATCAAATTAAATCTTATATATTTTTTTTAATAAAATCAACGAACCAACACGGGGTGCACTCTCCTTTTATTTATAATTTAATAACACAGTGTTTTTATGACAAAAAGAAACATCCAGAATACGATTTAATAAAACATTATAAAAAACACCTGCTAAGAAGCAATATTAAAATTGACGTTAAAGATTTAGGCTCTGGTAGCCGTGTATTTAAATCTAATAAACGATTGGTTTCCAAAATGGCATCAAATGTTGGAGCTACTAAAAAAGAAACCCAATTACTCTTACGATTAGCCAAATACTTTAAATTTAAGAATAGTTTAGAATTAGGAACTTCTCTTGGTATTGCCTCTCATGCCATATATATTGGAAACATTACTAATCGCTTACTAACCATAGAAGGTTGTCCAAATATTTCAGAATTTACTAAAAACACATTTAAATCATTTAATTTAGAAAACATCACTTTAAAAACTGGTGATTTTTCAGATGCTATTGAACAAATAAATAAAAATACTTACGATTTCATTTATTTTGATGGTAACCATAAAAAAGAAGCTACCCTTAATTATTTTGAGAAACTTATCCCTACTGTTAAGAATGATTCTGTATTTATTTTTGATGATATTTATTGGTCTAAGGGTATGACAGAAGCATGGGAGCTTATAAAGAAACATCCCAAAGTTACAGTAACTATTGACACTTTCTTTTGGGGAATCGTTTTTTTTAGGAAAGAACAAGCTAAAGAACATTTTACGATTAGAGTGTAATAAAAGTTTCATTTCTAATTTATATAATTAACAATTTCTAACTTTACAAATATGAAAATTTATACTAAAACAGGAGACAAAGGTACTACAGCATTATTTGGTGGTACAAGAGTACCTAAACATCATATTAGAATTGATAGTTATGGTACTGTAGACGAACTTAACTCTTACATAGGACTTATTCGCGATCAAAATATAGAAAAACACCATAAAGATATTCTTATAATAATTCAAGATAAGCTATTTACTGTTGGTGCCATATTAGCTACCGACCCCGAAAAAGCCATGCTAAAAAATGGTAAAGAACGCTTAAATATTCCTAAAATATCAACCGATGACATCGCGCTTTTAGAACAAGAAATGGACACAATGAATGAAACTTTACCTCCTATGACACATTTCGTACTACCTGGCGGACACCAAACCGTGTCATACTGTCATATAACCCGCTGTGTATGCCGTCGTGCCGAGCGTTTAGCTTCTGCACTGAACGAATTAGAACCTTTTTTACCCGAAGCTTTAACCTATTTAAACAGGCTTTCTGACTACCTTTTTGTATTGGCACGGAAATTGTCTCATACATTGCAAGCAGAAGAAGTGAAATGGATTCCTCAAAAGAACTAATCTTCTGTGATTTTAGTAACACTGCAAGGGATTTAATATCTAATAGTTTCAGTGAAAAAAAAACGTTCTTAAAATTATTGAGTAAATAATTCATTTTTTTCTTGACTATTAAAAGTAAAAAATTATTTTTGCAAAAAACAAAACGATTAATAAATGTATTGGACATTAGAATTAGCATCTTATTTAAGTGATGCACCTTGGCCAGCAACTAAAGATGAACTTATAGATTACGCTATTAGAACTGGTGCGCCTTTAGAGGTTGTTGAAAACCTACAAGCAATTGAAGATGAAGGAGATTCATATGACTCTATAGAAGAAATTTGGCCTGATTATCCAACAGACGAGGATTACCTCTGGAATGAGGACGAATATTAATTTAAATTTAAGAAGTAGTATTCTACATCTTAATCTTAAACAAATCAATAAAAAGTCTCTTAGTTAAGAGACTTTTTTTGTGCTTAACTAGCACAAAACCATTAACAAAATGTATCTTTGGAACGCTTTTATATAAGCGTATTCTTAATGATTCTTTTTGATTTTTAAACATAAACTAAATGCAACTTAATTCAGTTAAGTTCTTTTAAATATAAAATATATACACCATGAGTTTTTTAAATTCTATACTAAAGGTATTTGTTGGCGATAAATCGAAACAAGATGTTAAAGCACTTTCTCCTGTAGTAGAACAAGTAAAATCCTTTGAAAGCACATTAGAAGCGCTTTCTAACGATGAACTTAGAGCAAAAACAGATGAATTCAAAGCAAAAATTTCTGAAGCTCGAACTCCCTTTAACGACCGTATTGAAACATTACTTAAAGAATCTGAAAATACTGAGGACATAGATAGGCGCGAAGATATTTATCAAGAAATTGATAAAATTAAAGACGAATCTTATAATGCTACAGAAGAAGTTTTAACTGCGATACTTCCTGAAGCTTTTGCAGTGGTAAAAGAAACTGCAAAACGTTTTACAAATAATACAGAAATTACCGTTACAGCGAATGCTTTCGATAGAGAAATTTCTGGCGATAATGATTATGTAACTTTAGATGGTGATAAAGCAATTTGGTCAAACTCCTGGGATGCAGCAGGTAAAGCAATTACTTGGGATATGATCCATTATGATGTACAACTTATAGGCGGAGCAGCAATGCACCAAGGTAAAATTGCCGAAATGCAAACTGGAGAAGGTAAGACGTTAGTAGCAACACTTCCTGTTTACTTAAACGCTTTAGCTGGCAAAGGTGTACACTTAGTAACGGTAAACGATTACTTAGCAAAACGTGATAGCGCTTGGATGGCTCCAATTTTTCAATTTCATGGTATGAGTATTGATTGTATCGATTATCATCAACCAAACTCTGCTGCTCGTAAAAAAGCCTATAATGCTGACATTACTTATGGCACCAATAACGAATTTGGTTTTGATTATTTACGCGATAATATGGCAAACTCTCCAGATGATTTAGTACAACGCCCGCACCATTATGCTATTGTCGATGAAGTAGATTCTGTATTAGTTGATGATGCTAGAACGCCATTAATTATTTCTGGACCAATACCTAAAGGTGATATTCATGAATTTAATGAATTAAAACCAAAAGTTGATAATATTGTTTCTGTACAACGTAAGTATTTAATTGGCGTACTTGCTGAAGCAAAAAAATTAATTGCATCTGGTGATGATAAAGAAGGTGGAATGCAACTATTACGTGCCTATAGAGGTATTCCTAAAAACAAAGCCTTAATTAAGTTTTTAAGCGAGGAAGGGATTAAACAATTACTTCAAAAAACAGAGAATTTCTACATGCAAGACAATAATCGCGAAATGCCTAAGGTAGATGCAGAATTGTACTATGTTATTGAAGAAAAGAATAATCAAATTGAATTAACAGATAAAGGAATAGAGTATATTTCTGGAAAAGATGATCCTAACTTTTTTGTAATGCCAGAAATCGGTATTGAAATTGCAAAAATAGAAAACCAAGGACTCTCTAAAGAAAAAGAAGCTGAAGCTAAAGAAGACTTATTTAGAGATTTTGGTATAAAATCTGAACGCATTCATACACTTAATCAATTATTAAAAGCCTATGCTTTATTTGAAAAAGACAACCAATATGTTGTTATGGACAATA
>JAHDGB010000157.1 GCA_020627885.1 Flavobacteriaceae bacterium | reverse complement strand
AATATGCTTCTAAAATCATTTACTGCAAAAATTTTTTTTGAGAAATTCTCATTTCTTGTCATTTGGCAATTTTTTTTTATTCAGCTCTAAATACATTTGGATATTGTTAAACACTAAAAAATTAAAAAGATGAACAAAGAACAAAATTTTATGATGATTTTCAGTTTCACACCTAACTTAGAATATCAACCAACCGAAGAAGAACTTAATCATATGAAAAAAAGTTGGGGCGATTTTATTGGAAACATTGCAGCACAAGGAAAATTAATCAGTACACATCAATTAGGTTTTGAAGGAGTACAAATTAACTCCAATAGAACATTAAAAGAAAGACTTCTTATAACCGAAGGGAAAACATTAGGTGGTAATATGATTGTTAATGCTAATTCTTTACATGAAGCTGTTGAATTAGCAAAAGAATGCCCTATACTAAACATGGGAGGATCAGTAGAAGTAAGAAACATTTTACCAATGTAATAATAGAATATATAAACACTAAAAAATAAAAACAATGAAACTATTTAACATTATACTTATAACAATTACAGTTACGATATTAAACATCTCTAAAATAGGAGCTCAAAAAAACACCTTAAAGGTTACTTCAGTAGAATATATTAATGCAACAAAGCATGAAGTAATGGATGTTTTAAAAAATTATGAAGAATTCCCTAATTGGTCCCCTTTTTTAGTAAGTGACCCCAATCAAAACTATAAAATAGATGGAGAAAAAGGACAAATTGGCTCAACATTTTCTTGGGAAGGAGTTGATGAAAAAAGTGAAGGAGTACAAACTATCTCTAAAATTGAAAAGAATGATTACATATTAATGGACTGTGAAGTAAGTAAGCCTTTTAAAACTCATTCTACATTCGAATACACACTTGAAGAAAAAAACGGGCAAATAATTGTAACACAACATTTTCAATCAAAAATGAAAGGGTTCAGTTATTTTATGGCAAAACTATTTGGAGCAAAAAAAGAAATTACTGAAATAAATAAACTGGGGCTATCTCGATTAAAACAATACATTGAACAAAAATAACATCACATCAATTCAATATAAAACTATATAATATGAGAACAATTTTTGACGATAAAACACTAGATCAATTAATCATTAGAGCTGAAAAAATAGACGATACAGCCAAAGCAGAATGGGGTAAAATGAATCTTTACCAAATGATGAAACATTGTATTAAAAATGCTGAATTATTACAAACTAAACAACATTACAATCGATTATTTATCGGTAAAATATTCGGAAAACTAGCACTAAACAGCACGCTAAAAAATGAAAAAATAATGTCTAAAAATTCGCCTACTCATCCTGAATTTAAAATAAAGGAAAATGGAAATGTGGGAGACATAAAATTAGATTTTATTAATGCCTTAAAAGGATACAAGAAACTTACAACAAATGATTACAAAAATTTTGTTCATCCTTTCTTTGGAAAAATGAATTATAATCAAATTGGGCAATGGGAATATAAACATATCGATCATCACCTAAGGCAATTTAATGCCTAACAAACAAAAAACATTAGAGGAGCTTAATAAAAGCTCCTTTTTTTATGCTAATAATAACGGACTAAAGTTAATAAGGTGTAATTGCTTTGTTGACCTAGTAAAGGCGGTATACAACCACCTCAAATACTCTACATCTAGCATTTCTTTCGTTAAATATCCTTGATCTATAAAAACAGTTGGCCACTGTCCACCTTGCGATTTATGACAGGTAATAGCATAGGCAAACTTAATTTGTAACGCATTAAAAAAGGGGTCTTGCAATACTTTCTCCATCCTATCTTTTCTACCTGGATAATCCTCTAAATAATCTTCTTCAATAGCATAATACAATTCTTTCAATTTTGCTCTTGGTAAACTTGTCATTTCTAAATTTATCGTGTCCAGCATTACTCGTGTTTCAAATGGAAGTTCGTCTGGATAATCCAATAACTTAACTTGAACAGTGGCAAATCGAAAACCGTATAATTGTTCTATTCTTCTAACCCTTAGCACTTCTAAAACATCTCCATTAGCAATAAAACCAGCTTTAGAAGTGGATGGAAGCCAATGATAATTATTCTTTACTACCATGATTAAATCTCCTGCATCAATATCTTCTTCTCTAAAAAATATGCGAGCCCTAATTTGTTGATTAAATAAGTTTGCTCTTTTATTCGATCTACATATAACTACTGCTCCGTCATGCCCTTCCGATCCATAAGCATCTTCCAATTCATCTTGTAAAAACTCACCTGTAACAACTTTAACATCAGAATAATCTGACACGTTAACACGAGGAGAAGTTAATTTATTAGCGATTTGATTTCTAATTTTAGTAGCATTTACTAAAATCCCAGAATCCTTTTCTTGTCTTACTACTTCTTCTAATTCATGATCATAAACCATTAAATAAAAAGCCTTCATAATAAAAGTAGGATCAAGTGCTTTACTTAAACGTTCATGAACTGGAGGTAATTGTGCAGTATCTCCAACAAATATTACAGCACAATCTTTACCTGCATAAACAAAGCTCATTAAATCATCTAATAGCGATTTGCCACTTAGACCTGCTCGCTCTCCTATCATAGATGCCTCATCTACAATAAATAAAGTACGTTTAAAGGCGTTATGCTTAAGGATAAACGTATTTCTACCTCCAACATATTTAGTTGTGTAAATCATTTTATGGATGGTAAACGCTCTCCTACCCGAGTAATTAGTTAAAACCTTAGCTGCTCTTCCTGTAGGTGCTAATAAAATAGAAGAGTAATTTAATTTACCTATCGTTTTTATAAAAGCTGATATAATGCTTGTCTTACCAGTACCAGCATATCCCTTTAACACAAATGCTTTTCGATCTTCTTTATAGCTAACAAAATCATATAATTTATGAATCAATTCTTCTTGATCGTTAGTAAAATCAAACGAGAAATTGCCTTTTAATAACGATATAAATTGATCTAATTCCATTATAAAACGAAGATAGTTTACCCATACTTAATAATTTAATTTTTATCCCTTAAATAACTATCAACTACCAAAGGATAATTTGAGTTATACATTCAACAAAAGATTGTGTATATTAGAATCGCATTAGTGCTATGCTCATTAAAAAAAAATACTATTTTTGTTCACATAATACATTATATAATTTGTTATAACTATGGACGCATTTGATAAATTTTGGTTTCAAGTAAGAAGATTTTTCTTCCCAGTTTTACTAATTGTTGCAGGACTTGTTTTTGTTGCTAAAGGATTGGGAGTAGATAAAGCAACAGGATTATCTCAATCTCCAGCATTTTTATATGGTGGTGTTGCTGTATTAATTTTAGGTGGTGTTGGTCTAGCTTTTGTTGCTATGAAAAAAATTCCTACTGCTTTATTGCTTGGTTTATCAGTTTTATTATTAGGTGGCACCTATTTATTTGTTTCCTTTAATTACAATTCTATAAACGATCAAATTATATATGAAAACGAAGTAGAAGAATCTGAGAATTTGGCTAAACAAGGATTAATGGATATCCAAAAACTACAAGAAGCTTATGAAAGAAAATATCAAAAATTTGCAGCTTCTTTTGATAGCTTAGTCTATTTTGCCAAATATGATTCAATTAGTGTATTAACAAAGGCAGAAGGTGATGTACCTACTCGCCCTATGACTATGGATGAGGCAAAGCAATTAGGCTTAAGAAACCCTAAAGAGGTAATGAACGAAGAAGATGCTATTGCATTAGGAATTATTATTCGTGAATACAACAAAGTACCAGTAGCAGAATACTTATTTAGTGAAGAAAAACTTAAAAAAGATATTAGAGCTTACGATTTTAACATTGATAAATTAGCTGATTTAAGAACGATTGATTCTACCGCTAAATCATTTAACTTACAAGTTGCTGAAATTGATTCAGCTGTTTGGGGAGTTAAAATATCTGCTGTTCCTCCTTATGGGCCACAAAAGGAAATGGATATTAAAGATACCTTACACATTGGATCTCTTACAGAAACTAAAATGAACCAAAGCTGGTAGAGTAACCTCTAACTAGTTAAATACCTTCTTAATGGATTCGCAAAGTTTTATTATTGATAACGATAAAACAGTTGCGAGCACCTCATTGATACTACATGTTAATAAAGATGATGTTCTCATTTATGGTATAAATGAACAAGGTACTTGTTTTGCCTTTGATCAAATAGACATTAACAATATTGATAACAGTAACATGTTGGCATTACCAACAATTACTAAATCATCTGCATATATAAATACAGATGACTTTACGCTTATTCCTAATGCTCTATTTGAAGAAGAACATAAAGCAACTTATGCCACATTCAATTTTAATTTAAAAGAGGATTATAAAGTGTTAACTTCTAAGTTAACTAAGTATAACCTCACGATATGTTATGCCATTAATGAAATAATGTTTCATAAATTAAATACGCTAGTTCCTGGTATTCAATTTAATCATTATGGAAAACCGTTAATAGAATCAATTGATAATGAGTTTCACGTTCATTTTGTTGGTAAGAATCAATTAGAGATTACGGTATCAGAGCGTAACACGCTATTATTTTACAATCGTTTTTATTGTAACAACAAAGAAGAGTCTCTTTATTACTTATCGTTAGTTTTAGAAAAATTGAATAAAGATATAAAGCTTCAACCTTTTGTATTGTCTGGAAATATAAATTCAACTAGCGAAATTTATAACTTTTGGAAGACCTATATTCCGGAGAAAAATATCAAAATCTACCAAACAGATAAAACTAAATGGAGTAATGTCCTTTATAGCTCGAATAAATTTAATCATCAAAAAACCTTATTCTAATGCGTATTATTGGTGGAAAATTTAAAGGTACTCGTTTTAAAATGCAGGGAAATGTAAAAGCTCGTCCTACTACTGATTATGCAAAAGAGGGGTTATTTAATATCCTTAACAATAAAATTGACCTAGAAGACTTAGAAGTTTTAGATCTATTTTCTGGAATTGGCAGTATTTCCCTAGAGTTTATCTCAAGAGGAAGTAACAAAACTTGGGCAGTCGAAAAAGAAAGAAAAAACGTTCGATTTATATACAGTATGATCGAAAAATTAGATTTAAAAGATATTTTCAAAATTGTAAATGCTGATGTTTTTCGTTTCTTAAAAACCTGTGATCACCAATTTGATCTTGTATTTGCTGATCCTCCCTACTTTTTAGATAAAATGAATAAAGTTCCTCAAGCCATATTCGAGTCGGGTGTATTAAAAAAGGGTGGGCTTGTTATTGTAGAACACGATAAAAAAACATCTTTTAACGATCATCCTAATTATACTGAAACAAGAGAATACGGAAATGTACATTTTTCTTTTTTTGAATAAAAAATTAACCTCTTTAAAGCAAGTATAGCTTAACTGCACACATATTTTATTGAAAATCTACATCTACAGAAACCTGTAACGATTTATATGCTTTTTTTTGGCTTGTTGCATCCATTACATCTTGTATAAATGCCTTTACTTTTTTTGGAGATAACTCTCGCTCAAATTTTATAATGATTTCGTGAATATATCTATTCTTTACACGACTAACATAAG
>JAHDGB010000156.1 GCA_020627885.1 Flavobacteriaceae bacterium | reverse complement strand
AATCTTTTTCGGTTATTTGTTCGACCAAATCACCTTTTTTACCTATGAAATGCACGTTTAACCTTTTTGTATTTATTTTTTGTGTAAACATCCTTTTTGCACAAGATACTACGCGTACGGTAAAAAATGAAGAAAAAACACCTCTAGATATAAATTATCTAAAATTAAAAGAAGCTTATATTTTAATTAGTAATAATAATCCCAATAAAGCTATAGAGATCGCTATAGAAGCTTTAGAGTATGCTAAAGAAGCTGGCAATGATTCCCTTCAAGCTAATGCATATAATACAATAGGGTTGGCTTTGGGAGAGTTGGAAGATTATGAAGAAGCTATAGATAATATTAGTAAAGCTAAATCAATATATGCGAGTAAGGACTATAATTATAATATTAATTCTAATAAGAATTTAGGTCTTTTTTATAGAGAATTAGGAAGAATAGACAGTTCTAATGTCTATTTTGAAGAAGCGTTAAAAATTGCAAGACAGTATGGAAACAATAAACAAAAAGCGTTATTAAATTATAATTTGGGTAAAAATTATAATTATTTTAATAAAAACTACATTAAGGCCGTATCTTATTTAAATCAATCAATTTCTTTATCTGAAAATATAGAAATTAATACTAAGCTTAAAGGCGATGCATTTAATATAATGGGTGATGCGTATAGAGGACTTAAAGATAGCAAAAAAGCGCATTTTTATTATGATAAAGGAATTGACTACGCAAAATCGAAAAGAGACATAGAAACACTAAATAATATTTATGAGTCTAAAACAGATCTGTATGTAGAAGAGGGAGATCAAGCCATGCTAAATGTTAGTTTATATGAAAGAATAAAAATAAGCGACTCAATAAGGGTATTAGCAAAAAAAGATTTAGCTCAAGAAATCGAAACGAAATACCAACTGAAAGAAAATAAAGCAAAAATTAAGTTCATTGAAAAAGAAAAAATAGCCCAAGAGGAGCTTTTAGAAAAATCGAAAGTCTTTAACACCTTTTTGGTAGTAATGATGAGTATTCTTTTTTTAACTGCTTATTGGATATACATAAAAAACAAAGAATTAAAAACGGCAAAAGAAAAAGCCGAAAGACTTTCTCAGGTTAAAAGTGATTTTTATTCAGAAATCAGCCATGAGTTAAGAACACCTTTATATGCAGTGATTGAACTTTCTAGTTTATTACTTAAAGAAAACATGAATGTAAAACATCGAGAGTATTTAGAGTCTTTAAAATTCTCAGGAAATCACCTTCTATCCCTTATTAATAATGTTTTACAGCTTAATAAAGTTGAATCTGGTAAGATGCAGTTACAAGAATCTAACTTTAATCTAAACGAGTTAATTACTAATATTATAGATTCTTTAGAATTTGCATTAAGAGATAGTGGTAACAAAATAATATTAAATTACGATCATGACATTCCTAATATATTAGTGGGAGACTCATTAAAATTATCTCAAATTTTTATTAATTTAATTTCTAATGCCATAAAGTTTACTAATAACGGAAATATCGAAATTTTAATAAAAAAAGCAGAAAGAATTAATAATGAAGATGAAATTAAAATATTCTTTAGTGTTAAAGATGACGGAATAGGAATCCCTAAAGAAAAGCAAGATAAGGTTTTTGAAGATTTTTATCAAGAATTAAGTGAAAATGAAAACTCCTATAAAGGTACTGGACTAGGTTTATCTATTGTTAAAAGAACATTAGATGCTATGAGTAGCACTATTCAAATAGAAAGTGAAGAAGGAGAAGGGACAGCTTTCTTTTTTGAAATAGCCTTTAAGAAACAAAACGCAGAAAATAGTGAAGATGACATATCTGCAGCTGATCATAATCTTATGAGTGGCTATAAAATTTTAGTTGTCGATGATAATAAGATAAATCAACTTGTAACTAAAAAAGTATTAGATCAGTTTGAAGTACAATCTAGTGTTGTAGGATCTGGAAAAGAAGCTATAGAAATTACAAAACAACAACATTTTGATTGTATTTTAATGGACTTACACATGCCAGAATTAGATGGTTATGAAACATCAAAATACATTCGTGAATTTAATAGAGATGTGGCAATTGTAGCTCTTACTGCTGCTTCGTCTGAAGAAGTGGAGAAAAAAATAAATAATTATGAAATGGATGGTTATGTCTTAAAACCATTCGTTTTAAGCGATTTTATTACAACTATAATTAACGCAATAAATAAAAACGAACGATCTACAGCTTAATTGTTACACTTTCTGGAACTAATTTCTTGTAATCTCCATTGTATTTTATCACCTCCCTTACTATTGAAGATGATATATATGATGTGCTAGCAGAGGTTAACAAAAAGACAGTTTCTATAGGAGCTAAATCTCTATTAGTGTGTGCTATAGATTTTTCAAATTCAAAATCGGCAGGATTACGAAGCCCTCTTAATATGAAATTGACATCAATAGTTTTACAAAAATCGACAGTTAACCCTTGGTATGTCATTATCTTAATTTTGGGGTTGCTCTTAAAAGTATCCTTTATAAACTTTACGCGTTCTTCTAAAGAAAACATATAGTTTTTAGTAGAGTTAACACCTATTGCAACAATAATTTCATCAAAAAGAGTTATGCCTCTTTCAATAATATCGCAATGTCCTTTAGTAATAGGATCAAAAGACCCTGGAAAAATTGCCCGTTTCATTAATACATGTTTTTTTGTTAAAAAAGAAAATAAATTTTTTAAAAGAATATGAAGTCGTATTTTCTAATAGATAACAGATATTGAACATTTATTTTCAAATATAGCTATTAAATTACTTTAAAGCTTCTTCAATAGCGCTGGTAAACAATTCTTGCATAGAAATACCAGCTTTAACAGCTTGCTGAGGTAATATACTTTCTTTAGTTAAGCCAGGGATAGTATTCATTTCGAGTAAATGAGGTTCTCCATTTTTAAAAATAAATTCACTTCTAGAAAATCCTTTCATTTTAAGGATTTCATATATTTTTTTAGCAACGGTATTAACTTTCTCTTCTTGTTCTTTAGTTAATCGTGCAGGAGTAATTTCTTGAGATTTTCCTAGGTACTTTGCCTCATAATCAAAAAAATCATTCTCACTAACAATCTCAGTAATTGGTAATACTGTTGTTTTACCTTTGTAAGTTATAACGCCAACAGAAACTTCTATTCCATCTAAAAAGGATTCAATAATAATTTCATCATCTTCTTTAAAGGCAATTGCTATAGCTTTTGTAAGTTCTTCTTTTTTATGCACTTTAGAAATGCCATAACTGCTCCCTGCTTTATTGGCTTTAACAAAACAAGGTAACCCTACTTTTTTTATGATTTCTTCTTCATTTATAATGTCCCCTAGGTTAATAAAGTAATTTTCAGCAGTGAGGATACCATAAGGTTTTAGTGTGCTTAAACAGTCCCTTTTATTAAAAGTTAACGCAGCTTGGTACATGTCGCAACTAGTATGAGGAATATTTAATAACTTAAAATAAGCTTGCATAAAGCCATCTTCACCTGGAGAACCATGAATGGCATTAAACACGCAATCGAAGGTAATTTTTATATTATTTATCATAATTGAAAAATCATCTTTATCAATAGCAAACTCTTTGTTTTCTGAATCGACATATACCCATTTGTCTTTAAATACATGTACTCTAAAGCCATTATATTTTATTGGGTCTAATGACTCATAAACAACATTACCACTTTTTAGAGATATTTCATATTCGCTAGAATAGCCGCCCATTATTATGGCTATATTTTTTTTCATATACTATGTTTTTATATTTCAAAACTTAATACGGTAAATCCTAAATAAATTTAAAGAATTTAAATAAATCAATGAATTATTCGTTTATCAAAAATATCATTTTCTTTTGGAACACATCTAATCGTGTATATTACAGTATACCTTACATTTGTTTTTATATATTTGTTACTTAAAAAGTATAAATGAGTTTTATTAATTTTATTAAGAGTAAAGTTTTTTTTAAGCAATTAGCATTAGCAATACTAGTACTTATAATACTTTGTTTTATAATGCTCAGGTATTTAGATAGTACGACTAATCATGGGGATTTTGAAGTGGTTCCAGATTTAAAAGGAAAATCAATAAACGTTTCAAAGATAGAGTTAGAGCAGAATAATTTAGTGATGCAAATACAAGATTCGGCAAATTATAATCCGAATTATCCGAGATTTTCTGTAATAGAACAAGAACCAATTGCTGGGGCTAATGTAAAAAAGGATAGAAAAATATATTTAACATTAAATCCATCTGGTTATCCCAAAATAAAAATACCTAAAAATATAATAGGGTTAACTTATAGACAAGCAAAGCCAACATTGTTGCAATTGGGATTTAAAATAGGTAAAATTACTTATGTAGATTATATAGCAAAAGATGAAGTTAGAGGGCTTAATTATAAAGGAAAAGTATTAAAGCCAGGGACTACTTTAGCAAAAACAGAAACAATTGATTTGGTTTTAGGAAACGGGAAATAATTGATTTGTTTCTAAAACTTAAGAAACAAAAAGCAATGGAAGACTATACTCCAAAATTACCAGATAAAAAAGATAATTCTTTATACGAACATTATTCTTTCACTGCCGAAAAAGGACAATCACCATTAAGAATAGATAAGTATTTAATGAATTTTGTAGAAAACGCTACGCGAAATAAAATTCAAGCTGCCGCAAAATCTGGTAACATATATGTAAATGGCAACCCTGTAAAATCGAATTATAAAGTAAAGGCAAACGATGTTATAAAAGTATTATTTGAGCATCCTCCTCATGAAAATTTATTAATAGCTGAAGATATTGCAATAGATGTTGTTTATGAAGATGATGACCTTTTAGTAGTTAATAAGCCCGCAGGAATGGTTGTGCATCCGGGACATGGTAACTACTCAGGAACTCTAATAAACGCCCTTATTTTTCATTTTGATAATTTGCCAAATAATTCTAGTGAAAGACCGGGTTTGGTTCATAGAATAGATAAAGATACCAGTGGTTTATTAGTTGTGGCAAAAACAGAAATGGCAATGGCGCATTTAAGTAAACAATTTAAAGACAAAACAAGTGAGAGAGAATATGTTGCTATTGTATGGGGAGATGTAAAAGAAAATGAAGGAACCATAGAAGGACATATAGGTAGGCATCCAAAAAACCGATTACAGAATATAGTGTATTTAGGTGAGGATAAAGAAAAAGGGAAGCCTGCAGTTACTCATTTTAAAGTGTTAGAGCGGCTAGGCTATGTAACATTAGTAACCTGTAAGTTGGAAACTGGACGTACACATCAAATACGCGTACACATGAAACATATAGGACACATTTTGTTTAATGATGAGCGTTATGGAGGCAATCTTATCTTAAAAGGGACAACGTTTACTAAGTATAAACAATTTGTAGATAATTGTTTTAGAATATTACCAAGACAAGCTTTGCATGCAAAAACATTAGGGTTCGAACATCCAAAAACAGGTGAGTTTTTACGCTTTGAGACACCAGTTCCAGAAGATATGCAAAATTGTATTGAAAAATGGAAAGACTACTCTAAACATATACAATAGTTAGTGTCGAAAGCTGTAATTTATT
>JAHDGB010000155.1 GCA_020627885.1 Flavobacteriaceae bacterium | reverse complement strand
TACTCTACAGGGTTTAGAGCACCTACATTACATCAAATATACACTCAAAAAGCACAATACAGCTTTGTTCCAGGTTCTGGAATACAAGTTGGAGGTTTAGTTAATAATGTTTCTACTCAAGCACGTTTATTAGGAATCTCTCAGTTAGATGCAGAAACATCAGCTAACTTTACTGTTGGTTTTGGAGGGAAAGTGACTTCTAATTTAAGCTTTACTGTAGATTATTACAACATTGCAGTAAAGGATAGAATTGTTTTGGGTTCTGAAATTGGAGCAACTGGAGATGCCACTAATCCTTTAGATATTCTTTTAACTAATAATAATTTAAGTGACATTAGTTTCTTTTCTAATGCCATAGACACTAAAACTTCTGGAATCGATTTTGTAGCAAGTTATAAAGGTGTAGAACTTGGATCTGGTAAATTAGGGTTGAACTTATCTGGTAATTACACGATACAAAATGAAAGAGACGGCGCTGTTAAAAACATTCCTTTAGTTGCTAATGCACAACAATCGGTAGTTAGTGAGACTCAAGAAGCATTATTCTTTACTTCAAGACCACAAATGAAATGGATTTTAGGCGCAAATTACGATATTGGTAAATTAGGGTTCTCTTTAAACAATACTTATTTTGGAGAAACTAAGTTTATACAGCAAGGGCTTTCTACTACTACTAATACTACTGGTAGTAATACTGGTGCTGCAAACCCTTATGTAACACACAATATAGGGACAAAATTTATTCCTAAAATTGTTACCGATTTAGGTATTAATTTTAGTGCTACAGACAAGTTAACTTTAGCGTTAAATGTAAATAACTTATTAAACGTTTTACCTGAGTGGGAGTTTGAAGCATTAACTCCAGAAGGCTCTACTATTTTAGCAGATGCTGCTCAAACTAAAAACCAATCAAACTTAATTACATTTAACCAACGTTACTCACAAATGACATACGATGGTTATCACTTTAGTCAATTAGGAACTATGCTTAATTTTTCTATTAATTATAAGTTCTAATTCTCTTAGGAAAAGTTTATTAATATAAAAAATGCTGTTCAAAATGAGCAGCATTTTTTTTGTTATAATCTTGCCCTCTGAACAACTACTTTATTATAGAATGAAAATAAAAACTAAAAGAAGAATTTTAATCAATTAAAAAAAAAATACAACAATGATAAAAACAGACTTCTAAAGTTCTTCTCTTTTTTTACTCTCTATGATAGAGCTTAAAAAATGACACAAAATCAAAAAAAAGACTGTCTTTTCAGACAGCCTCTTTAAATTAAATATAACTAAATGCTATTTTACTTCTTCGAAATCTACATCTTCAACATTATCGCCTTCGGCTTGCTGTGCAGAATCCCCCTCATTTGCACCAGCTCCTGGATTTCCTGCTCCACCTTGAGCTTCTTGTTGTGCCTTATACATTTCCTCGCTAGCTACTTTCCATGCTTCATTAATTTTATCTAAAGCCGGTTCAATAACTGCAAGATCCTTAGTTTCGTATGCTTTCTTTAATTCTTCTAAAGCTTCCTCTATTGGTTTTTTCTTATCATCAGATAATTTATCTCCAAATTCTTTTAGTTGCTTTTCTGTTTGAAAAATCATAGAATCTGCTTCGTTAAGCTTCTTTGCACTTTCTGCTGCTTTAGCATCTGCTTCTGCGTTTGCTTCTGCATCTGCTTTCATCTTTTGAATTTCTTCATCAGTTAAACCAGACGACGCTTCAATACGAATATCTTGTGTTTTATTTGTTGCCTTATCTGTTGCAGATACTTTAATAATTCCATTAGCATCAATATCGAATGTTACTTCAATTTGCGGCACTCCTCTTTGCGCTGGAGGGATACCATCTAAATGGAAACGTCCTATTGTTTTATTATCTCCAGCCATAGCGCGCTCTCCTTGCAACACATGTATTTCTACTGAGGGTTGGTTATCTGCAGCTGTAGAAAACACTTGAGACTTCTTAGTAGGAATCGTTGTATTTGCTTCAATAAGTTTTGTCATTACATTACCCATTGTTTCAATACCTAATGATAAAGGAGTAACATCTAAAAGCAATACATCTTTAACATCTCCTGTTAAAACACCTCCTTGAATCCCTGCTCCTAACGAAACTACTTCGTCTGGATTTACACCTTTACTTGGTGTTTTATTAAAGAATTTTTCTACTGCTTTCTGCACTGCAGGAATACGTGTAGATCCCCCAACAAGAATAACTTCATCAATATCACTAATTTTTAACCCTGCTGCTTTAAGTGCTGTTTGGCAAGGCTCAATTGTTCTTTTTACTAAATCATCAATTAATTGCTCAAACTTAGATCTTGTTAAAGTACGTACTAGGTGTTTTGGCCCGCTAGCTGTAGCAGTAATATATGGTAAATTAATCTCTGTTTGCTCAGAAGAAGATAATTCTATCTTCGCTTTTTCTGCTGCTTCTTTTAAACGCTGCAAAGACATTGGATCTTTTCTTAAATCCATGCTTTCTTCAGCATTAAACTCGTCAGCCAACCAATTAATTATTTTTTCATCAACATCATCACCTCCTAAATGAGTATCTCCATCTGTAGCTAATACTTCAAATACTCCATCTCCTAGTTCTAATATAGAAACATCGTGCGTTCCTCCACCAAAATCAAATACTACTATTTTCTGATCTTGTCCTTTCTTATCTAAACCATAAGCCAAAGCTGCTGCTGTAGGTTCATTAATAATACGACGTACTTTTAAACCTGCTATTTCACCAGCTTCTTTTGTAGCTTGGCGCTGAGCATCGTTAAAATACGCAGGAACAGTAATTACTGCCTCACTTACATCTTGACCTAAATAATCTTCTGCTGTTTTCTTCATTTTTTGAAGAATCATAGCTGATAATTCTTGAGGTGTATATAAACGACCATCGATATCTACTCTAGGTGTATCATTATCGCCCTTTACAACCGTATAAGGTACGCGTTCAGCTTCTTTTTTAGATTCTGAATATTTATTCCCCATAAATCGTTTAATAGAATAAACCGTTTTAGTAGGGTTTGTTACCGCTTGTCTTTTTGCAGGATCTCCAACTTTAATTTCTCCGCCTTCAACAAAAGCGATAACAGAAGGCGTTGTTCTTTTTCCTTCTGCATTAGGAATAACTACTGGCTCATTACCTTCCATTACAGAAACGCAAGAATTGGTTGTTCCTAAATCGATTCCAATAATCTTACTCATAATATATTTTAGATTTGATTTTTTTAATAATTTAAAGTGTCTAGGTCAATGATTATGCCAATGCTTTATAACTGACAGGATGTCACAAGAACTAAAATTATATCTAAAAAAATTATTCTGTAGTTCAAAAAACTATATTTGCCTTAATAAAACTTATTAAATTAGTTATGGAGTATATTTCTGTATTTGATATGCTAAAAATTGGTATAGGTCCATCTAGCTCACACACTTTAGGCCCGTGGCGTGCTGCTGAACAATGGCTATTAGAACTTGAAAATAAAAATGTTTTTAGTAGCATTAAACGTATTCAAATAAATTTATATGGTTCTTTATCTCTTACTGGCAAAGGACATGCAACAGATTATGCTGTTTTATTAGGACTTACAGGTAATGATCCAGAAACAGTTCCTGTAGAGAATATTGACACAACTATCTCCTCTATTAAAAAGAATAAACGTTTGTTATTAAATAACAACATCTCTATTGATTTTGATTTTAATAACGATATCATTTTTAATAAAACTTTTTTACCATTCCACTCTAATGGTATTACTTTCATTGCTTTTTCTAAGGAAAGAGAATTACATAAATCTACTTTTTATTCTATCGGTGGAGGTTTTATTATTAAAGAAGAAGAAATTCATAATGAAAAAAAGATAGACCTAAAGAAAAACTTTCCTTTTCCAATAAACAAAGCGTCAGACTTACTTGGTTTTTGTAAATCTGAAAATAAAATAATTTCTGAAATAGTTTTAGAAAACGAAAAGGCTTTAAAAAGTGAAGATGAAATAGATGTTGAATTAAATCGTATATGGAATACGATGCTAGAATGCATGTATATTGGTTGCCATACCGAAGGCAGTCTTCCTGGGGGGTTAAATGTTCGTAGACGAGCTTTCGATATGCATAAAGGATTAAATGTTAGTACTCCATACAATAATCCAAAAGAATGGATAGAAGCAATTAGACAAACCGAAGTTAAATTTCGTCAAATTTTAAAATGGGTAAGCTGTTTTGCTTTAAGCGTTAATGAAGTGAATGCCTCTTTGGGGCGAGTTGTTACAGCTCCTACCAATGGAAGCGCAGGTGTCATCCCTGCCGTTTTAATGTATTATATAGTAATTGAAAACCATAAAGCAAATTTCGAACAAGTCAAACAATTTTTATTAGTCTCAGCAGAAATAGGAAGTATTTTTAAAAAAGGCGCAACCATATCTGCTGCCATGGGAGGTTGCCAAGCAGAAATTGGTGTTTCTTCTGCTATGGCAGCTGGTGCACTATGCGAACTTCTTGGAGGCACACCTGAACAGGTTATGATTGCTGCCGAAATTGCAATGGAACATCATTTAGGTCTAACATGTGACCCTATAGGTGGCTTAGTACAAATTCCTTGTATAGAGCGAAACTCTATGGGAGCTATTAAAGCCATAAATGCTGCCGAATTAGCTTTAGAAACCAATCCGAAAAACGTTAAAGTCCCTTTAGATATGGTTGTTAACACCATGTGGGAAACTGCTAAAGACATGAATACTAAATATAAAGAAACCTCAGAAGGTGGGCTAGCCGTACTCGTTAATATAGCCGATTGTTAAAAAGTAACACATCTAGTTTGTTTTACAGCCCTCCCTACGCCTAGTATCTATTAAATAGATAATTTTCCACTCATTGTTACTTTTAAATAACTGAAAGGAATTTACACCACAATGAGAAAATGTATCGTTAAACCAAAATTCATAATTAACCCAAGCATTAGCCATATTTGCATCAATTTGTATGTTAAAATCTAGTAAACGTTCATCCCATTTTTGATCAGGCTTCTTATTTGCGATGCTTTCCAATAATTTAGTAATACTTTCTGTAGTTAATTTACTTTCTCCTTTTTTATTTACAAAAGCAGTTTGCAACTGTACCTTTTCACCCAAAACAGATTTCATTTTTACAGTGTCCCCTTTATGAAATCCTTCAAAAAACAAATGAATGGTTTCTTTTATTTTTTCTTCAGGTGTCGTTTGGGCATAATAGCTTTCAAAAGAAATTAAACACAATAGAATAAATAAGCTTTTCATGTTATAAATTTTAAACTAAAATAGCAATTTTTGATCTATTATTAAGCTAAGGCTCGTTTAGACTTTTAGAGTTAAACATTACATTTTTTATTACAGGGTAAGATAACGGCAAAAGCTATATCGTTATTTATTTTTTAATCCCTGAAAAAGTTTAGATGAGTTCACTAAATATCATAAAATTGATTATTAAATTTTAGTACTTTTACATTCTATTTTTCAAATAATATCATTAAGAAATGTCTGTAGCAAAAAAAGAATACAAAAGAGTAACTGTTAAATCATTAACAGAAATGAAATTTAACAAAGAAAAGATTTCTATGTTAACGGCTTA
>JAHDGB010000154.1 GCA_020627885.1 Flavobacteriaceae bacterium | reverse complement strand
TTTGGGCTGCAACACAAAGGATACAATAATGTGGTAAACGGCCGGAGTCATAACTATGGTTTTGGTGGAAAAGAAGAACAAAACGAGCTTAGTCTTAACTGGATAGATATTACTGCAAGGAATTATGATCCTGCTCTTGGTAGATGGATGAATTTAGATCCGTTAGCCGAGAAATTTGTGAGCTGGTCACCATACAATTATGCTTACAATAATCCAATTAACTTTATAGACCCAGATGGTCGTGAAAATATTCCAGCCTTAATTTGGGCAGCAAAGAATATGGCAAATAAAGGTATTCCATTTTCAATATGGTATGGTGGTAATGGTGGTTGGTCATTTAAAAAAGGAAAAGTTCCAACCGAAACAGTTTGTTATGAGAGTTGTTGGACATCTTATATGAATGGTGCTGATGCTTCTATAATGAGTACTTTTAAAACAGGTTTTTCAACAAAAAGTGGTGGTTTTAAGGGACGTTCACACGATACTGGAGGAATGAATTGGTTTAAGGAAGGAGATGGTACTGATAGGTCTTTTGTGTCTGATATTTCGAAAGGAGAATTAGGTGATATCGTTTTTATGGGCGAAGTTGGAGATATGTCAGGACACGCTGTGTTATTGGCAAGTGAAATAACTAAAGGAACAACAGAAGTCGATGGGAAAGAGGTCAATACGATGTCATTTTATGTTTTAACAACAAGCTCTGATACTGACTCAGGTAATTATGGTGGAGAGCAGATAACTTGGACTCAGCAGGAAAATGGAGAATGGACTGGAAGTCACGGTGGTTATACATTTAGAGGGTATGGGCAAATGAATAACGTCGAAACGACTACGGAACAAAGACAAGAAGCAACAACACTTATTAATGAAGTTAAAAAAGGAAATTAAATGAATAAGATATTTTACTTAATATGTGTATGTGGTATTTATTTATCTTGTGTTAGTTCTAAAGTGTCCAATAATTGTAGTGTTTTAAGCAATGCTATTGATATGACTATCAAGCAAGATTTTTTTAATAAATATAGAGAAAGAGAAAAACTAAGTATAGTCATAAAAAATAGAGATAAGCTTCTAGAAATACAAAATTGCTCGAGGATAAAAAATATAATTTTAGACACTATTCAAAAAACACCTCGTTACATAAAATTAGAAGAATACAGATATGTAGGAGATTTAGTGAGATTGCAAATAAGTTGTTATAATGAAATTGAAGAGCCTTATAATATTTTATATTCAACTTCATATATAGTGCAAAAGGACAAAACTCTAATACTAAATGAAAAAAGTAGCCCATACATAGATACTTTACAGATTAAGAAACAATGATTAAAACCATTCTACAGAGTATTTTTTTGTTTTCAAAACTTCGAAACGATAGCGCGGATTTGTACCTTAAATCCGTGAGCACATGAGCAATAAACAAAAGTAGTAAAAAATATAAAACCCTCTGTTCATCCTCGTATGTGCTAGCGATCGACTCATGTCGAGTGCCGTATCGAGTAGGAAATATAAAAATTGACTCCTATTTTATGAAGAAAAAAGCTTGTTTATGGTCACTAAGCTAAATTTAGAGATATCAACTTTTACAATCGTAAGAAAACAGTAAAAACTCAGGATTACTATTAATCCTGAGTTTTTTTAGTTAATACAGTATATGGGTAGTTAATGCAATAAAGCTAAAGCTTCACTTTTAAAGCCGTTATTGTTTTTGTTCCATTTTCTTCGGTACTATATGTAATATCATACATTAAACCTAATACCGATTTAGAATCTAAATCATTAGATAAGGCAACGGTTTCATCTTCAATTAAAAAAGAAGTTATTTTTTCTTCTCCTTTTTCGTTTTTTATAACGAAGAGATACCCAGAATCGTCATGCCCTTTATAGACTCCTGTTGTTGTGGTTTCTTTATTATTAACCTCATATTTAATAGGGTTAATTGTGTTTTGAATGGTTGCAAAAGTTGTGATACTAAAAAAAACGATACTTAGCATTATTAATGCGTCTTTAATTTGTGTTTTCATTTTTGATAAAATTTAATGGATTAAAATTATTTAATCGAAAAATTGTCTACCATAAAATTCGATTTAATGCCATTTCATATTTTGAAATTGCAGGTAGTGCTTGTAATTACATTGTTATATACGTGGTTGTATTCAGATTTAGATTCTGTACCCCTCTTAATTAACACGACTATAACATATTAATTAACAATTAATTATGTTAACACTATTTCTTTTTACAAATTAACAGGCTAATAAAAACCTAGTTTACCTTAGCCGTTTACTCATTAAACTCATAAGTAATATGGCCCTCTCTTAAAATGGCTTTTGGGTAATTATCGTTTGCCTCTCTTTTAGTAGTTACCACACCCTTAGCATCTGTTTCTATAACAGCTATAGTAGCTATAGGTGCATTATTTTCGCAGGCTCTAATACTTGAGTATCTTTCGGACGGTTTAAAGTTAAAATGTTTTGCAAAATCGTTAGTAACATCGGTCCACCGGCTTTTATTAGTATACCTTTGGTCTAATTGAAATTTACTTTTTGGGTTTACAAGTTTTACGGCAATGCTTACGTTTTTTTCCGTGATGGTAGTAGAACCGTCCCAGGCAAACTCTCTTAAAAAGGCTTTGGTTTTTGCATCGGAATATTTTACCATATAATAAGGCCGTTCCGAATACTCATATAAATCTAATATTAACTGTGGGTAATGCTTTTCTATATATTTTCTGCCCAACCTGTTTTTTATGTTTAATAAGTCTGAGTATACTTTTTCTCGATAATAATCGATACTAACATCTTTACAATTTACTTGTGCATTATCTTTAGTTAATCTACTTTCTAACTTCCCAATTATAGAAAACGACATGCCTTCTTTAGTATCTGGAAATACCTCTATATAATCTTTATTCGGTAGTACAGATAGTTCTACATCTATACTCTTAAAATCTGGATAATCCATTTCTGGATTGTATAATGATATACTACCAAACTCTTCTAAAAATTCTGGGTTACAATCGTTAAAATCGGACTCGCATTTTCTCATTAATGTTTTTAATTGTTCAATTTTAAGCCCCATACTTGGGGTTATTGCGCTGGCTTTAACCCTATCGAACGATTCAAAAAACATAGGGTTTTTAAGAACAAACTCGGCATTGGCTTTAGATTCTTCGGCTACACCATAATGTTCATTACAGGTTTCTAAAAATTCTTTTTGGCCAATTCTTATTTTATTAAAATCTACATCTTTAGGAAAACCAGCTATAGACTCATAAGGAGCCAATTCGACATAAAGAACAATAGCCCTACCATCGGTTCCTACTTGTTCTTTAAAGGCATTAGCATAACTAACAAAGGCTTCTAAACTTGTACTATCGGGTGTTTTTGAGCCTCCTTCTGTTATAATAGAGGTATTTATGTTTTTAATTTTTTTCTTCGATTCTGTTAATGCTTTAACATCGACTTCTACATCTAACTTCTGCCCCATATATTTATTTACACTTTTAAGAAAGAAATCGTTTTTTTCTTTCTCATAATCGTCCCTTTCATGTAAACTATAAAGCGCATACATACTACCTCCAGTATAAATTCGGCTTACAAACATATCGCCACAAGTGCGCATAAACTCATCGGGATCCTTTTTTGCCAATTTAATCCATTTTTCTTTTACAGATGGGTTTAGCAATACTAATGGCTCATTGGTATATTGGGCTTTTAGTACTGCGTTTTGGCTAAAGCTACTAAAATTAGTTTCTCTATATAAATTTACTTTAGCAGAATTATCGGAAGTAAATGCTCCTAATTTAATATCTAAATCTACTTTAGCATTAATATCTAAAACTTTTTTTAAGGATTCTCTATCTTCCACTATTTCCATAGTTACAATACCTGAGTTCCCAATAGCTCCAGCAATTACTTCGGTAGATTTTGCAGCGTTATCATAATTTAAAACGCCAAAATGTTCTTTTCCAGTAACAGAATTATACCCATTACCAAAACTTAATTTATCGTAAACTATTTTGGTGTCTGAAGCCGACATTTCATAACCTTCAAGAAGGTTTACAACCTTATTTTCTGCTACAGATTTATTCTCTTTTCTTGAATTATTTTTACAACTTATTAAAATGGAAATAAAAATGAAGAGGGATAACACTTTCATGATGGTGTAACTATTAAAGATTAATTAGCGTGTAACAAGGTAATTAAATTCTTTAACTCATCATAATTTGTAATACATCTTACAAAAAAGGCAGAATTAAAGTTATCCTTTTATTCTGCCTTATTACTATGCTATTAATTTATTTTACTTTTTCATAAATTTTATAGCTTCATTATTTTCTAATTTAATAATGTACAAGCCTTTTTGTAAGCTTTTAACGTCTATGTTTTGGTTTTGAGAGACTTCGCCTTCAAGAACCGTAGCTCCTAATAAATTACAGATGGCATAATCTTTAGATTCTTGCAATCCTGAAACATTAATATAATCGCTTGATGGGTTTGGGTATAGTTTTACAGGCGCTTTGTTTTCAAATGTATTTGTAGATAACACTTCAGACATTGAAAGTTTTAATACTTTATTTTTATCATTAGCCTCAATTGCAGGTGAACTAGCTATATACATGTCATTGCCTTTAAATTTAATATCTTGTATACTATAATCGTCACTACTACCTAAAGTATAAAACTCTACTACAGACGGGTTAGTTTCGGTAATATCAACTTTATAAATTTTAACCATATCTTCAAACAGTATATTGAAATATAAATTATTATTATAATAAGCTAATACTTCTGCTGTCTTTTTAGCTCCTGTGTTTGACGACGTCCCATATTAGTAACAACAAGATTAGTAACTGTAGGTGTTGGACTTGTTATATCTATTTTAATAATTTCTCGCTTTTCAAACATTGTTGCATATAACATATCATCAACAATTACCATGTCAACAATACTTCCTTCTGTATCGACCACATGGGTTGCTGTAGGGTTAGCGTCTGTTATATCTATTTTGTGAATTTTATCTTGGCTTTGGTCTGATGTACCTATATATAAATTGTTTCCATGAAAGGCAATTGCGCTTGGCATAATATCATTAATACCAAAAACATCTGTTATTGTTGGGTTATTGGCAGTAACATCTATCTTCACTATTTTTTTATCATCATCGTTTTTAGCCATATATAAATCATTCCCTTTAAAAGCAAAACTTCGATAATCATAATTAAAGCCACTTCCCATAAATTCATTAGCTACAGTAGGTGTACTTGTAAGATCTGCTTTATAAATTTTCCCAGATGTCCCCGTTAACGCTAGAGTTTTTAAAGCAAATAATTCATTCCCTTTTATAGCTATCTCTGGTATGTAATCATCTAAAGTAAAAACAGTCGATAATTGAGCATTAGAATATTGTGAGGTTAAAAATAGGGTGATAAGGGTAATAAAAATGTAATTTCTTTTCATAATTAATTGTTTTTTAGTGAATATCATTGCTATATAAACAACTACTGTAGGATATACCTTACCTAATTAATTAATTAATTAATTAAAAATTATATTTTTATTTTTATAAATAATGAACAAAAAAAACACAAACTACTAAAATTCAGAGCTATAAATCATAAAACTTATCTGTTTTAGGCATTACCCCATAAACTGTGTAAGTTTAAAAAAGCTCAGGATTGAATTCAATCC
>JAHDGB010000153.1 GCA_020627885.1 Flavobacteriaceae bacterium | reverse complement strand
ATGGAGTAAAATATGGACAGGACAAGGAGAAAAAAATCGATATAGATTTAAGCGCGCAAGATGCAACCATTATGTGCAAAATTACTTCACAAGGTCATAAATTAAATGCGGGTGAAGAGGAAAAATTATTTGATATGTTCTATCAAGGCGCGCACGCAAAAGAAATGCAAAAAGGTGTGGGGCTTGGGCTTTATTTATGTAAAGCAATCATAGAAAAACATGAAGGGAAAATTTGGGTTGACACAAATGATGGTAACTTTACGGTAGTATTTTTTTTGAAGAGGTAGTTGTTATAAACTTGCTGTCATCCTCGCGGGAGGCTAAGAATCTAGAGATTTAGCAACGAATTGTCTCGCTAGCGTTTTAGGATTACCGCCACCTGCGGTAATGGACAGCCACAACCCACGCATCATGGCCCCAAAATCACTCTCTGTCTCTGAGAACTTTTGCAAGCATCTCGATTAATTCACACCTTTCAGCTGGAGATAAGATATCTATCATTGCGCTTATTGGCATAATCGATGAATGACTATTCTTAACTGGTTCAAATGGATCTGCGCCAAATTTAATTAATTTCATTATTCCGTCAAAATTCTTGCGCTCTGCAACTTCATAAAGCTGAAGATTTAACTCGAATTGTCCTTTGAGCAATCCTTCTTTCTGATATTTGGATAAATGATCCATTTTATGAAGGATCTTTTTTGTAAAAATAGTACCTGGATTTTTGCTGTGATCTGGTTTTTGTTCGTCTGTCATTATAAATTCCCCATCTTAATTTAAAAATTAAAGGCTCAACTCAAATATTTGAGCCTAAATAAAAATAATCAACTTGAAGGAAATAACAAAAATAAATCCCCTCAAGCGATCGGGGAGTTCGAAAAAACCGCTAACGACAGTCTATGTAAGGTCTTTAAGTAGAAAATTCTACTCTGTACATGCACCAAACATCTCCCCAATCTTTATAAAATCGTGAAGGTCTAGCAAAGATAACGGTGTGACCATTGCACCGCGTCAGCAAGGAGTTTCGACACCCCAGAATAGCAACTTAGCTATTCACAGTTATAATTCTACTATTAATTTACTTTGACGTCAATAAAAATTTATTTTTGCTTTAAAGTTAATGTCAACTAAAAAGAGGGGAGCAAAGCGGACGAAAAAGGGACCACATAAAATTAATTTTGGGTAAAATAAGCAGAAAAGGGAATTAGCCGCAATTTCCAGAAATTTTGATGTTATTTAAATTACCCTTGTTTGTTTAAAAGTGCTAGAAAATTTTAGAAATTAGAAAAAGCTTTAAAATAGCCTTAATTATATAATAAAATTAATATATTAGAGGCTGGCTTAATAAATTATAGGTTAGATTTTAGTTTTTGAACTTGGCTAAGAGCAAGACCAGTAACGCCAGATACAAATCTTGGATCTGCATTTTTTTCTAACATGTTTTTAGCAATGATTTTTGCTTCTTCTTCTCTACCTCTTTGAATGCCTTCTTCTCTGCCTCTTTGGATGCCTTTTTCCATACCTTCTTCAAGCCAGGCTTGTGCGATAGTTTTCATAACTCCCTCTTTATTTTCTGATGGTAAATTATTTATTATTACTTCCTTCAGCTGATCCTGCCTTTTTGCAGGGGTAGCGTTTAGAATATAATGTATTAATGAGGTTATTATAGCATAATTTTCCTCCTTATCCAATAAAATTGTAAATTTATGCAATTTTAGTAGCTTTTCTGCCATAATTATCATGTCTCGGTCGTGAATATGCTTCAAAACATATAGCGGCAAGTTATGATATTTCTCTTGCGTCAACTCCTTATCGGTTTTGGCATTTAGGTCGATAAATTTATATTCATCGCCCATTAACTGCTTGGCCATTTCTGGATTATCAAACATTTGCCACAGGCTTTTTGGTGCATCATAGGGCTTTTTGCCATTGTAAATCAACACCGGCATTATCATTGGCAGCTTATTATTCTTAGAGTTTTTTGCGTGCTTTTTTAGCAGCATCAAACTATATTCCAGCATCCTGATTGGCATCAGATAATCCACTGTTGACTGATGCTCCACGATGCAAAAAACGAATGCATTTTGCTTTGTTTTCTTAGTTTTAATTTTGTAAATAATATCGCTATATTTAGAGCTCAATTCTTCAGTAATGAAGGAATCTTTTTCAATAGCAAGCGTCTGAAGATCCAGCTGCTTTTTGAAATTTGCAGGTAAATATTCATCAAGAAAACTAATTGCAGCTGGTTTGTTCGAAAAAGCCTGCTTGAAGAATGGATCGTGTTTCTTCCTTATGTCTTCAGCGCTAATTTTAATTAGTTGGTTGCTTTTAGTATTTTGTTTTGTATTATTTTCTTTATTTGATTTAGTTTTATCTATTATGTTTGTGGTCATGTGTGTTTATATGATAAGGGGTATTAGTTGAGTTTTATTAAGTAACAATTATATATTATTTAAATAAATATGGCTATGTAAATTATTGGATTTTGGTTAAAAATATGGATTAATTAAGTGCATGAGTTTACACTATCTTTTGTTATTAACTCATGCCTTTGTCTGTTTTTGCTTTTTTATGTTCTGGTGATGATGGTGGAGGTGATGTTTTTGGAGAGTCATCTGATGAATTACTCATTTTACTATTTAATGTATTGCCTATTTGTTGTGCTGTTTTTTTAGTATCCGAGTCCAAATTTTGAATAGATATTTTGTTAACAGGGCGTTTTAAATTTTTTAATGAAGGTTTCCCCTTACCTATCTTAACTTCCTTGCATTGTTCTATTGCTTTAGTTAGCATTGGATTTATACACACTAAACTTGCCTTTAACTCTTGTTGTTCTTTGGCTATATCTTGTGTTGGTAAGGTATCTATTACTTTTTCTAGAAAGTCTTCAGATGTAACTTTAATTAATTCTAATGCAAGTTGCTTGTCTTTTTTAGTTCCTGGTACATTGGTACAAAAATTATCTAGATTTTTTTTATATTTTTGCTTAAATTCTTTAGTATTAGAGCTTGATTTTAAATATTCAAAAATCTTCTCACCGTGAAATGTTACAAATTCTAGTAAAGGTGTATATTTTGCTTTTGGTTTTGGCTCATTATTATTTTGTGATAATTTACTTTCATCATAATAGTTGTAAATGTCCCCTAAAGTAACTTTAGTGTTAGTAGTTTTTAGAGAAGTAGCAATGTTTTCTATATATGGATCAAGGTATTCTTTTGTAAGTATTGTTTTATCTTGTTGCAATGCAGTTTTCTTGCTTATAAGATTAGATGCTAGAGTTAATATAACAGTTGCTTTCTTATTAGGGTTTTCTATACAATAATTTGTAATTTTAATTATAGAATTTGGTAAAGATATATTTGAATAATTATCGTCAATGGCATGAGTTTCCTCGTGTTGGAATACTGTTATAGCTTCTACTTCTGCTTTTAATACATGTTCTAGAACCATAGGGTTATCTGATAAACATATGTGTAATTTTTGAGTTGCTGGATCGTAGCAATCTATTCTTGTTAAGTTGTTTCCATCTTTTATATAGTTTGGAAAACTACTAAATACTACTCCTTCGAAACTATTATTAGTATCTATTGTGTTAATTAATATTTGAGTTAGTGTATTTACGTATGTTTTAGATAGATGATTTAAATTATTATAGGCAGTAGTAAATTTGTTTATGGATTCTTGCTCTGATATG
This sequence comes from Flavobacteriaceae bacterium, assembly GCA_020627885.1. GTDB lineage: Bacteria > Bacteroidota > Bacteroidia > Flavobacteriales > Flavobacteriaceae > JAHDGB01. The sequence goes on along the minus strand of JAHDGB010000153.1, from coordinate 2,006 downwards.
CCAGTAGAATTATCATCTGGAGTATTATCTATGAAGAATAATAATCCTTGTTTATCCCTAGTTATTGCATTTTTTAATGCAATAAGAGGTGGACAATTAGTTTCTTCAGAAACTTTTTTTAGTATTTTTTGCTTTATCTTTTTAGTATTCCCAGATTTTGACATAATTTATGTATCCCCATGATCTAGTGAATTACATCCTGTTAGTGAAGTCTCATTAAATAAATTATTATTTAAATAAGGTGAGCAACTTTGTATATAATGTTTATTTAAAGCTTCTAAAGTATATATATTATTGATAGAAATGCTATTATGTTCTAAATTTTCAATTTTATAACATCCGTAAATCATATAAATTAATGTTCCTATAGAAGTAACGATCTCGTTGTGTTTTTCTAACCCAGGAATACTTTCAATGGTTTGATGAAAAAAAGATCTACAATAGTTACCTCCTTTATTCACTTTAAAAATTTGCTGCAGAAGATAGGTTAATAATTCAGGGTTTTCTTCTTCCAAACTTGAGAAAAGAATATCTAGCTTTTCGTCCATAATTTGTTTAGCCTTTTCCAGATGAGGTGTATTTTTTGACATATTTATAATTTGTTTAATTATTGTTTGCTTTATTTGATTATACTGGATTTTGGCTCAAAAGTAAAACTTACTGAATAATTTCGATATTAAATTCAAGTTCTTTATTGTCGTTTTTTGCAGCTTTTAGTTTTTCTTTTAGCTCTTCAAAGTTTTTGGCATTGCCGTACCATTCGGAGCGGAATTTGTTCCAGCGCAAGTTATGTTCTCGTATGGTGTCTCTGAGTTCTTTTGTTGGTTGTTCTTTGAATGTGATAATAATAGGAGTAGCTTCTTTGCTTTCTAGCTCAAATTGTTTTTTGCCAATTTTAGTCCAATAATCAATAATAGATACATCCTCATTTAAATCTCTGCTAAGAGATAGAAGAGCACCATATAGAGTGTTTGTATCTAAAAAATCTAAATTAGCTTTAGCAACCAAGCCACCAACTTCGATTAAATGACGAGTTCGTATTTTACGTTCACGTTCTTTGATTCTTGCTTCTTCAAGTTGGATCTTATTTTTACTTTGTTGCAATTTTTGTTTTTGCTTGTTGATTCTTTCTTTTGTTTTCATGATTATACTCTTAATTAATTTTAATTTTTAAATTCTATAAACCTACTAAACTTTTAGGTAAATGCATCAAAAAACCTTGATCAATAGCTTTTTCAATTAATTGTGATTTATTATTGCACCTTAATTTATTTTTAATTGCATCTAATCTACTTTGTACTCCAGTAATTGATATGTTAAGTATATACGCCATTTCCTTCATGGATTTACCTCTTATGAGTAAAGCTAAGCAAGTTTGTTGTTTTTCAGTTAAAGCAAAAGGTGATGCTTCTGGTGATAATATGTATTGTTTTGGTTTTTTTGAATTTATATTGTTTCCTATAGTGCAGTTTAAATAATTTAAATTTTGCATTGTAATATTAGTGACATCTATACAATGTATTGCAGTACCTATAATTTGATTATTAGAAACAATAGGTTTTTTTTGTGCTAACAAACTGGAAATATTATCCGTATAGTTAGCAACATTAAGTACGAGTAATTCTTTTGCTGTAGAAATAACCTTTTTATCAGCATAAATAAAATAATCAGCAGACTCAGCAGCTTTACTAGGTATTTCATAATCAGATTTATTAATTGCAGATTCTGTATTTTTCCATCCTAAAACTTTTGCAAAATCATTGCTTATTGATAAGTATTTAGAATGTATATCTTTAATTAAAATAAATCCAGGTACGTTTTTGATAAATAAATATTTATCTATTAAATCATCATTGTTTTTCATAATTTTATATTTTAATGTATTAGTTAAACTATAAATATTTGTATGGTGTTTTGATATTATAAATTTAGAGTTTAAAATATATTTAATAAAAACTCAAGTATTATATATAGAATTATTTAATTTACTTGATTGTTGATATTGT
>JAHDGB010000152.1 GCA_020627885.1 Flavobacteriaceae bacterium | reverse complement strand
CAATAGAAATTTGAAATGTGATATTAGGAAGCTTTGAAGTTTCTAGTGTTAATAGCTAAGAAGAAACTATTAATAACTTCAAATTTTATACTGCTCATGTTTAAACCAAAATAAAGACTTCATTTTTAATGGAGTTTTTTATTTATGATTTAATAGCGAATCAAGTCCAGAGGATTGTGCCTATAGGAATTTATGAGGCTGATAAAGTTATTTTACCCCTTTTCGTATGGTCTTGGACAAGATAGATATCATGGAACATTTTGATACCTATCCAGTTAATGATTCAATTATAAGTGATATTAAAGTAAATGTAACAAATTGTAATGATAATAAGATTTGAGGAACTTTTTCAGGAATTTTTTATTGTCCAGGTAATGAAGAGGATGGATTTTGTATGTTATTAGATGAAACTGAAGTACCATATAAAGTTAGTATGACTGATGAATTTAAAAATATTAAAGTTACTGATTGATATGTGATAAAAACAAAAAGTCCAACTCTATATAGAATTGGACTTTTTGTTAAGTATCTAAATATATTCTTATCCTCTTATAACCCCTCTAGAAATTACAATTTTCTGAATTTCGGAAGTCCCTTCATAAATTTGTGTAATCTTAGCATCACGCATTAAACGCTCTACATGATAGTCTTTTACAAAACCATTGCCACCATGTATTTGTACGGCTTCAACAGTTTGCTCCATAGCAACTTTCGAAGCATATAGCTTTGCCATGGCGCTAGACATATCATAATTATTGCCTTGGTCTTTATCCCAAGCTGCTTTCATCACCAAATGGCGTGCAGCCGTTATTTCGGTATACATATCGGCAAGCTTAAAGGCAATGGCTTGATGGTTTGCTATTTCTGTTCCAAATGCCTTACGCTCTTTAGCATATTTAAGAGCCAATTCATAAGCACCTGCTGCTATGCCTAAAGCTTGAGATGAAATGCCAATACGACCACCAGAGAGTACTTTCATTGCAAATTTAAATCCAAAACCATCATCACCTATCCTGTTTTCTTTAGGAACTTTTACATCATTAAATTGAAGCGTATGAGTGTCACTACCCCTAATTCCTAATTTATCTTCTTTAGGACCAATAGCAAAACCTTCCATACCCTTTTCAAGAATAAAAGCATTAATTCCTTTATGGCCTTTCTCAATATGAGTTTGAGCAATTACGATATAAACATCAGCTCTGCCTCCGCTTGTTATCCAGTTTTTCGTGCCATTTATTATATAATGATCCCCTTTATCTATAGCTGTTGTCTTTTGGGATGTGGCATCACTACCCGCTTCTGGTTCACTCAAACAAAAAGCACCAACAAACTCACCAGTAGCTAATTTTGTTAAGTATTTTTTCTTGTGCTCCTCACTCCCATACGATTCAATACCATAACAAACTAATGAATTGTTTACAGAGACTATTACAGAGGCAGAGGCATCAATTTTTGAGAGCTCTTCCATAATTAAAACATACGAAATAGAATCCATACCGCTTCCACCATATTTTGGATCAACCATAATTCCCATAAAACCTAAATCGCCCATTTTTTTTACTAGCTCTTGCGGAAAATGCTGTTTTTCATCACGTTCTATAACTCCAGGGAGTAATTCTGTTTGGGCAAAATCACGAGCTGCATCGCGAATCATTTTATGTTCTTCAGTTAGGTTGAAATCCATGTATTAAGATATTATTAATATGATAAAAAGTGAATTCAAATATAATAGTTTATTAGCTTTTATTCAATAAGATATTATTATTTTTACTTATATGATAAAGAAAGAATATAATGTAATAGGTGTAATGTCTGGAACTTCATTAGATGGAGTTGATTTATTGTACGTTACCTTTTACAGGGAAGACAAATGGAAATTTAAAATTAAAGTTTCAGAAACAATAGAGTATTCTAAATATTGGTTTGATATTTTAAAGGAGCTTATAAATACTAAATACGAAGAATTAAAACGTATTGACATTGCGTATACAAAATATTTAGCAAAAATTATATCAGGATTTATTAATAAAAATGAAATAAAAGGAGTTGACTTTATATGTTCTCATGGTCATACCGCATTGCATCAACCAGAAAATAATTTAACATTACAAATAGGTAATTTGTCGATACTTGCAAATTTATTGAAGCATAGTATTGTTTGCGATTTTAGAGTTCAGGATGTTGAGTTAGGCGGTCAAGGTGCCCCATTGGTTCCTATTGGTGATGAGTTACTTTTTTCTGATTATGATTTTTGTATCAATTTAGGAGGTTTTGCTAATATTTCATATGCAAATAACGGAGTAAGAGTTGCTTACGATATTTGCCCTGTAAACATAGTTCTTAATAAATATGTAGAGCAATTGAATTTAAAATATGATGATAAAGGTCAATTAGCATCAGAAGGAAAAGTTAATGAAGATTTATTATTTAAATTAAATGCGCTACCATTTTATAAAAAAACATTTCCGAAGTCATTAGGATTGGAATGGGTAAATCAACAGGTATTTCCATTAATAGCCCCATTTGAGTTAGATGAAAAAACAATATTAAGAACCTTTGTTTCTCATATTGCCATACAAATAGCTAATGAAATTAATAAAAAAAAGGATGTTAGAGTATTAATTACAGGAGGAGGAGCATATAATACTTTTTTAATAAATGAAATAAAAAAAAGAACATCTAATAAAATAATTATACCAGCGGCAGAAATCATTGAATATAAAGAAGCACTTATTTTTGGTTTGCTTGGAGTTTTAAAACATAGAAATGAGATTAATGTACTAGCTTCGGTTACAGGAGCAAAAATGAATCACTCTTCAGGGAAAGTATTTAAAATTTAATAGACTACTTATACTTTTTATTATAATTAAAATGGCTTTTTTTAAAAGCCATTTCTTGTTTTTATATATTTGCTAAACTTAATTTTAAATTAATAAACTTTTAGTTTCTCTAAGAAGTATATTAAGGATGCAAAATAAATTTGCACAAAATAGAGAATATTAAGCAGAATTTTAGATAATTATTATGAAAGAGTTATTGAAGAAATACGAAAATAGAGAACCAGAAATAGTTTTTAACTGGAAAGATAGTGAAACAGAAGCTGAAGGATGGACAGTAATAAACTCTCTTAGAGGTGGTGCAGCTGGCGGAGGAACGAGAATGAGAAAAGGCTTAGATATGAATGAAGTATTATCTTTAGCAAAAACAATGGAAGTAAAGTTTACTGTTTCAGGACCAACCATTGGAGGCGCAAAATCAGGCATAAATTTTGACCCTAAAGACCCAAGAAAGAAAGGCGTTTTAGAACGATGGTATAATGCAGTTTCGCCGTTACTAAAAAGTTATTATGGAACAGGAGGCGATTTAAATGTAGATGAAATTCATGAAGTAATTCCTATTACCGAGCAATCTGGCGTATGGCACCCACAAGAAGGTGTTTTTAATGGGCATTTTAAACCAACAGAAGCCGATAAAATTAATAGAATAGGACAGTTAAGACAAGGCGTAATTAAAGTTATTGAAAACCCTACTTATTCTCCCGATGTGAGTAGAAAATATACAATAGCCGATATGATTACTGGCTACGGTGTTGCTGAAGCTGTTAAACATTATTATGAAGTATATAATGGTTCTGTAGTGGGAAAAAGAGCAATCGTTCAAGGGTTTGGTAATGTAGGTTCTGCTGCTGCATATTACTTAGCGCAAATGGGAGCGAAAATTGTAGGTATTATAGATATTAATGGCGGAGTAATAAATGAAGAAGGGTTTTCCTTTGGAGAAATTACAGACTTTTTTTTAACCAAAAAAGGGAACACATTATCTACAAATAATATGATTCCATTTAAGGAAATGAATGAGCGTATTTGGTCATTATCAACAGAAATTTTCGCACCATGTGCAGCTTCAAGATTAATTACTCAAAATCAGATAGATCAAATGATAAATACAGGATTAGAAGTTATTTCTTGTGGTGCAAATGTCCCTTTTGCTGATAAAGAAATTTTCTTCGGATCTATTATGGAGCATACAGATGAAAGGGTGAGCTTGCTACCAGATTTTATCTCTAATTGTGGTATGGCGAGAGTTTTTGCGTATTTTATGGAACGAAAAGTACAAATGACAGATGAAGCTATTTTTAAGGACACATCAAATACAATAAAAAAAGCTATTGAAGCAGTTTATAATAAAAACAACTCAAAAAAAGAAATTAGTAAAACCGCATTTGAAATTGCATTAAAACAACTGGTATAATACATGGAAACAGTCATCATTTTAGTATTCGTTTTTGGTTATTTAGCAATAACCTTAGAACATAGTATAAAAATAGATAAACTAATACCTGCACTAGTAATGATGGCAATAAGTTGGGCGCTTATTTCTTTGGGTATTGATTCTTTTCCTAACTGGTTCAATTCTGCTAAACATGCTTTGGTTAGTGATTTCCCTAGTTTAGCACATGGGGAAAAAATGCATTTAATGGAAGAAACATTATTGCACCATTTAGGAAAAACGGCTGAGATATTAGTGTTTCTATTAGGGGCGATGACCATTGTTGAAATTATTGATTATTTTGATGGTTTCTCTACAATTAAAAACTTTATAAAAACAAAGAAGAAATCTAAAATATTATGGATTTTTTCAATACTTGCTTTTATACTATCTGCCATAATAGATAACTTAACAGCTACAATAGTACTAATATCAATACTTCAAAAAATTGTTAAAGATAGAAGTGTACGTATATGGTATGCTGGGCTAATTATTATAGCAGCAAATGCAGGTGGCGCATTTTCTCCAATAGGAGACGTGACAACTACTATGCTTTGGATTGGAAACAAAGTATCAACAGGCTATCTGTTTGGTTATTTATTTTTACCATCATTAGTATGTATGGTTGTTCCTGTATTTATTTCTTCCTTTTTACCAGCTTTTAAAGGGAATTTAGATATAGAAATAGAAGAAGAAAATAAGCCAAAAAGTAGATTTGGTGCTACGATGTTATACATGGGGTTAGGAGGAATTATATTTGTTCCAATTTTTAAAGTTGTAACGCATTTACCACCATATGTAGGTATGATGTTGTCATTAGGAGTGGTTGCTATTTTTGCCGAAATCTATAGTTCTACTAAATTTAGTCTTACAGAATTTGGCGATGAAGAAAGTGATTCTCATGCACACCATAGCCCTGTACACCATTCCTTGTCAAAAATAGAATTGCCAAGTATATTATTTTTCTTAGGAATTTTAATGGCTGTGGCAGCGTTAGAGTCTTTAGGAACCTTATTTGGTTTTGCTTCGACGTTAAAAGAAAATATTCCCATGATGGGGACAGAGTTACCCGGAACTCAAGTCTCTGATTTAGTTGTGATATTATTAGGAATAGGTTCTGCAGTTATAGATAATGTTCCATTGGTTGCAGCTAGTTTAGGAATGTTTAGCGAATCGTTAGATGATCAATTATGGCATTTTATAGCATATTCAGCAGGAACAGGAGGTAGTATGTTAATTATTGGTTCTGCAGCTGGAGTAGTAGCTATGGGAATGGAAAAAATAGATTTCTTTTGGTACATAAAGAAAATTTCTTGGTTGGCTTTAGCAGGCTTTTTAGCAGGAGCTTTAGCCTTCTTTTTTACAAGAACTTTATTTTAATAGAATATTAAAAAAAAAATAGCGTTATTTATCTAACTAAAAACAATTTATGTTAACATTATTACAAA
>JAHDGB010000151.1 GCA_020627885.1 Flavobacteriaceae bacterium | reverse complement strand
ACAGTCTACAGTCTACAGTCTACAGTCTACAGTCTACAGTCTACAGTCTACAGTTTACAGTCTAATTTCCTGCAAGTTTAAAAGCAATAGCAAAAGCCAAAACACTAATAACAATCCCTATTATAAAAACAGTATAGGTTAATCGTAATATTTTATATTTTCTATCTAAAACTTTACCTAAAAAGTAAAGGTCTTTTTTCATTGAGGAGTATAAATAATCACGATCCTTCATCATTTCTCCCATTGCCCATTCAAAATCGTCTAAACTCATTTTATGAAAATTTCCGAAAAATAATAAATTCACTTTTTTGTTTTTTACATCTTCTTTTGTAAACTTCCCACTTGTTACATTTGGTCGGGTTGCCAATACCGAAAGGATCATTGAAGTTACAGTAAACAAAACAAAAATAACAGTAGGCCAAACCAAATAGAGATTTGATTCATTGTCTAATTTTGAAACTAAATTAGAAAGAACCAACGATATAATTATTGCATTTACAGAAAGTAAAATATTAGCTTTTGTATCTGCAATATCACTAAGTGTAATATGATTTCGAAGCGTTACACGAAACATGGTTTCTATGCCTTTTTCGGGTAAATTAGCTTTGTTTTTTTTCTCTTTAAGTTCTTCTGCTTTTGTTTTTACTTTTTTTTCTTCAAGCTTTTGTTTTTTTAGAGTTTTTAATAGATTGCTTAAATTTTTGTCTTTTCGTTTTTGCCAATTTTCTATAGCATAACTGGTATAAAATTGGTGATGTTTAGTATAGAAAGTAATGTTTTCTTGTGTCCACTCGCTGTCTGTGAAGTTCTTATTTATTGACATTTCCCATTCAGCTCTAAGTAATTCATTTGTCTCTGTATAGTTTTTATTTCCTAAATGGGCAGAATCTGCATCGCGAATAATTTTTTCTATTTCATTTTTTGGTTCGTAACCCATTGCTGTAGCTCTAATTAATTGAGATATAGTTTCAATACTTTGGCTACTTACATTTTGTTGAATGAGATATTTAGAAGCTATTTCTATACTAGAATTTTCATGATTTTTACAACCATTAATATGCCCAATATCATGAAACCATGCGGCGAGAATAATATGATTTGCATTTGTTTCTGAAATAGACAAGCCTTCAATAATTTCTTTAGCCTTTTTAACAACACGTTGTGTATGGTTTAAATTATGATAAATAACAGTATGGGGAAGTTTATTTTTGAATAATTGAGAAACGTATTTTTCGGTTTCGACTATTAAGTTTTTCATACGTTTAGTTTTTTAAAACAGAATTAATTAAGGTTAAACTCATAAATGTTTCCACCTTTTAAATGATTATATTCATCAGTTATAATTACTGTATTGTTGTTTTTAAAACAGATGCCTTCTTTTTGCGAATCATGGTCAAAATTAAGATAATTTATAGTGCCGGAAAAAATATTGTCGAACGTAAAGTTTGATATTATTATGACTTTATCATGATTTAACAATGCTATTTTTTTTCCATTTTTACTAATGTCTGATGACGTAATTTGAGTGTGCTTCCCTTTTAAATTATAGTTAGAAACAAACTTTGCGATATGTAAACCAATACGATTAGGAACTTTTATTACTGTGGTTTTTTTAGGGTCTTTACTAAATAAATAAAAATAGTCTTCCCAAAGGAAAAAGGCTTCAAAGTTTTTAGATTTCATTCCTTTTGGTAACTTAAAAGAGATTACTTCTGCCGTAGTTTGGTTATTTGTAGAGCTTAAATTAGAGATTTTATAAATAAAAAAACGCTTATGTTTTTTATTATTATTCCCAAAATCACCTATATATAGGTTACCATTATTATCACTGGTTAAATCTTCCCAGTCTCTATTCTTTGCATTAGTGATTTTTATGCTTTTAATAATAGAGCCTTGGCGGTTTAAGCCATAAATTATATTATCATTATTAGAATCTTCAATACTCCACAATAAATTAGAGTTAGGGACAGTTTCCATAGCTGAGAGTTCTTTTAGGCTGCCATCAACACTAGTAATAGGATTTAATTTTCCTGAGTTGCATGACAGAAACAAAAAGAATAAAGGTGCGAATATTAGATTTAATGTATTGATTGTTTTTAATATTAAATGAGTTTAAAACTAAGATAATTCTAACATATAAATGATATTTAAATGCTTAGAACAACAAATTAAATTTAATTTTTTAATTGGGAACTTGTTAATGCGCTATTTTTGCAACACAATTAATCCATTATAAATTAAATATGCGATTTAAAAAATTCCTCATTTTAAGTCTTTTAATTTTTATGTTAAACTCATGCGCAACGTATGAGTTGCAGTATAAAGATAAAATAGTTTCTTTTCCAAAAGAAAAACCCATAGTACATTCATTTTATTTAATAGGAGATGCAGGAAGTTCTCCTATCGGGACACAATCTCCAGCATTAAAAGCACTTAAAAATGAAGTTGAAAAAGGAGGTAATGAAAGTACAGTGGTTTTTTTGGGAGATAATGTATATCCAAATGGTGTGCCTAAAAAAACGGATAAGAATAGAACGTTTGCAATGCATCAACTAAAAACTCAAACAGATGTTGTAAAAGAATTTAAAGGGAATACTTTTTTTATTCCAGGAAATCATGATTGGTATTCTGGCTTAAAAGGATTAAAACGACAAGAAGAATATATAGAAGATGTTTTAGGTAAAAATACTTTTTTGCCAAAAAATGGTTGTCCAATCAAAAAAGTAAATATAAGTGAAGATATAGTATTAATAGTCATAGATTCTCATTGGTTTATAACCAATTGGGACAAGCACCCTACAATAAATGATAATTGTGATATTAAAACCAGAGCTCAATTTTTTGATGAATATGAAAGTCTTATTAAAAAATCGATAGGAAAAACGACGATAATTGCTATGCACCACCCGATGTTTACAAACGGCCCACATGGTGGTCAGTATTCTATAAAACAACATATGAGCCCAGTGCCTATTTTAGGGACCTTAAAAAATATATTAAGAAAAACTAGTGGCGCTGCTAATGTAGATGTTTCTAATAAAAAATATAATAAATTAAAAAATAGGATAGTAGCTTTATCGCAAGAAAACGATAAAATAATATTTGTTTCGGGACATGAGCACAGTTTACAGTACCTCGTTCAGGACAATTTACCACAAATAATTAGTGGTTCAGGATCAAAAACTAGTGCGACAAGAAATATTGGAGAAGGTCAATTTTCTTATGGGAACATTGGTTATGCTAGACTAGATGTCTTTAAGGATGGTGCATCATATGTACGATTTTATTCGGCTAAGGATAATAAAGTGGTTTTTCAAACAGAAGTACTATCTGCTAATAAAAAAGAGGATGCTTTATCTTACAATAAAGATTATCCAGAAAGTGTAAATGCTTCAATTTATTCTAAACAAGAAACAAAAAAGAATTTAACATATAGAATTTTATGGGGAAATAGATATAGAGAGGATTACAGTACTAAGGTTAATGCGCCAACAGTAAGTTTAGATACACTATTTGGAGGCTTAAAGCCTGTTAGAAAAGGAGGGGGGCATCAATCTAACTCATTGCGGTTGGAAAATAAAAAGGGGCAAGAGTTTGTAATGAGAGCATTAAGAAAGAATGCTTTAAAATATTTACAAGCTGTAGCTTTTAAAGATCAATATATCGAAGGACAATTTAATGATACGTATACAGAAGATCTTTTAAACGATATTTTTACAGGATCGCACCCCTATGCACCGTTTACTATCGGAGTTTTATCTGATGCATTAGGAATTTTTCATACTAACCCTGTATTATATTATGTTCCAAAACAAAAGGCATTAGGTGGTTTTAATGACGATTTTGGAGATGAGTTGTATATGATTGAAGAGCGAGCAGCTTCTGGTCATGGTGATAAAGCTAGCTTTGGGTTTTCTGATAAAGTAATAAGCACATCAGATATGTTGCAAAAACTAAGAGAGAGCCAAAACCATAAGGTTGATGAGAAAGCTTACATAAGAGCACGTTTATTTGATATGGTAATTGGCGATTGGGATAGGCATGAAGACCAATGGAGATGGGCTACCTTTAGGGAGAATGGTGAAACAATTTATAGGCCAATTCCTCGAGATCGAGATCAAGCATTTTCCATTATGGGGGATGGTACTTTATTAAACATAGCGACAAATTTAGTTCCTGGATTACGATTACTTAAAAGTTATGAGGGCGATTTAAAAAGCCCAAAATGGTTTAATTTAGAGCCTTTTCCTTTAGATATGGCTCTAATTACTGAAGCAAACAGATCAGTTTGGGATAATGAAACCAATTATATTATTGAGCACTTAACTGAGGAGATCATAGATCATGCATTTTCTTTTTTCCCTTCAGAAATTGATCAATACACTATTAAAATTATAAAGAAAAAGCTAATCGATAGGCGAGATAAATTGCAAGAAATAGCTAATAAATATTATAGAGATATTAATAAGTTTTCAATACTTAGAGGAACAGATAAAAAAGATACTTTTATAATAGAAAGATTACCAAATGGTAAAACTAAAATTATAGGATTTAATACTAAAAAAGGAAAAGAACAAGGCCTTTTTTTTGAAAGAACTTATGCTAAAAGTAGCACTAAAGAGATATGGCTATATGGTTTGGATGGAAGCGATTCGTTTAAAGTATTTGGTCTTGGAAATAAATTAATTCCTATAAGAATAATTGGAGGTCAAAACAAAGACCGTTATGAAATAGAAAATGGGAAGAAAATAGCTTTATATGATTATAAGACTAAAAAAAATGAATTTACAACAGAAAAAGGACGAAAAAGGTTGTCTAATGCCTATGAAACCAATGTCTATAATTATAAAAAATTAAAGCACACTATAAATCAATTAACGCCAACAATAGGATTAAACCCAGACGATGGTTTAAAATTAGGTATAGCAAATACATATACGCTTTATGGTTTTGAAAGAAACCCTTATACACAGCAGCACAAAATTAATACTGCTTATTTTATGGGTACTAAAGGGTTTAACTTTAATTATGAAGGCCAGTTGGTAAATGTCTTAGAGAACTGGAACCTAGGAATTGAAATGGGGTTTACTAGCCCTAATTATAGTATAAATTTTTTCGGTTACGGAAACAATTCTCAAAATTTAAACTATAAAGACAAAAACCAATTTGATTTGGCATACAATAGAGTAAGGCATAGTAAAATAATTATAGCCCCATCATTAACATGGCATGGGGATTTAGGAGGGCAGATTTCTGGAAAAATTAGTTATGAATCTGTGAAAATTCAAAACACAGAAAATCGTTTTATTGCGACCTTTTATGATGCTAACACCTCTAAATTAAAAAATAATTTTGCAGGAGTAGAAGCTAGTTATAAGTATGAAAATAAAGATAGTAAGGTTTTTCCAACATTAGGAATGGAAACAAATTTAGTAGGCGGTTTTAAAACAAATGTTTCGTATGTAGATATTTTTGCATATCTCATTCCTTCTATAGGTTTTGATTATAAGTTAATTCCTAATGGTCAATTAGTACTAGCAACGAAATCTAGAGCACATTTAAATTTTGGTAATGGTTTTGAGTTTTATCAAGCAGCAAACATAGGAGCTAGTAACGGATTAAGAGGCTACAGAAATCAAAGATTTACAGGTAAAAATGCCTTTGTGCAAACAACAGACCTACGTTTAAATTTACAAAAAATTAAAACACGATTATTGCCATTAAATATTGGTGTTTATGC
>JAHDGB010000150.1:5395-5775 GCA_020627885.1 Flavobacteriaceae bacterium | reverse complement strand
AATAAAAATATACTCCAACAATAATAGAGGGGTTTCTTTTTCTAGGAATTATGGTATAAAAAAAGCCAAAAGCGATTATATTGTTTTTTTAGATGCCGATGATTATTGGTACCCTGATCATCTAGGAAATATGAAAACACTACTTAATAAATTTCCTGACTGTGGTTTATATGCTAATGCTTATGAAAAAAAGCATTTTAACAATACTATACAATCTACCTTTAAGAACATTCCTAGAGGCAAAGAATGGATGGGCATTGTTGATAATTTTTTCAACTCTAGTTTAGTTAATTGCATCGCTTGGACTTCGGCAGTTATGGTTCCCAAAAAAGTTCTTAATATGATAGGGGGATTTGATGAAAAAATAACTCTTGGAGCTG
>JAHDGB010000150.1:0-5385 GCA_020627885.1 Flavobacteriaceae bacterium | reverse complement strand
TAGTTATTTGCATCTCTTGGACTTCGGCAGTTATGGTTAAAAGTTATTAATATTATAGGAGTATTTGATGAAATAATAACTCTTGGAGCTGGAGAAGACACTGATTTATGGATTAGAATAGCTTTAAGTTACCCCATAGCATTCAGCAATATTGTTACAGCGACCCATAACTTACATGCTGAAAACAGAATTTCCAACTCTAATACCAATATTCGCCAATTCTTGAATATTGATCAATATGAAAAATATGCCAAAAAGGACAAAGCATTAAAAAAATTTTTAGATTATAATAGATTTTCTATAGCCATTCAATATAAATTAGCAAGGAATGAAAAAGTCGCTAAGACTTATATTGAGAAAATAAAAATAGGACAATTAAACTGGAAACAGAAAGCATTATTATATATGCCCCCTTTTTTTCTTACTTTACTTTTAGCCATAAAAAATAACCTACAGCATTTAAAAATAAACCTAAGTGCTTTTAAATAATTTAAACTCTTCATAATCTCTGATATAATCTTTTTCTTCATAAAAAGTTGATGCTAAGACCAAACAAACAGCTCCAGATGAAAAGTCTTCTATTTCTCGCCAAATTCCTTTAGGAATATATAATCCCTTATTCGGTTTATTGAGTAGAATTGTTATTTTTTCAAAACCATCATAAAGAACAACTCTAAAACTACCACTTAAAGCTATTAAAAAAGACTCTTGTTTAATGTGAGAATGCCCCCCTCTAAATGCATCACTTGGAATATCGTATAAGTAATAAACTCTATTAATTTTGGGAAATGGCAATATCTCCTTCTCTATTACTGCTAATTTCCCTCTTTCCTCATGAACATTAGGGATTTTCAATTCTTTAATATCCTTAATTGTTGTTTTCAATTTCTTCAAAGTATTCTTTCCAAATTTTTAATTGGTTATTTACATCAAAAAATGCAACACTAGCTTTAGCATTATTCTTACAGTAAAGATATAATTCTTTATCTAAATACAATCTGTCCATTGCTTTGGTTAAACGAGTTTCATCATAATTCTTTATTAACAAACCATTATACTCATTCTTAATGACTTCATTAGGACCCGATTTACAATCTACACTAATTACTGGCACCCCCAATGATAATGCCTCTGGAATTACCAAAGGAAAACCTTCATAACGACTAGATAAAACCAAAAATAATGCTTTCTTAACATATGGGAATGGGTTTGCAATAAATGGTTTAAAAACAACATCCTTTTTCAATTGTAAACTGGAGGAATAGTTCATTAATTTATCTTTATCAGGTCCACTACCTAGTATTAGTAACTTTATATTATTATTTCTAAGCTTTGATTGACTATAAGCTGTTAATAATAGTTTTAGGTTTTTAGACTTATCATCTAATCTACCATAAAAAATTATATAATTATCATTTAACGGTTTTTCATTTTTTTCTTTAGCTTTTGCTTTAAGTTTTTTAAAATCAAAACCATTATATATAAGTTTTACATTCTTAAAATTATAATTTAATTTTATGTCTTCTATAATAGCCTTAGAAACTGAGACAATATTTGAGTTTTTATATTTTCTTTTATTAAAATACTGACTTGAGGTGAAAACAATTTTCCTATTAAAACTATGAATAACATAAATCATTTTTTTTCTTGGAAAAACAAATACTTCATATACAAATTCTTTAAACAAGCTATTTCTAGACCTATTATCTATAACATAATTAAAATCGTGAGTTTTTAAAAATGCTCTTAATTTTAAAAGACTTCGAATTTTACCTAAGTAAAAGTTATTTTGAGTTTTTATTTCCCCTAAATTAAAAAGACTAACACCTTCAACAGTATAGGATATATCGTTGGTGATTGAAACGATATACACTTCATAATTTAATAACTTAAAAATAGTTGCTTGATTTATTGTTGCCCTTTCGGCCCCTCCTTTACCTAGAGAACTTGTAATTAAGCAAACCTTTTTCTTCTTTATTTCTGATTTACTCATTTAAAAGTAGTTGTAATATAATCTACAAATATAATTTTTTATATTTTTGGAAATGCATAAAAAAGCTTCCTCTTAATTATTTTTATTCAATATATAATTATTTATGACCAAATCTCAACCCATAGTTACTGTAATATGTTTATGCTATAACCATGAAAATTTTGTCATAGCTAGTTTAAATTCTGTAATAAATCAAACTTATAAAAATATTGAATTAATTATTATTGATGATGCTAGTACAGATTCATCTGCTTCATTAATTACGATGTGGAATACAAAAAAAAAGTTTACGTTTATAAAAAACAAAACTAATATAGGCCCCAATAAATCCTTTAATAAAGGACTTCGGCAAGCTAAAGGAAAGTATATTATTGATTTGGCTGCTGATGATATTCTTACTAAAAATTCGATATTATTAAGGGTGAAAAAATTTTATTCTTCAAAATATAAAAACCTAGGTGTTGTTTTTTCGAATGTTGAGTCTATAGATCAAAATGAAAATCATATTGAATATAGATACCCAATAGATAACAATTTTAAAGCGAATACCCCACCTCCAACTGGTTATATATACAAAGAAGTTGTTCATAGTTATTTTATAAGTTCACCTTCCATGCTAATAAAAAAAGAAGTTTTTGATAAACTTAATGGGTATGATGAAGAATTAAACTTTGAAGATTTAGATTTTTGTATTCGATCTTCAAAATATTTTAATTATGATTATGTAGATGAAATACTGGTAAAGAAACGTGTATTAAAAAACTCTTTAGGTTCTCAATTTTGTGCAAAAACAAAAAGAGGAAAAAAACTAGGGCAATCTACCTTAAAAATATGTCAAAAAACCTACTACTTAAACTCCCATAAAGAAGAACATATTGCTTTAAAAAACAGAATTATATACAGCTTAAAATTAAATACAAAAGCAAACAATTTCTCTGTTGTATTAGGTCTTTTATTACTATTTGGGAAATTACAATTTAAAATACTTACTTATAATTAAAAAACAATTCTTTTCTAAAAATGAATAGTATCATACCATAATAAGCTATATAATTAATAAAATGTGCCATATTTGCTCCTCTTATACCATATAAATCGATTAAATATACGCTAGAAAAATATAATATTATAACAGATAAAGCTTCTGTTAATATATAATACCAAAACATTTTTTTGGCGATAAATTGGTATGCTATTACTACTGATAAAATCTTAAAAAAATCGCCCAATAATTGCCAAAAAAACAAATCAGAAACAGCTTTAAACTCTTCTGAAAATAATACCTGAATAATTATTTCTCTAGAGAAATAAATAATTACTAACCCAACTCCAAAAATTGGCATGACTGTTTTATAAAAATTAAACACTTCTTTTCTAAAAGCCTTTACAGTGTTTATCTCTACAAAACGGGGGAGAATATATAATGAGATTAAAGTTGTTACAAACATAAGGTAATGCTTAGAAATCCTATTCATAGCTTCCCATTGCCCAGCATCTTCTAATCCTTTATTATCTATAATGTAGCTTCTTATAAAAAAAATAACAAGAGGAACTACAATTGCAGAAAATAATGTCATCCCTGAATACGCGCCAAACTTTTTCACATAACCGATATCAAAATTTTTAGTTTTTATTAATGGAACTATACTTTTTTTATTTAAAACCCCTAATAGAGTTACTACAAACAATGACGATTCTACTATAGCAACAGCTATAAGCGCCCCATCTGTATTCTTTTTCCAAATTAAAAACAACGTTATTAAAGCCCCTAACACTTGCCCAAAAATATTAAACAGTATTATCCTTTTAAACTTTGAAAAACCATTGATAACAGCAAGTACAAATATGTTTAACGTATAAAAAGGAAGGGCTATAGAAAAAATTTTAACCACATAAGCATAATCACTTTCATGATTAAAGATTATTACACTTAAATTACTAGCAAAAAAAAAGCAAAAGACACTGATAATTATTGTTGCTGTAATGCCTAATAATAAAGCTGTAGATAGTGTTTTACTTAATTCTTTAGTATTTTTCTTAAATTCTGCAACATATTTTATAATACCATTAGATATTCCTAAAGTAGAAAAAGCTTGAGCTGAACTTACAAAATCTCTTAAATTACCAATTAAAGCTAATCCCTCAGCTCCAACAAAAATGGCTATGAATTTTGATGTTAAAACCCCAGAAAAAACTCTTAAAACAACCGATACAGAATTAAGTGATGCTAACTTAAATAGCCTATTATTTATATAGTGTTTAATAAAATTCAATTAATAAGCATTAACTATTTCTATTATCTTATTTGCCTCACTCATTTCCAAAACGGGATTCATTGGCAAGCTAAGAACTTTATTATGTATATTTTCTGTTATTGGTAGCTTTAAATCATTATACTTATTAAGTGCTTTTTGTTTATGAGGTGCGGTTGGATAATATACTAATGTTTCTACTTCATTTTCTAGCAAATAGGATTTAAAATGTTCTCTTTTATTTACCATTACTACAAAAGTATAAAAAACATGATTTGATGAATTATCGTAATAAGGAAGTATGACTTTTTTGTTTTTTATATTTTTTATATAGTTTTTCGCAATTGCTCTTCGTTTATTATTATCTGCATCTAAAGCTTGTAATTTTATATCTAAAAACATTGCTTGAATTTCATCTAATCTGTTATTAACTCCAACTATATCATTTTTGTATTTAGACGATGTACCATAATTCCTCAATTTTCTTATAACTTTTTCAAGTTCATCATCATTAGTTGTAATTGCTCCTGCATCTCCTAAAGCGCCTAAATTTTTAGCAGGATAAAAACTAAATGCTCCTGCATCGCCAATACTTCCTGAAAACTTATTATTATATTTAGCACCATGAGCTTGCGCAGCGTCTTCAATAACCAACAATTTATTAGCTCTTGCAAGTTCTATAATGGGTTCCATATCTGCCATTTGCCCATATAGATGCACTATTAAAATGGCCTTTGTCTTATTGCTTATATGCTTTTCAAACTCTTTAGCTTCACAATTATACGTTTTATCATTGGGCTCTATTAAAACCGGTATTAATCCTGTTTCTATAATTGCTAATATTGACGCAATAAATGTATTAGCTGGAACCAAAACGACATCTCCTTTTTTTAATTTACCTAATTCTTTATAAGCTTTAAAAATAAGTATTAACGCATCTAAGCCATTACTTACTCCTATACAATGTTTAGTTCCGCAATAATTTGCATAATTATTTTCAAATGTAGAAACGTTATTCCCTAAGATATAGTGACCTGAATTTAAAAAATCTTTGAATTTTTGTTCAAAAACATTTTCAAAACGTGCATTAATTTTATGTAAATCTAAAAACTTAATCATTCCAATACATGTGCTAATTTT
>JAHDGB010000149.1 GCA_020627885.1 Flavobacteriaceae bacterium | reverse complement strand
AATCTTGAGTATTAAATAGGTCGGAGATAGATAAAGACAGCACCCCTTTTTTATTAAGCAACGTTTTTTTTAAGGATAAGCTTGTGGTTAAAGTGGCTTCAGATTCTCTAAATCCTTGTATATCCTTACCAATGTATATCATAGATAAACTAGTTGTTAGGCTTTTGTCTTTTAAAAAACTAATATCATTATTTGTCTCTAAATAACTATACCAAATGTCTTGACTCACTAAAGTGGTATTAAAGACAGACTCGTTTCCAGTATTTAAGGTTCCGGATAAAAAATTAAAAGACCAACTTTCAGTTATCTCAAAATAACTTAATAAATAAATACCAAACTCTCTTGTGTGGCTCAAATTAGTAGGCGAATATCTTATTATAGTATTTGTATTGTCTTGTAATGGTAACTCAAAAAATTTGTTATTTGTTTTATTATAAAAAGCTTCAAAGGTATATTTATCAGATAAAGTTGTACCAATAGCGATTGAGTTTGTAAATGATGGCAGTAAAGTAGGGTTTCCTGAAACAATAGTATTGTCGTTTAAAAAGAAATTAAACGGGTTTAAAAGTTGGTAACCTGGGCGTTGAATACTACGTTTGTAATTTGAATATAAATAGGTTTTTTCAGAAGCTTGCACTCCAATATTAAAAGTAGGGAACCATTCTAAATAATCTTGTTTATTCATTACATCTGCACTTATTCCTTCTATGTCGGTTTGTTCCATTCTTAACCCAAATGATAATGTCAATTTTTTCCACTTTTTGCTCAAACTTGTATAAGCAGCAAATACATTTTCATCATAGACAAAAACATTAGAGTTATCGTTGTTAATAGTTTGCACCCCTGTATTTGGGTTTATATCAAATTGCATGATGCTATTTTCAGTATTAACCATAGATGATTTTGCGCCTATTGAAAAAGTAGTATTTTCATTTATAGGCAACTCATAATCTATCTTTGTAGATAAAATATTAGAGTTTTGGTTAATATCTGTATTAAATGCTGTTCTAAAATCAAACGCTCCATTTGCTAAAAAATAATTACTTTTTACAGATTGGTCTCTTATATAATCATAATTTGTATAATGAGCATTTAGAGCTAGTTTTGCTTTATTTTTAAACCGATGTTCAAAATCTAAATCGAAACCTATATTATGTTTTTCGTCTCTAGATAAATTTTGAGAATTAAATGTAAAGTCTATAATATTGATTGCATCTCTTACTATTGTTTCACCTTTTGTTAAATAATTATAATATGGTAAATAAAGCACATTAGATGTTATGCTCAAAACATTCCTATCATCAATATCATAATCAAAATTAAAACTTAGATTATGTGTTTCGGAAGTTGTATTTCGATTAAAATTAGAAACCCATTGCTCGCTTAAAACGCTGTTCTCTTGATAGTTAACATTTTCTAGATTTTCTCTATTAATTTTTTTCTGGCTATAATTATAACTTGCAAACACATTTATTTTTTTTGTTTTGAAAAAGTTTGCCGTTCCAAAATTATAACGCGGAAAAACACCTTGCGTGTAATTAGAATGTACAGCCCCATTATAACCTGAAATAATATTTTTTGTCATTACAATATTAATAACTATTCCACTTTCTGCATCATATTTTGATGATGGATTAGTAATGACTTCAATTTTTTGAATTGTATTAGCAGGGGCGTTTTCTAAAAGAAGCGCAACATCTTCTGAAGATAGATTTACCTTTCTATCATTTATATATATTGTAGGCTGTGTGTTCCTAACTTTTATTTCATCATTTAACACAATAACTCCTGGCGTACTTTTTAAAACTTCTAATGTGTTTCCTTCGCTTAATGCGGTATTTGCAACATTAAAAACCAAACGATCGGCTTCTTTTTTTAAAGTTGGTTTTTTATAAGTAATTGCGACTTCGTCTAAGGCCTCAGCCGATTCTTTTAGTATTATTGGTTTTAAATTTGTGTTTTTAGTTAGTTTTAAATTTTCTTTATAACCATTAAACCCTACGAAACTGGCTTTTAGTGTATAGTTTTCGGCTTTTAAATTTTCGAAAAGAAAAGCGCCATTATCATCTGTACTGGTACCTGAAACCATTTTATTGCCCTGATAAAGTACAATGTTAACATAGGGTAAAGATTCTTTTTGAATATTAAACACAGTCCCTTTTACTATTAATTCTTGAGCTAAAGTGTTAAGTGGCAAAAAAAATAAACCAAACAAAAACAACGAGTACGTTTTTATTTTAAACGGTATAAGTTTTGTTTTTAAGGAAGTTACCTTGCTATAAATGGCATTGCAGGTAAAAAAATCACTAATCATTCTGGTTGTTATTATTCTATAAATTTAATGGGCAAATACCCCTTAATTAATATCCTGCAAGTTACCATTTGTTTTGAAAATATGATTACTGTATATCCCGTAAAGTAGCATTAATTTTTTGCTAGAAAATAAACACCGGAAACCCTTAAAATTCAATTATATTTGCATCATATATAGTTTATGAAGCCTTTTGAATATGAAGCATATTAGAAATTTTTGCATTATTGCACATATCGATCACGGAAAAAGTACTTTAGCCGATCGATTACTTGATTATACAGGATCCGTAACCGACCGTGAAAAGCAAGATCAGCTTTTAGATAATATGGATTTGGAACGTGAGAGAGGCATTACCATTAAGTCGCATGCGATACAAATGGAATACATATACCAGGGGCAAGAGTACATATTAAACCTTATTGATACACCTGGACATGTCGATTTTTCTTATGAAGTATCAAGATCTATAGCAGCATGTGAAGGGGCTTTATTAATTGTTGATGCTGCGCAAAGTATACAAGCGCAAACGATTTCAAATTTATATTTAGCCTTAGAGAATGATTTAGAAATTATTCCGGTGCTTAATAAAGTAGATTTACCAAGTGCAAACCCAGAAGAGGTTACTGATGATATTGTAGATTTATTAGGGTGCAAGCCAGAAGAAGTAATTCATGCTAGTGGCAAAACAGGTTTTGGTGTCGATAATATTTTAGAAGCTATTATAAAACGTGTGCCTGCACCAAAAGGAGATCCTGATGCACCATTGCAAGCGCTAATTTTCGATTCGGTTTACAATACATTTAGAGGTATTGAAACGTATTTTAGAGTATTTAATGGGGAAATTAAAAAAGGGCAGAAAATTAAATTTGTTGCTACAGATAAAGATTATTTTGCAGATGAAGTAGGTACTTTAAAACTAAATCAAGTCGTTAAAAAGAGTGTGAAAACGGGTGATGTCGGTTATTTAATTACTGGTATTAAAACAGCTAAAGAAGTTAAAGTTGGAGATACTATTACAGATTTTGAAAACCCTACCACTAATATTGTTGAAGGGTTTGAAGATGTAAAGCCCATGGTTTTTGCAGGAATTTACCCTGTAGATACTGAGGATTATGAAGAGCTTAGAAACTCTATGGAGAAATTGCAATTAAATGATGCGTCCTTAGTATTTCAACCAGAAAGTTCCGCAGCATTAGGCTTTGGTTTTCGTTGTGGGTTTTTAGGAATGCTACATATGGAAATTATTCAAGAACGTTTAGAACGCGAATTTGATATGACTGTAATCACTACAGTTCCTAACGTGTCCTATTATGCCTATACAAATAAAGAGCCAGACGTACCATTTATAGTAAATAATCCTAGTGATTTACCAGAGCCAACAACGGTTAACCGAGTTGAAGAACCTTTTATTAAAGCCTCTATTATTACTAAAGCCGATTTTGTTGGTAATGTTATGAGTTTGTGTATTGAAAAGCGTGGAATGATTACAAATCAAACTTATTTAACGCCAGAACGTGTTGAGCTAACATTCGAAATGCCTTTGGCCGAGATTGTTTTCGATTTTTACGACCGATTAAAAACAGTCTCTAAAGGCTATGCTTCTTTCGATTATTCGCCAATAGGAATGAAAGTGTCTAAATTAGTACGATTAGATATTTTATTAAATGCACAACCTGTAGATGCACTTTCGGCATTAATTCATGCCGATAATGCTCAGAATATTGGTAAGAAAATGTGCGAAAAATTAAAGGAGCTAATTCCTAGACAACAATTCGATATTCCTATTCAAGCAGCTATCGGTGCAAAAATCATATCTAGAGAAACCGTAAAAGCACTTCGAAAGGACGTTACAGCTAAATGTTATGGTGGCGATATTTCTCGTAAACGTAAATTACTTGAAAAACAGAAAAAAGGAAAAAAACGTATGCGACAAGTTGGCAATGTAGAAATTCCTCAACAAGCATTTATGGCCGTTTTGAAGTTGAATGATTAAAGTATTTTAAAAAAAGATCTGTTTATAAAATTACGCAAACATGAATTATTTCTCTTATAATTTGTGTTTTGAGTTTAGACGATATTGCTAATACTATAATTTCTTTTCTGAGAACAAAAAATGGAACGCAGCTAAATCTTGAAAAAAATGAAAAATATTGATTGGTCAAAATTTAATAAGAAAATTAGTATAAATGCGAATTCTGATGCAATATTCAATTCATGGACAGCCCAAGACAGTATTGAAAAGTGGTTTTTAAGTAAAGCTGAATTTAAAACCAATAGTAATACAACAAAAGACAGGTTTTCTACAATAGAAAAAGGAGATAAATATGTCTGGATGTGGCATGGTAGCGATAATATTGCAGAAGGAGAAATTATAGAAAATAATGGTAAAGACTTTCTAAAGTTTACTTTTTTAGGATGCATCGTTAGCGTAGAAATAAAAATAGAAGCTAAAGAAACAATGATAGAACTAATTCAAAGTAATATCCCTTTAGATGAGATATCAAGACTAAATTATTATGTTGGATGCTCTCGTGGATGGACATTTTATTTAACTAATCTCAAATCAATTTTAGAAGGTGGTATTGATTTAAGAAATAAAAACAAGAATTTAGTTGATGTTATAAATACTTAAATAGTGTTAACAAAAAAGAAGTCAACTAGAGAATAGTCTATAAAACGTTAATATTTTGAAGCATGATCATGATCCATGCATAGAGTGTTTACGATTGTTCTGGTCGTAATTATGATTTTTTTTATGAAACGAATTCTGTACCCAAGTTTATTCCCAAATTACTGGCAAAATTTTAGTTGATAATTGAATTTATTTTTTAAATAAGAAGAATTATTTCTTTCTAAAAAACATTTTATTCTCAAAAAACAGGAAAAACCCTATCTTTAAATGGAGGTAATACCTCTGTATTTATCTACTACATATATATAGTTTTACTAAAAATTTATAACTGTAAAAACTATTATATTATGGCTGAAAAACATAAAGAATGTGTCCAAGTATTAGACACTAATGAAATCCCTAAGATTATTTTAGATGCAAATACTGCTGAGATCATTATTGGAGACACAGGAACTCATGGTAATTTAATTATTAAAGATAATGCTGGAAATACAGTTTGTACCATACAATCTTCTAATGGGAAATTAACTGTTGGAGGGACAAATCAAAACGGATCTGTTTGTATTTCAAACTCGAGCGATGAAGATACCATTAAACTACAAGGAGGTTCTGCAAATTGTTATATAGGAAGAAGAGGCACTCCAGGCAACATGGATTTTAGAGATAATGAAGGAAACAACTCGGTTATTATCGATGGAAAAAATGGAAATATTAGTCTTGGTAGCCAAGGGCATGATGGCGATTTAACAGTTTACGCTTCCGATGGAATAAACACCGTTCATATAAACGGGGATGATGGAAATATGCGTTTAGGCGGTGAAGGGCACGATGGTGATATTTTCATGCG
>JAHDGB010000148.1 GCA_020627885.1 Flavobacteriaceae bacterium | reverse complement strand
GAAATAGACTTATAGAAACTATAATCTACTCTTATTATAATATAAAAAGCCTCATTTTTAATGAGGCTTTTTAAACTATTTTTTAGAAAATCTAGGAATTTAGTTCGCTATATTTATTGTACTGTATTAGCTCTATTATCTTCTATTTGAGCTGCTTCTTTTAATGCATTAAATAATCGTGTATTTACTGCACTTAATTTTGCTTGACTTACTTGATTTGCTGACGATTGATAATTATCTAATTCTACAGCTGGAGTTTTCCCAGTAACTTCAACCATAAAAACTCCTTTTTCTCCAGTAATAAGACCTGATGTTTTTCCTTCCTCTAATCCAAAAGCAGTTCCAATGACTAAAGGTTCTAATCCGGCACCAGCAAGGGTTGGGTTTTTCATATTAATCGCAGAAGCCGAACGTACGGTTTGTCCTTTAGCTTTTGCAAAATCGTTTAAGGTTGTTGCACTAACCCCTTCCTTTATTAATTTAGCTTTCTTCTCTTTTCTTATTTCTGGCAATGCTGTTACCGATGCATCTTCAGTATTCATTAATCCAGCCTCGTTAATAGCAGTAATTTGAACGATAGCGTATCCTCCAGAAACATTAAAACGTTTTACATCTCCTATTTTACTTTTAGAATCAAAAGCCCATCTTACTATTGGTCTTTGCTCCCCTAAACCTGGTATGTTTTCACCCAATATTTTAATATTGTTAACTGGTCTTAAAGCATAATTTCCTTCTTTAGCTACTGCTTCGAAATCTTTATTCTCAGTAGCAATTTGAAAATTAGAAGCATCTCTAAACACCTTATCGGTTGTAGCATCACTTGCTTCAACTTTACGAGATATTGTCGCTAATTTATATGCTGTATCTACATTTTTCTTATCATCTATCCTTATAATATGATACCCAAACTTAGTTAAAACAACGTCTATTGCTCCTTTTTTATTAAAGAACAAAAAGTTAGCAAAATCAGGATCGAAAGCTGCCGGGTTATAATTTGTAAGTCTTGTCCATCCAATACTTCCATCTTTACCCTTAGAACCATCTGTGTTTATTTCGTTAGCCACTTCGCTAAATTTGGCTTTATTGTTTTTAACTAACTTAAATAAGCTATCTACCATTTTTTTAGCCTCTTCCTTTGTTCTTAATACATCCGAACGTTGAGTCCCAGCAAAAGGAACTATAATATGGCTAGAAGATATAGAATCTGCTAATTGTCGTTTCTCTAAAAGTTTCGTTATCTTATAATCTCCTCCTTCTTTATATGGTCCATAAACATCTCCAACATTTAATTTAACAATACTGTCTTTTACAGAAGCATTTATGGTAGATGCATATACATATTTATCGATGAATTTAAGGTCTGAATTAGTATTGACATACGCTTCAGCTTTATTAACATTTAAATTAGCAAATCCAGCTATAGTATCTGTTTTTCCATTATTATACTCTGTATAACCACGAACTAATTTTATCAAATCTGCTTTAAGTGCATTTTCATCATCAAGTGAAGGTTTTTCATCAAACTTCACATAACTTAAACTACGAGAAGCCTCGACTTCATACTCTTTTTTGTTATTATTTATATAAGTTTGAATTTCAGATTTAGATACTGCTATTGTACTATCTATAATACTGGCATAAGGCACTTGTACAAATTTAATATTTATTTTATCGCCTTCTAATTCATGCTCTAATTTCCCTTCAGCAATCGTTGCAGTGGTTCCTGCTTTTACTAAATTAAAATAATCTTGTTGTAAAGCACTATTAGCCACACTACTTTCATAGTCTATCCATTGTTGGTATGCCTCCGCAGATGTTTCTTTTAAACTTAAGATGTATTCGTTTAATTTTGCTTGATCAAAAACTCCTTCATCATTTTGAAATTGAGGGCTAGATGCCAAATTTGCTTTTAACAAATCACGCATTTGTTCTGGTTCTACAGTTAATCCTAAAGCTTTAAACTGTTCATCCATTATAACTTCCCTTACTTCATTTTCATATACTGCATTCATAACTTGCGAAGACGATTGCCCTCTACTTTGTCTTTGCCTTGCTTCTACTTTAGCCATAAAAGACTCTCTAGAAATGTCTTTTCCGTTTATAGTAGCCACAACATTTTGAGACTTACTAAATAATGCGTCTCTGTTGTCAAAAAGGCTAGATAATATAAAAGCAAATAATGCTAATGCTATTACTAATATTAATACGACTGTTTTTTGTCTTATTTTATTTAAAATTGCCATCTCTTATTTATGAATATTATTAAATATAGTGAGCGAAAATACCATTTTATACTTAATTATAAAAGTAGAAAATCGCTTAATTATATTTATTTTAACAGATAGAGTATTTAATGTTATGACTACTATTAAAAGAAGACATCCAAAAGGCTAGTCTATCGATTTTATTTTAAGTTCAACCAGGTTAATTTTGGTATTTGAAACCTCGAGTATTTCAAAACTAAATTGCTCTATATCAAGAATTTCGTTTTTTTGAGGAATTTTTTCAGCATATGTTACAATTAAACCGCCTAAGGTTTCATAGTTTTCACTTTTTGGAAGATTCATTTTATAAACCTCATTTAAATGGTCAACTTCTATTCTAGCCGATAACAAAAAAGTATTCTCATTTTTTTGTTCTTCAGTTAAAACTACAGTATCATGCTCGTCTTCTATTTCCCCAAATAACTCTTCTACAATGTCCTCTACTGTCATTATACCAGATGTTCCTCCGTATTCATCTAACACTACTGCTATACTTTTTCTCTTCTTAATTAACACATTAAGCACGTCATTAATAAGCATGGTTGCAGGAACAAACTCTACAGGAAGTAACATTGCTTTTATTGATTTTGGGGTTTTAAAAAGCTCGAAAGAATGAGCATAGCCAACGATATCATCAATAGTATCTTTATAAACTAAAATTTTTGTACAACCAGACTCTATGAATAATGCTTTTAACTCATTAATAGAATCATTAATTTCTACTGCAATAATTTCTGTTCTAGGCACCATAACTTCTCTAGCTTTTACCTTTGCAAATTCTAAAGCGTTTTGAAAAATTTGTATTTCGCTATCAATTTCATCATCTGCTTCAACCGACTCCATTTGTTCACTAATGTAATTTCCTAGCTCTACTTTACTAAACACCAATTGCACCTGGTCGCCTTCCGTATGGAAAAAATGCTTAAGAATAAAATCGGAAATCCATAATATGAAATTAGATATTACAGAAAATAGTAAGTAAAATAGATAAGCTGGGAAAGCTAAAATTTTTATTAACGTATTTGAATAAATTTGAAAAAAAACTTTTGGAAGAAACTCTGCAGTAATTAATATTAATCCAGTAGATAAAAAGGTTTGGGTTAATAAACTAAGGTCTGCTAGCAAATAATTTATTAAAGTATATGATGAAGGCAATAATGACTGAAACCAACTTACTAATAGGTCCCCCATAAAAAAACCATAAATAACTAATGAGATATTATTCCCAATAAGCATACTTGCTATAAATTTAGAGGGCTTAGCTGTTAGCTTGGCAAGAATTTTAGAAAGAAAGCCTTCTTGCTTTTTTTCTATTTCTATATACATCTTATTAGATGAGATATAAGCAATCTCCATTCCTGAAAAAAAAGCAGAAAATAATAATGAAATAATTATGATAACTATGGGAGTAACCATCTATCGCATTGAATCGTTTTTTTCAAATTTTTTATTGAATTTTTTTCGAAAGAAAAACATAAATACTGCTGCTACGCCCAAGAGCAAAGAAGCATATGCTCTGGAGTCTCCCCAACTAGCAAAAGCATCATACAAAAATAGGATTGCAAAAACTAAATAAGCATATTGAAATAGCTTGAAAATTTTCATTTGTTTATAATTATATTAAATGATTAGTAAATATATAGAAAAAATTATGGAAGGAGCAGATAAGAACTTTACTCTTGTATTATATATTTCCCTCCAATATCAAGAATCTGCAATTTATTAAGCTTTCTATCTGAATCAAAACCTTTTCCTTCTGTAATATTTCCGCGGTTTAAAAACTTAAAAGAGGCATTAGTAAACACCCATTCGTTAGTTTGATCATAGTATAACTGGTTTGTATACAATGTGTCTCTTTCAGCTGTATAAATAACAACATTCCCTTTTAGGTTAATAAGATCTGTGTCCGCATATGTAATCGCATAATCTGCTACAATGGTACTTTTTTTATTTTCATCATTAAAAAGATGTAATACTACACCATCTGTAAACTCTGAGTATTTAAAATTGCGATTATTATAATCGTACATTTTAGGGCTTATTAAATTTGCTGTTACTCGACCGGAATCTGTATACTTTAAATTAATATTCTCAGCAACACCTTGCGGCTCATTAGCAGAAAGACCTATTTTTTGAACATCTTTAAAGTTGTTTTTACAAGAAAAAAGCACAGTCATAGCTATAGCTATGACTGTGCTTTTGATAATGTATATTTCTCTAAAAATCATTATAAGCTTGGCACTGTTACACTCTTACCAATCCAACATCCGATAGAAATTTTTTGTCCTTGATTTCCTTTTGCATGTATCTCGGCTTTAGTTGGTGCTAATGCGTTATAGCGTTCTGCAGATTTAGAACTCCCTCCCTTTTTGGCTTCTTGAGCTGCTAACCAATACACAGCTCTTTTATTGAAGTTTCCTTCTCCACAGTTTTTTGCACTGCTAGAATACATATTTGCAATTTGTAAATGAGGTTTCTTGTTAGAAGGATTCATTTGTAATGCTTTAGTAAAATAGCTTCTTGCTTTTCCGTAACTTCCTTTCTTTTTTAGTTTAACTCCTATTTTCATAGAGAGTTTTGCTTTCTTAAAATTATCCGTTTCTAAACTTAATGATTCTTCATAATATTTTAAAGCTTCATTAGACTTTCCTTCTTTATCTTTCAAGATCCCTAAATAGTATGCTGAATTTGCAGAAGGATTTAAATGATGTAATGCATTAACCATTTTCACAAATAACTGGTCACTTGTACAATCTTTTTCAGACATTTTACCTGCGGCTCTTTTCAGCCACATCTCGTTCCCTTTGTTAGCTTCAAAATCTTTTTGATAGAGTGGTACTAAATTTTCGCAGTTAGCTCTTTCCCCTAGTTCTGTATCTACACTTCCTGAAATTTTATCGAAAGCAGTTAATACTTGGCTATAATATTTTTTATACTTTTCTTCTTTAGAAGTTAATGCTGTTCCTGCTTCTTCCTTTGTAATTAATTTATTAAGTTTTGATGAGTTTTTCCCAACTTCTTCTTCAATTTTTTCTTTAACATCATCATATTTATCAAATAATTGTTGTGCTGTTTTTTTGCCGCTATCATAAAGCTTTACCATTTGCTTAAAATAAATGTATAAACTTTTAGGACTTTTAAAAGTATTTCTGTCACTTTTAAATGCACCATCAAAACAATCATACAAATCGGCATCGGTTAAACCTAACGCTGCTTTGTTATCATATTTTAATTGACATTTTTTCGCATCGTACTCTCCCTTAGGTGTTTTACTTGAAAAATGAGTTCCTCTTTCATCCCACATTTTTATTAAATCATTAATAAAAGTCGTTTTCTCTACTCCTGAGGTTTTTTCAATCTTATACTCTAAAATATCTTCACCATACTTATAAATAGCTCTATTATATTTAGGAAATTTTGTTCTCAACTCCATAAAAGGAGCATAAGCAGCATCATAATTTTTTGCTTTAGCATACTCACTCATTATAGATAACTTAGTTAAAGCTTCTTCTTGAGCCATACTAATATTCAATC
>JAHDGB010000147.1 GCA_020627885.1 Flavobacteriaceae bacterium | reverse complement strand
GCCAAAAATTGCTATAAAAACAGAGCAAATAGGGAATAATTGCCTTATTAAAATTAAAGATAATGGAAGTGGCATGAGTAAGGCGGCTCAAAAACGTGCCTTTGAGAAGTTTTATCGAGAGCATACAGGAAATATACATAATGTAAAAGGTCATGGTTTAGGCTTAGCATATGTAAAACAAATAATAGATGACCACCAAGGTCATATATCAGTAGAAAGTGAAAAAGAAAAAGGAAGTGAATTTACAATTAAACTTCCATTAATATCTTAAATATTATGGATGAACAACTTAAAAAAATACTATTAGTAGAAGACGATCCAAATTTTGGAACAGTTTTAAAAGATTATTTAATGATGAATGATTACGATGTCGTACATGCAAAAAATGGCATGGAAGGTTTCGAAAAATTTAAAAAAGACGATTTCGATTTGTGCATATTAGATGTTATGATGCCGTACAAGGATGGATTTACATTAGCTAAAGAGATTCGCGAGAAAAATACAGATATTCCAATTATTTTCTTAACAGCTAAAGCGATGAAAGAAGATGTGCTTAAGGGGTATAAAGTTGGAGCTGATGATTATTTAAACAAACCATTTGATAGCGAAGTATTATTAATGAAAATAAAAGCTATTATGCAACGTAAGGCAACAGATACTGTTACTGATAGTAAACGGTTTGAGTTTAAAATAGGTCATTTTGATTTAAATTCTAAACTTCGATTTTTACGTTATAAAGGAGGGGAGCCAACAAAGTTATCGCCTAAAGAAAATGAATTATTACGTTTATTAGCTTTGCATGAAAATGATTTAATGCCAAGAGAACTTGCTTTAACTAAAATATGGAGAGACGATAACTATTTTACTTCTAGAAGTATGGATGTTTATATTGCTAAACTTAGAAAATACCTTAAAGTAGATGATAAAGTAGAAATATTAAATATACATGGAGAAGGTTTTAGATTAGTTATAAATCAGGACTAGTGTCACTTTTACAATATATTATTTAAGTGTTTTACATAACCAATTAGTTTTATCTAATTGGTTTTTTTTTAATGTTAATTTATTAAAAAGGGTTGTGAAACCTTATAATAATAGGTTTTTTAACGTGTTGGTTTATAGTGTTGTATAGGTATGTTTGTGTTATTATTAACTATTATAAAACACAAAAAATGAAAAACTTAATTAAATCAGACAAACCAGTTTTAAAAGCTAAAGAAGTAAGCGTTATTAGTTCTTTGTCTAACTCTTTCTATAAGAAGAAAGATAATAATCCATATAGTATATATGGGACGACACACAACGAAGCTCTTTCAATTATAGCTCCTCTTTTATTAAAAGATATGTCTTATGAAGCTTCTAGAAATAAGGCAGTAGAAGCAACTATTTCTTTTTTTAGAAGTAATAAAGAATGGAGTATATCTCCTATTTATCAGTATATTTTAGAATATATAGTTCCTATTTGTTTTCCTGAAGGAGGTCCATTTGATGATTTTGGTTTTTTAGGAGGAGGGCTTCTTAAAGGAAATACTAATTTAAATGTCGATAGTTCAATGTTTCCTTTATTTTATGAGGTATACAATTCTATGGATAAAACATTAGATAGCTTAGATATAACAAGAGAAGATCAGGTTAAAAAAGTATTAGATAATATTAACGCTATGGAAAATGAATTAAAAAAAGTAAAAAACATAGATAAAATAGATTTAAAAATGTCTTACGTTGCTTTATCGGTTTTTGAAAATTCATTATTATTTTGGAACGATTTCGATGGTATTGACATCATACAAGCAAAAACTGGGGGGCCTAAAAATATTGTTGCAGCCGATGTAATAGGTACAGTTACAAGTTTAATTCCTGCAACTTTAAGTACTGGTTATCCGCCAGTAGCAATATTAGGAGGAATAAGTGCTAGTTGGGGGCAAGCAGCTAGAGAATTATTTTCTTAAAACAAGAAAATATAAATATACTTAAGCATAAAGGGCTATTTTAAGCTCTTTATGTTTTTTATTTATCTATAGCGCCTAAAACACGTTGCATAAAACTATTAAGAGCTTCTTTTGGAGGTATTCCTTTAGCAATCATTTTATTAACTTCAATTGCGCCATACATATTAGATAGCAATTCTCCAATAACTTCTAACTCTTGGTCTTTAAGAGAGGAAACTTCAGTTAAGGCTTCTAATGTTTCAATAGTTTCAACAACAAAATCTTCATCATTTTCGGTTATAAACTGAGTGAGGTGCTTTATTATTGGTAGTTTCATAGAATCTATTTTTCTTTTAACTAAACTAAAAATAAACTCGTTTAAATTTTAACAAAATGTAAAAACTTAAACGAGTTTAATAGTTCTACATTCAATTAATTAAGCCCAGTGATAAGCTCTTTTAAAACATCAAATTTGTTAGTTTGAATTTGATTAACAAAATCTCCATTTTTAAAAGTAGCAAACGTTGGTAAATTATCTACTGTAGCTAATTGTCTAGAATTCGGAAATTTTTCAGCATCAGCAATAACAAAAGTAATGTTTTCTAATTCTGAAGCTAATTTTTTAAACTTTGGTTTCATTATTCTACAATTACCACACCATGTTGCACTATATTGTACAACTACAGTTTCATTATTAGCTACAATATCTTGTAAGTTATCTTGATTTAATTCTTGAATCATAAACATTATTTTAAAGCGCCGATAAATACTCTGCAGTGCCTTCTCTGTTGGCTTGCATAGCTTCCTTACCTTGTTCCCAATTTGCAGGACACACTTCTCCTTTTTCTTGAACATGAGTATAGGCATCAACTAAACGTAAAAACTCTGATACGTTTCTTCCAAGAGGCATGTGGTTTATTCCTTCATGAAATACTGTTCCTTCCTCATCAATTAGGTAAGTGGCTCTATATGTTACATTATCTCCATCTACAGTAACTACTCCAGTTTCCTCATTATATTTCTCATTAGATATATCTAATATGCCTAAAGTAGAAGCTAAATTTCTGTTAGAGTCAGCTAGTAGAGGGTAGGTAACCCCTTCAATACCACCATTGTTTTTTGCTGTGTTTAACCATGCAAAGTGTACTTCAGGAGTATCACAAGAAGCACCAATTACTACAGTGTTTCTTTTTTCGAATTCACTTAGAGCGGCTTGAAATGCATGTAATTCGGTTGGGCATACAAAAGTGAAATCTTTTGGGTACCAGAATAAAAGCACTTTTTTCTTATTGTTAATTGCTTCTTCAAGAACATTTAATTTAAATGTATCTCCCATTTCATTCATTGCATCTACATTAAGATTTGGAAATTGTTTTCCTACTATTGCCATTTGTTTTTATATTTAAAATTAATATTTAGTTTTCTGACCGCTAAATTACTGTATTACTAGAAAAAAAATATAGTATTAAAATTTTAAATACTTATTGTTTGATAGTATTTATTTATGACGATTGAAAATAAAGAGATTGCAATTTTTTATTTTGAATAAATCTGTCTAATTTTTATATTTAATGCTGCAAATAACAATGTTGTAAAAGGGCTTAGCCAATTAAAAATAGCATAAATAAAGTATTCGCCAACTCCAACACCTAAAACGCCACTCTGGTATGCACCACAAGTATTCCAAGGAATTAAAACAGAAGTTACGGTGCCCGAGTCTTCTAAAGTTCGACTTAAATTCTCAGGAGCTAGGCCTTTGTCCTCGTACGCTTTTTTAAACATTTTTCCAGGAATAACAATTGCTAAATATTGATCGCTAGCCACTGTATTTAACCCTAAGCAACTTACTACTGTACTAGCAAATAAGCCAAAAGTTGTACTTGCTAATGAAAGTAATGTATTTGTAATTTTAGCTAATGCTCCAATAGCATCCATAATGCCTCCAAAAACCATAGCGCAAATAATAAGATAGATAGTCCATAACATCCCATTCATACCACCAGAACTAAAAAGCTCATTTAATTTTTCGTTATCAGTGGTAATTTGAGTATCGGTTAATATTGAAGTTATAACGGCTGAAAATTTAGAGTCAGATAAGCTTGCTAATATTTCTGGTTGAAAAATAAAAGCAAATGTACCTGCTAAAAACACACCAGAACCCAATGCAATTAATGGTTTTGTTTTTAATAATATTAAAGCAATAACCACTGCAGGAACAATGAATAGAGATGGCGTAATATTAAATGTTGTACTTATAGTGTTTAAAAGATCACTAACATCTGCATTTCCGGTAGTGCTAATTGATGCACTCATTATTCCAAAAGCAATTAATGTAATAATAAATGTAGGAACTGTTGTAATTGTCATATACTTAATATGAGTAAATAAATCTGTTCCTGCCATTGCTGGTGCTAAGTTTGTTGTATCACTTAAAGGCGACATTTTATCTCCAAAATAGGCTCCAGATATTACTGCCCCAGCAATCATTCCTGCCGAGATCCCCAATGCAGTTCCAATACCTATTAAAGCGATACCTACAGTAGCAGAAGTAGTCCAAGAACTACCAGTAGCTATAGAAATTATTGCTGCTATAATTACAGACGCTGGTAAAAATATAGACGGGTTTAATACTTGCAAACCATAATAAACCATTGCCGGAATAATACCACTTATTAACCACGTTCCGGCTAATGCTCCTACAAAAAATAAAATCATAATTGGGACAAAAACACTGCGTAAATTTTCCCATATTTCCTTTAGCATAACATTAAAAGAAACTTTGTTAAAAAAGCCTACAGCAGCAGCAACTAGTCCGCCTATTAATAATATAATTTGGTTGGTATATGCTCCAAACCATTCTTGATCCTCAACAACAAAAATATTATAAGCTAACAGTGTCATTAATATTAGAACAGGTATTAAGGCTTCTAATATATTTAGTTCTTTATTATTTATGATTTGTTGATCTTCTATATCAACCTTAGAAAGGTTTTTATTCTCTTGCATTTGTAGTTTTATTAGTCGTTGTAATGTTACGATTTTAGGCGCTGTTATGCAAGAATTGAAAAAGTGAGTTATTAACTGTTTTTATCATTACAAGTTTAATAAAAACTGAAATATTAAAAATCAGTTAAACAGTTTAAAATGTTTAACAGATCTAATAATTAATTAAGACTATAATCTAGATGGATTTTGTAAGGGTTATTATACACTTATTAACTAAATTTGAATAATGGATTCATTAACACAAATTGTTTTAGGTGCTGCTTGCGGGGAATTTGCACTTGGAAAAAAAATTGGAAATAAAGCATTGCTTTTTGGAGCTCTTGGTGGCACTATTCCGGATTTAGATGTACCCATTGGTAATTTATTGTTTTCTAATGAAATTGATGTTAATGCATTTCACCGTGGTGTTATGCATTCTGTTCCTTTTGCAATAGTAGGTGGTTTTATTTTTGGCGCACTGATTTTTTACTTATACAATACTGGTAAGCGAAAAGAAACGACTGAACGAAATGAGTGGGTTTGGTTGTTTTTCTTATCCATTTTTACACATCCAATATTAGATTGCTTTACACCTTATGGTACCCAATTATTTGCACCATTTTCTGATTACCGTGTCGCTTTTAATACTATTTCTGTTGTAGATCCTATTTATACATTGCCTTTTCTTATAAGTCTTATTGTATTATTATTTTATAAAAGAGGAACTTTAAAACGATTACGGTGTTTAAAAGTAGGAGTATATATTAGCTCAATATACTTGCTATTAACTGTATTTAATAAACTTTACGTTAATCATATTTTTAAAACTTCTATAAAAAATAAGGGATACAGTTTTAGTCGCTTTCAAACACAGCCATCAATATTTAATAACATTTTATGGTATGGTATTGCTGAAGATGAAAACTATTATTATGCTAGTTTTTATTCG
>JAHDGB010000010.1 GCA_020627885.1 Flavobacteriaceae bacterium | reverse complement strand
AAGTAGACTTTTGTACTTATGTAACTTTTTGGGAATTATATACTTATTTACCCTTTTTTAAAATAAATGAAAAATGTTTTTCAAACTCCACCTGAATATCACTTAAAGTTTTTACTTTTATCATTTCTTTTACCTTAAAATCCCATTTATATCCTCTGCCAGTTTTTCTATCTCCCCTATTGTGTAATATATCAAAAGGGATGTTACTTTTTAATGTAAATTTAATATATAGTGAATTAGGAGTAACTCCTAAAAACAATATTCCATCATAATC
The DNA here is from genome assembly GCA_020627885.1 of Flavobacteriaceae bacterium. Taxonomy (GTDB): domain Bacteria; phylum Bacteroidota; class Bacteroidia; order Flavobacteriales; family Flavobacteriaceae; genus JAHDGB01. Next base: position 33,296 of record JAHDGB010000010.1, on the reverse strand, counting down.
ACCATCTTTTTTTATTCCTTCATTTTGAAATTTATTATTAACATCAATTGATGAAGTTTTAATTTCAAATTTCATTCCATTGAATTTTAAATCCCAATCTCCTTGATCACCATCTTTATATTCTATCGAAAGTCTTCTAAAGTAGATTTTAGACAAAACTTGTGAAAAAAACCTTTCACCAAAACTCCCTCTTTTATCAATTTGTAATCGTCTATACTCTTTATACTTACTATCTGGTTCAAGCCATTTATCTTGAGCTTCTTTTAAAACTTCTTTCAATATTTCAACTGCAATATCATCAATTTCATTATTTGGTATCATAAAAACCATTATTAATTACTTCATTTTCAATTAAATCTGTCCGTAAGTTTATAGCGCTATTTGTTGATAAAAAAGCTACATTCCGCCATTCAGTTTTATTAAAAAATAAATCTTTCAATTTATTTTTTTCTTTCAAAAATATAACGCCATATCCCCTTTTATTTGGTAATTCTTCAAACAAAGAGTAAGCTTTCATTCCTTTAAAACAAGTAGAAGGTAAATAAACATCACACTTTCCGATAAAATTTTTATTTCTCGTACTTGACGGAGTACCGCCATCAGACAACGAATACACTTTTATAAATGATTTACATTGTTTTTTATTCTCGATTTTGATTTTATCTGTATTAATTTTTACCCAAACTTGAAATATTGTTGCGACTTCAATTTTATCTCCATTTGGGTATTCAAAAGAGTTTAAAGGTAAATTTTCACTATAAGCAAGTTTATATCCTTGTACTCTAGTCATCGGCACTCCCTTACCAGTACTATTAAATAAAGGAGGTAGAATAAATGCTACAACGTCAGCAAATTGATGTGAGTGATTAATAAAACGCAACGCAAGATTTCCACGTAAGCCGAATGGTGGATTACCAATTACGATATATTTTCCTTTAGGAGAGGGAAAATACTCAAGATAGTTTTGTTTTTTTAGTTCGTGTTGTAAATGTCCTTTGGGTTCTATATCAATTCCTATACGTCTTTCTTGTGGTAAAATTTCATAAAAATTACAACAACCAGCGCTTGGCTCAATAAAGTTATATTCTTCTTGTTTTATATCAAGAGAGAGTAAAACTTCTAATGTTTTGTTATAACAATATTTCGAAATTTCTTTTGTTGTAAAAAATTGATCTTTTGCTCTATAACTATTTGGGATTGGGTATTTGTTATTTAGTAATTCGTTTAAATCACAAAAATAGTTTTGTGGAACTTTTTTTGTAGATAACCACCTATTAAAAGTCCCTTTATGAATACATAATTTATTTAAAATAAAGTTCTGCGAATACGTATTAAGCAATTCACATAGTAAGTCAAAGGTATTTATTTTAGTTGGCATTTCATCCCCTTTATTTTATTCTTTTATATAGTTTTTCGTTTCTATATTCCATGTTTCCCTTATATAAAGCCTTCTTTTTCAAATTTTATAATTTTGTTCCTTTAAGTAGTCAATTATATAAAAAGGTACAAAGTCATTCTCTAGCATAAGAAAGTTCTATCTCTTTTGTTACAAAAAAAGCTCTAGAGTTTTACCTTAATCACAAGAACAAAAAGAATAATAACAACTAAGCAACACCACTAAGCGCATTATCAATCTCTACTTGGGCTTGTATTTGGTAAGTAAGTATTGCACTAGCATCGCCTTTAGTTATCTTACGAACTCCTTTGAATTGAGATGGTAACCATTTACGCTGTTTTGTAGTAGGCTTCTCATACCTCCATCTTCCAACTTTACTAGCTGCCTCATGAGTTTCGTATTTACATAAAAAATCTTCACCAGCAGCTAAAGCCTGTAATTTACCGCCTTTATGCACTATGGTAGTCTCTGTATCTATGTTTGCACTTTGCTTCCTTCCACCTATAGCAAACCACTTACCTTCATATTCAAGCACGCAACACCAAACATTAAATCCAGCGGCCATCATTGCTTTATTTGGCAATCTTAAATCTGTCCATGCAAAATGCGACTTCTCTAGCAAGTTTATCTCTGCCATGACAAATTGCTCTAATACTCGTTTTTCTCGGGCAACTTTCTGCTGCTCTTCAGCTTCTTCAATATCAGCATTACACAACGGACAAACTTCAGCACTTAAAGGTATTTTCTTCTTGCAGTCTGGGCAAGTATCTCTTTCTTTGGCTAATTCTTCTTTTAGCTTAATTTCTTGCTCTAAATTACCATGCAAGATAGTAGATATGCCAAAGTCTAATACGATACAGTCTGTTTTGCTATCATTTGGGTAAATGCTTGCATCAATAGGACGCAAACCCCTGCCTATCATCTGTATCATGGTAGACTTGTAAGAGCTACAGCGAAGCAATACTACACATGAGATAGGTGGGTAGTCCCAACCTTCAGTTAGAATAGCTACATTGACTAAAACTTGCACTTTACCGCTTTCTAAATCTTGTAAGGCTTGCTGCCTTGACTCACTAGTCATTAAGCTAGTTACTAGTTCTGCTTTTACGCCTGCATGTTTAAAAGCGTCAGTTACATTGGAAGCATGTTCAATGTTAGAGCAGAATATTACTGTTTTCCTATTTCCAGCTTTAGCCTTCCATTCTTCCACTACTCTAGTGTTAAGTGGCACAGTATCTAAAATATCTGCTATTTCCTTATCATTATAATCACTCCCCTTTCGAACGCTAATAGCCTCTAGTTTTTTTCCAGTCTCGCCAGTGTCTATTCTATAGGTTACTGGTGGTACTAAATGACCGCTACCTATAAGTTCTGGTAAACTAATCTGGTCTGCACAATTACTGAATATTACGCCAATGTTATTCTTATCCCCCCGCATTGGAGTTGCAGTAACTCCAAATATTTTAGCATTAGGATTATTTTTAGTAACGCAGTCTATAACCTTCCTGTATGTTTCAGCAGTTACATGGTGAGCTTCGTCTATTACCACTAAATCGAAAGTAGGAAGCTCTTCAAGAGCGTTTTCTCTGCTTAACGACTGAATCATGCCAAATACAGTTTGGCCGCTCCAGTCCTTTGTATCACCATTAAATAGTGATGTGCTAATATTGGGAGCTACTTTCAAGAATTTATCTTGGTTCTGGTAAGTGATTTCGTCTCTATGGGCTATAACTAGAGTTTTGAGATTAGCCTTCTCTGAAGCCAATTTCTTGATAACAGCAGATAGGCAAATCGTCTTTCCTGCACCTGTAAACGCAACTGAGACTGTATTACCATGTTCTTTTAATGCTGCAATGCTCTTATCTACAAATTCAATTTGTCTCGGTCTTAGTATCATAGCTACCTCCTCTTCTGCATTTTATATTTAGGCAAGTAGCGTTTTAGATATGACTTTGCTTGACGATTACCTCGATCTGCTGCTTCTTGTAGATTCCTAAAACACATGTCTAGTGTTTCCTGCTGGTAATATTCCATTAAATCATCAGCATCTTTAAAACCACCTGATTGAGCTAATTTATCTAATTCTTTAGAGTTCATACATAAAACAGAACATATTGCAGATAAATTACAACAAGACCTGCTATAATCTTTAAATCTCTCTAGTGGAGAACGATTATCTTCTGGCAAAGTGCATTCTCTTAATTCCTTTTCTAAGTCATAAGATAAATCTTCTATATCTAACTTGTAATCCTCTAAAAAATTTACTGGTTCTATGTCAAATAAGTCTTTCTCTAGTTCTTTTGTCATACTACCCCGCAATCTTTAGTTCTTGACTCTCTAGAATCTCATTTCCATAAGACTCCCAGCCTTCTACTTTTTTGCGAGCAAATAGTTCTATCTTGTTGCCGTAAATATATAAAGTATCAATAATATTTCTAAACTCCTCTGGCTTCTCTGAATGTCTTCCATTGCGTTCAATCGTTTGTACTGAATTAGGGCGATCTATGACGTCAGGAGTACAACTACCTTTTGTTGCTATAAATAGAATCTCATGTCTTGGTGAAACATAATTACCTTGAGGACCTTTTTGTTTATTCCAAACCATGTGAGTTTTATATTGAAATCCCCAAGACACCATAACTTCTAAAGCTTCTTGTAATAGTGGTGCCGTTCCCCACATAAATAATACAGAGTCCTCTTCTGCTAAGTCCTTGACTGGCAATTCTTTTATATCTTCCAATTCCATAAGATCGTACTGATCAACAGCACCACCCATACCAGAACGTTCATCACCATACTTCCAAGGTGGGTCAGCGTATATTATTCTGTATTTACCTTCTGGCCACTGGATTGCTTTATTTTTCTCCAAGCGTTCAGCTTTTTGGATTTTTTGGTAGGCTCTATCTATAGAAACTTTGCCTTTTCTGACTTTATCTATAACTTCTTCAGGTGCTTTCTCAAGTATATGCTTAGTTTTGCGGACAGTTTCGTAACCTATACCAGCTTTTTTTGCTGCTAATTCCAAAGCCTTACCACTTTCAGAACTTAAGGCCAGATCTGGCCTAATGTTATCTTCTTTCAAATCATTACGAATACCTTGCCTTGCTTTAGCCTTAACTTGTTCTATTTTTTCTATTTTTATCGCAAGTTCTGCCTTCTGAATATTGGTTAAGTTTCTCTTACCAATCTGATTATATATCATCCACAGTTTTACTTCAGCTTCATTTGCAAAATTATCTTTTTCTAAAACTTCAAATGCTATATTATGCTTCTTACATATTTCATAGCGGTTATGTCCATCGATAATGTAACCATTCCAAGTTATTATTTTATCTCGGCATCCATCTTGAATTATGCTTTTTTCTAGTCCCTCATACTCCTCGGCTGTCAACTTTGGAATGAGGGACTTAAATTCTTCTTTTATTTTTAAGTCCATATACTACCTATACTTTCATCATAGCTTCTAGTTCATGTTCAGAAAGACAACATATCCAAGCACCTTTTTGCTTTTGAGCTTTTTCAATTTTCTTATTTGTAGATTCAAAATACCAATCTCTGTACTTTCTTGCCTCTGGATCTGAATATACACACTCAACATCTCTTAAAGCTGCAGCTACATTTTCTGCTGCTTGCCATTCCTTTAATGAGCATTGACCTATAGAATACAAATAACAAAAGTTCTTATACAACTCTTGACTCGATACATGCTGTCTAATTTTTTTCTTTAACTCCTCTGTTAGAGCAAAATCTTCATCATCTTTTTTCATACTAACAATCATTTTAATTTATTAATTACATTATACCATAAAACAACCATTAACACCAGCTTACACCTAGGGTTTAAGCTATATATTAGTTTATTTTATAATGTGTGATTTTTATACATTAATATAGCCACAACACTAGTCTTAATCTTGCTTTTCTGATATAATCAAACAAGTAAATTATTTTATTGTTAATAATTATGAAGCCTTACCAAAAAAATAACAAAAATGTAAAATCAAATAGTACTGCCCCTAAAAAAGATATTGAACTATTTGATTACGCTAAAGCCTTTAATGTTGTAGGCGAAAAACCTGAATTTGAAGAAATAATTGACAATGCATGTCTTGCCAAAGAACATACTAGCCAAATTATTGAAGCTGATAGAAACGACCTTACTCATACTAAAACCTGCCTACAAAAAGAGAAAAATATACTTACCGCTATTAACGGCATTAACCCCAATGATACTGTAGAATCTATGCTGGCATCCCAAATGATTACAACTCATAACGCTGCTATGAAGGCTTTTGCAAAAGCTGAAAGCTATAATATGAGAGAAGCTCATCAGTTAAAAAAACTGGCAATCGCCTCAGCTAGTTTAGGCAACAAACTCATGCGTACCTATACTATGCAAATGGATAGTCTCAACCGTTATCGTGGTAAAGGTCAGCAGAAAATTACTGTTGAGTACCTCAATATCAATGAAGGTGGCAAGGCTATTGTCGGCAATGTTTCTTCTCAAAAATTCAATAAGGGGAGGGGTTAATTTTTTTCTATGAGTAATGACCCTCAACACTGTCAAAATAGAAACAACCTTATGCAATCTTCTACTAAAAATATATGCGGAGCTAAAACTAGATCAGAAAAACCTTGTCAAACCCCTCCCGTAAAAAACAAAAAACGCTGTCGTATGCATGGTGGGGCTTATGGTTCAGGTGGTCAGCTAGGCAATAAAAATGCCTTCAAACATGGATATTACTCCAAAGCTAGTATTGCTCAGCGCAGTGAAACTCATAAGCTCATAAGAGAATACAGAAAGCTTTGCAGAGAACTAAATGAGCTATAGTACCAACTTACTATATATCATATTCATCCTGTAAATCTTTAAACTGCCTGAAGAACTTTGTAACCATTGCTCTACGGGCTAAGTTTTCTGCACTATATCTACCATGCTTTAAAGCATTATTATTGCCTTTGGGCGCACCAGAACCAGCAGCACCCCCGTGCATATAGCAACGCTTCTTACCTTTAGCCTTTACTCTTTTACAAGGTTTACCTTGCCTATTCTTAGCTAAACAGTAAATAGAATCAGCATCTTCCATGGGCTTATTACGTATTTTTTGATCAGAACCCTTATTTAACATCTACCCCTTCCCCCTTAGCTTCAACTGACACATCACCTACTACAGCACGACCGCCTTGGTTAACGTTCAAATGTTCAACTACTATCTTTTGTTGCCCCTTGCCTTGATATTTCTTTAAGGAATCCATCTGACCAGTGAATGTTCTAGATAGCTTAGTAATGGAATTTACATATTGATTATATACACTGACTGAAGCTGGTTTCTTTGAATATCTATGTGCATCCAATATTGAATCATTTATCAAAAACATTTGAGTAGCCAGCATTAACTCTACAGCATCTTTTGGCTTTGCTGTTCCTATTACCTCAAGTGCTGGGATAAAATGATCTAAATCTCTACCTGCAAAAGTTTGCATTAACTCAGTAGTTAAATAATCTGTCAAATGATGTTTTGTAACATCGTCAGCTTCAATATGTTTTAAAGCAGTCCTTTCAACATGTTCTTTTAACTGAGAGAGTATTTTATCTTTATCAATTTGTGGTTCCTTACCTGACTTTGCAGCTAATTCTTTGCTCATAATATTGTACTGTCTTATTTTTTACTCATAAGTACTATTATAGCATATTTTCAACAAGAGAAATTAAGCAATCTTACGTTGTGGTGGTACTAATTCAACTCCAATATCATTTAGCATGTCATAGGATTTTGCTATGTATTTGTCGTAGTGAATATTTTTCAGACCAGCATTTAAATCCATTATCGGCCATGCATCATCACTATCTGAAACTTTAGGAGCTTTAAAAGGTGTACCATCCTTTTTGACTCTAGTGGATTTTCCTAAAATAGCTTCTCCTTCGGTTGACCAGTACCAACGTACTACCTTACCTAAATATTCTTCTTTCCAATAGCCACCACCTGTTACTTTTTGCATCATAAGAAAGTTTTGAGGACTAGTATCATAATTTAAAATAGTTTCTTCAATCGACTTACCTACAGTTAAGTAATTTATCACTGCATCAACGCATACCTTAAGAGTTGGATTATGAGCAAGATCGCCTTCTACAAACAAAGCACCTTTACGTTTCAAACTACCATCTTCTTTAATAGCTAAGTAAGAATTGACACTTTCGTTATAAATTGCGTTGAACCTTGTCTCTTCCAAATTTAAATTAGACTCTTCCTGCCATTTATCACAAATTGACTTAAACAAATCATAGTCAGACTTTTTGATATGAACAAGAATACCATCAGTATTGGCACTTACTACTTCTAGACCAACTTCCTCTAAATCTTCTATTAGCATAAGCAAACTAAGCTGACCTGTTAATGTTGTATGTACCATGCATTTTGGCGAATATAAAAAACTTGTCTTGTCTCCGAATTTACCATAAATACTATTGAGAACAATTTTATACGTATTTGACTTTTGAGTATTACCGCTTCTTTTAGCTATTACTCGGTCATCATAGAATTTACTTATAATTTGAGTAAAATTATCATTATTCAAATGATCTGGCACCCATTTATTATCTATAATCATTTTTGGGTAATGACCTGTTACATCAACATCTATTAACAACTCATCATTTTTGCAAATTATGGATCTCTGACTTTCGGTTGAATGTAATCCACCTATACCAAAACTATATAATTTTTCATTTATAGTTATTTCATTAGGGACACTATCATTCTTAATTTTTTCTCCTAATTTTCCCTTAAAAGTTGTATTAGTAATAGTATTCAATAAATCTTTTAAATTCTCACTCTTAAAGTCAATATAACTAGGTGGTTCATATTGGAAGTTATAACTCTTAGGCACCTTTACACTTTTTTTATTAAGACCAAGAGTCTTTAGCATTAAAGATTCAGCAATTCCCGCATCTCCAGAGCTTCTTACATCAAGATTATATTCTTTATTAATATTCTCACGTATAAATAGCGGTTTACTAAGCTCATTATATAACTGTATCGTTTGATCTATATCATTGGAGCAATAATTGCGCAAAGTAGCCTTTTGCTCTTCAGTAACTGGCTCACTAGGATCATAAGGTAAATCTTGTAAAAAAGGTGTATGCATCCTTGCTCCATACATTTTTAAACCTATTTTCTCATAGGGAAGATCATGTAATTTTGGAGCAACTTTAAATATATCTATATGATCAAAATAATTAGGACACCAAAGACCTAGTTCATTGAGAATGTTATAACTTGACTCTTCTTTTCCTATTAACCTATCTGAGAGCTTCTTAAGTTCAGCATTATTTTTACCTCTAAGAGCATACAATATCATTGGTACATCATACATTCTTGAATTAAACCCTATTGTGGTAGTTTCTTTAAAAAGTTTTTTTATATATTGCAAGTCCAATTTTGAATTCTCATCTAATTCAAAAAATTTCTTTCTTCCGTCAGATAACTTAAACATCAATAAGAAATAGTTAGGGTAACATTCTGTGTCAAAAAATAGTGTAGAGATCATCGCCTGAATATATTTAACTCACTAGTATCATTATAACACATTTCAGCTTATTTTGTAATAAGTAACTATGAAGTACTGCTCTTATTCTTATAAGAAAAGAGCACCACTCGTAACGTTAGTGAAAGAGTGGTGCTCTAATCTAATTTATCTAATTTCATTAGATTAAAGGGATTTTTAAACCCTAGTTCTTATAAGGGGTTTAAGCTTACTCTCTGCCAGCCTATTCTCATGTGTTTGCCATGCTATTCTCCGGTGTCTGCCACCCTAGTATCCGGTCTCTACCATGCTATTCTCCGGTGGTTTATTTACTAGTTTCTTTACTTTTTGTGTTTTTCTTATAATTTTTCTTAGGTGTATGAGACGAAAATAAACTTGCTCTAATATTATATAATTCATACTGACCTTGTCTATATTTTCCACCTTTTATATCAAATTTCCAATCACTAATTAGAAACTTAACTTCCTTCATTTTATCCAATATCTTATTTATTCTTTCTATAGCTCTAGATGGACGAGTTTTATATACTTCTTCTAGACCAGCTTCCCTAACCATTGTACTTAAATCTAATAATCTTTTTTCTAGTTTGCAGGATAATATTTCTTCTAAGTACTCAGCTAATTCAAAAGCGACTTCATTTTGCTCCATCCCCTTGGGTTTCATAAATCTTCTAAAACCCTCAATATCTTGATATATAAAACTATGTTTTTCTTTTTCGTCTTTTATATCTTCATCAAATACAAACAAAAATGCTGGTAAAGCTATTTTTACTCCCACTAATTGATCTTCTCTTTTTATTTCCTCTACTTGTAATATGTACCTAGTACGTATGATTTTTTTATGTTTAAACAACATATCTTTGTATAGACCTTGACCTGTTTCACCAAACAATAAATCCTTAATAACTTTTTTTTGTTTATCGTGATATCCACCGCCTTGTTTTTTCGATCTGGGCTCACATCCCCATTCTTCATATAGCTCATTCATTGACATATCTAGCTGATAAAGAAATGCTCCTTTTGTACTAATACCATCTTCTTTTTTTATTTGCTTATAAGCTACACGGCGAATAACTCTTATTAATCTACGTTCTCTTTTGCTTAGTTTTTGTCCTAGCCAATGATTAATTTCATAGATAGCCTTTTTTTCGTCCTTTGACCTATTTATATCTGAAAATATTTTCATTTTCTCATCTTGTGATAATGTTTCGTCTTGATTAACTAAATTAGCTATGATGGCTAAATTTTTTGTTATTTCCTCCTCTTCAACATTCATTATCTCACTTAAAGTACCTTTCTGTTTTCCTTTAGTGCTATTTAATAACGATCTATATGTGGCTTGACCAAGGTATTTTTCTGAGACGTCTAGTAAGTTAATAAGCTTTTTTACATTCTCTATAATCTTTGCAAATTTTAATAATAGTATGTCTATTGAATGTAAATATTGGTCTCTAATAAATTCATCTAGATAGCAGCTATTTTGTAGAAATTCGCTCCACTCTTCTATTAAATTATCATTTATAGCACCTAAACTACATACATCCATAAGATTTTTATCAATTATTTTTATAATTTTTTGCTCTTCATAAGGCTCTTTTTTTATATTATCTATATTTAGACTTTGTAAAATAGCCTTTGTTTTTCTACATATAACTTCTGCATTTTGTACGTATTGCAAAGATTGATTAAGAATTAGCTGTTGCTCCTCCTCTTTATACAGAAAATCTACCTTTAACTTCTTTCCATCAACCTCTTCTAAAAATACTTCCCCATATTGTTTAATTTCCATTGAACCATTTATACAGTCAAAACTTGTATAGTTTAGTATGTTTGGATTATTTATGTGCTCTATTTTTGTTATAGTTGCCATTACTGAAAATCCTTATTAATTAAATTTTCTACTTTAATACTTTCTTGCTTAACTTTATCCTGTAATAAAAATTCCGAAGAATGTGCATTTAACTCTACTTGTCCAGTTGAACCGTTACGGCTTTTTAGAATTTTTATTGTTTTTTCCTCTCTAGAACCATCATCATTTTCTCTATCTTCTTCAATATTTGCTATTGCATCTTCGCATTCAGCAAGTTCTTTTTCTTTATTTTCAGCCTTAAATTTTAATTTCTTTTTTTCATAATCTTCTAATAATATTAAAAGCTTTTCTTCTTGGGCTTGCTTATCATCCCATATACCAAGTATTAAGTTAGCATCTTGTTCTTGATCGCCTGCTTCTCTTAGTTTGTCCGCTGTAAGAGTTGCTAGTGAATATACCATTCTGTTAACTTGTGAACCAAGAATTAATGGAGCATGGAATCTCTTATTTAATGTGGTGTTTAGTAAAGTTTCACATATTACCTGTAATTCTTGCTGGCGATTGGGTCTGTTTGCCTCAGTATTGAGTTTCTGCGTATAGTCAATATATGCTGCTCCTAGGGGTCTATATTTATTAGAATTCATATATTCTACAGCCTTGTCTATCAATCCGAAACTAAGCTTTTCTACACTAGACTTCTTGCCCATAACACAAAGTCTGCCTTCGTCTATCCACTTTGTAACTTTTGAAATTGCCAGTGTTATTGGAGTATGCCTTTTAGGTTCTCCGTTTTTCCAGTACTTATTTATTTCATGTTTTATAGCTTGCCAATATGTTTGCTCTGGTAATAATTCTGGTATTAAAATATTTTCTTCCATTCCATTTATTTCATTATCTTCTTTGATGTCAGCAAACATCTCATTTGTTAAATATTCTATTTTAGCTAATGAGATTACTATTTTATTTACTATATCCCATCTATGTTCCTCGTAGCTATAAAACAAAAATGATTTGTCTTCATCCGCTTTAATCATATTTCTATACATATTTAACATCATGGTTGTTTTACCATGAGATGGCCTTCCTGCAATTAATGTAAGTGTGCCTGGTTCAATTGCTACAAGATTGTCCAAACTGCTAAAACCTGTTTTATATCCTATAATATCCTTAATCATATCATTTTTATAATCTGACGTAGAGTATGGTTGATCGTACACTCCATCTTCATATATTTTTTTGTTATATTTATTGGACTTTTCTATGATTTCAGAAATATCTTTTTTATTTATAGCCTCTTGTAGTTGTTGTTTTATATGCTCTGTGTCTTCCTGAATTTTTACTTTCTGCAATTCATATGTATCTATCTCGGCTCCAGCTAAAAAAGTATTTTCAAGTTCAGTTATTACTTCATTTTTTTTAATATTAAACTCTATATCAGACTCATCTATGGTTGATTCTTCAGGTTTAGCATTTTCCAATATTTCCATAAAATTATTCTCTTGTGGATTGTTCTTTAATAATTCATCTATATCTTTAAACTGACTATTCTCTGGTAGTTTTGCAATAAACGTAATAATTCCTTGCTGTGCTAAATTCTTAACACTGTTTGTATAATTCTCACCTGCAGCATCATTGTCTATAAGTAGTATAACCTCTTTTACTCCTTGTTTTTGCAGCAAGGATGCTTGCTCTACACTCACTGATTTACCACCTGAAGCCACAAAGTGATATTTTTCTTGCACTTCTTTAGTTGCAATATGTGTTGCTGCAAGTACGTCAAATTGTCCTTCAACTATTACAAGCTTTTTATTCTGTTCTGGAATATAGCTGTTTAGGTTGAACAACAATTTTGACTTCCTCAGACCTTTGCTACTCATGTATTTATTAGCCACTTTTTTACTGGTTGGCTTCCTTAACGAGAACCCCTGAACTTCGCCTTTATCTTCTTTCCAAGCAATAGTTATATTATTTTTAGTAAACTCATGTTCAGAATTATCATTGTATTTAGTAACTCCGAGCAATTTATCTATGTGATACTTTGCTTGTTCCTCATTATAGCTATAGTTTTCAGTTAACACTGCCATTAAGTCTTTCGTAGATGGAAGTAATCCAATTTTAAACTTTTGTATTATTTTCTGACTATAGCCTCGCTCTTCCTGCAAATACGCCCTGACAAATTTAGCTGTTTCATTGTCTTGTAATATAGCTTGCTTGAATATTTCATCGCATTGCTGTAGAAATTTTAAGTCTTCTTGTGTTAGTTCGACCGATACCGACTCTTTTAATTCAACTGGTTTTATTTCTAAGTCTGGCTTTTCTAGAGTTTGCCTAATATATTGCACAATAGCCGAGCTATCATTCTCATCAACCCCTTGCGAGTCTGCTATAAAATTCCATAATTTCTTATTGTAAGCTGGCTTGTCGTCTTCATAACAATTACTTTCCCTATTACATTTTATCCAACGCATTTCTCCTGTATATACAATAAATGCTTCTGGTTCCTTACAATTGGGGCATGTAATCGTATAGTAGGTTCCGTGGTCTTTTACTATCTGAATATTATTATATTCAAGTAGTTTTTTTACTTGGCTTTTATCCAGCTTATTCGTGTTTGTTATCATCAATTTTAAATCTTTTTTATTTATTATTTTCCTTAAGGTTTTCTGTCTGTAATTACTCGTTTTTTCATTTTGATAGAGTCGGAAAAACCTCACTATGTTTATATCTCTACAACCTAGGTCAGCCTTACTATTGGGCTTGCTTTTGATAGCGAGGTTTTTCCGAACTTGCCCCTGTTTTTTAGAGTATCAAAACTGCATAAATTTCTTTTTTATCTCCCTCCATTATAAGCGGACAGTACATAATGATTTATCACTATTGCCAGCCAATATATAGCACCTCTTTCTACTTATTATGAAAGCTCGGCATTTCAAACAAAGTTTTTCATATTCTTAAGCTCCTTACGTGACATAGTTTCTTTTTCTGCTTCCTTCATCCTCCTATAGCGAGCAAGTGCATTTTCTTCGCCTATATCTTCAATATTATATAACTTGGCTACTAGTACACGTTTAGGTTTCTTCATTTTTAATATCTTTTTTGATTTAGCTAACTCTGCTTTTTCTTTTTTAGCCAACATTTTCTCGTGCCGTTTATTTTCTTTGTATTTTTCTAGCCCCTTGTTTATTACAAGCCTTAAAGCTGGATGCTTTCTTTCAGTCCTATTTAACTTGCTAGGATCAGTATTTAAATACTTAGCAACTAAACTTATTTGACCTGTCTTTTCAGCCACTTCTGTGATTTTCAGCAATTTATCTTTTATTGAGTTGTAATCTAAATAATATCTAGCACGTCTGCCATTTAAAATAGCCATTTTTAGATCTAGATTGTCTCTAGAGTCTTTGCGAATTGTATTTACAGCTAAATTTAGGAATTTGGCTACATCCTTTAACTTTCCATCTTTTTCTATTATCGCTGTTATTTCCTTTAGTTGTTCTGAAGAATATTGCATTTTAACCCTAGTATAATTTCTTTTATTCCAAACTTATCAGCAACCTTACTCAAAAAAGGCAAATATGTCTGCTCTATTCTATCCCTAACCATGTCGCTAGAAGTTCTTAGCTGAATAATTCCTACTTCAATGTCCTCTGTAACTACCAAACCAGCTAACCAGTTTTGATAATGACTTTCTCCATGCTCTTGCTGTGAAATAAACACACTACATACTTTACCCCAGTTGCCTTCTGGAAGTTGTAACTTTTCCCGTTGTACCAAATCTGGTACAACGGTAGACTGGCTTATTTCTGAGGTTTGGCTTTCGCCATTTCTTGATAGTTCTGGTGCAATGTGGGAATTACTAGCTATTCCCACAAACTCTAATTCGCTAACCCCAGCATATTCGCCTACTCCAGTTGCATGTTTAAGCAACAATTGCTTATAGTGTTGGCTCAAAGTAACTTGCTTATGCATTGTTAGCTTCAAGACGTTTTCCTGCCTTTTTACGCCTATCATACTTGTTAGCAAAGTATAGGCTAGGTTGATAGGAAATTGCCCCGCTATCCTAGCTCTAAGCTGCGTATAATCGCACCTTGCATGTATGCCAGAGTTCTCAACTTGGTTTAAGTATTTTTCTCGCTGGTTCAGCGTAACTATTTCCTCAATTTCCGCTTGTGGTCGCCTTTTCATGATCTTGAAAGTTGGACTATTTGCCTTGTCTACGTCCCTGCCTTCTTCGTGGTAAGTTTTGGTCATGTAAGCCATGAATTTAGCCTTAGAAACAAAAGAATTGCCTTGAAGTTCGGGCTTTCGGGACATGTCTAATAAAATTTCATTCATTGCGTTTAGGTTATAGGCTTTAGCACTACGCTTTTGAAGCTCGTAGCAGTCTTCTTGAGAAAGTGGGTAATGCTCTGCAAGGTTTTTAGGTTTTTCGTATTGGTTGAATTTGTAAATGTTGGCTCTATTCGCCTTACGCTCTGCTGCTGTAGGCTTTTTTCTAGCGTTAGACTTGATTTTCTTCTTGCTAACCAAAGCTTTTGTTTTAGCAAACTCAGTTGTTAGTTTTTTAGTTTCGGTATTTTCAACAAATTCAATTTTTAAATTATTAGAATTATTTCTTTGCAAAAATTTAGCTTCATGTGCACGCGCATTAGATCTAGTTCTTTTAGAACTATTATTTTTATATATAGAATTATCCGCTTTAGCCCTTTTGTTTGCTGGGGATTTGGGCATTTCGCTTTTTGCAAAATTTTGCAAAGAACTCTCTTCATTTTTAGCCTTTGTAATAACGTATGATTTCTGTTTTCTGTTGCGTTTGATTATAAATTCACTATCTGGTATCTGATTAATGATATTTATGTTTTGTCTTTTTTTAAGCTTTGTTACTTCAGCGATATATTTATCATTTAGTACTAGTTCTTTTCTACGACCTCTGAACTTTCCTCTAAAGACTGCTAACAGCTTTTGGGCTTTTTCTCCCATTATTAAGGTTTTATCAGTAGCATTCTTAGGTTTATTAGCACGTTCTAAACCATCGTCTTTGAGGTGATGTTTACGATACTGGTTAGCTCTATCTGAAAATGATAGTAGTTCTGCTGATTTGTTTTTTATTGCTAGAGCTTCTTGCTCTTGGTTTATTTGTTGTGAATATGCCACATTTATAGTCTCACTAATTACTAATTAAACTTAACGTTTCTGTCTAACTAATAAATAGGTGTTGACTAATAGGCATTACTCTACTATTCTAACTACAGCTATTTGTTGTAAGTTAGTAAAACAAAAACAAGTGGTTGACAGCTTTAACAGCTGTTTGAATGTTTGAGAAAATTTAAAAACTTTTGGTAGGGGATTTAAATTTTCAAAGTACAAAAACAACTAATTATTTTTTCTATATCTATAAATCCTCTTGATTTAGGTTGCGATAATGTTGTAGGTTAACGATTTTATCTTTACAAGTCAATAACTTAAATAAAACTATTATACAACCTATGGAACAAGAACATTCTAATCTAGATATAACTCTTTTGCTAGAAGCTATAAAAACCTATGATTATTATACTGAGACGCAAAGATTAATCCTACAAATTATTGTACAAACCTCTGTTAATGGTTGTAGTAAAATCACTACTTCTTTTTTAGCAGAAAAAGCTAATGTGTCACGTACCGCTGTATACAAATGTTTAAAAAAATTTGTAGATGAGGGCGATATTGTTATTGATATTTTAAAAAAAAGACAACGTATGATTCTATTGAATGCAGAATCTATGAAAAATATTATTTCATTACATCGTGCAAAGCAAAATATAACCCCTTCAGTTCAGTAGTTTTATAAAAGTAAAATAATAGTTTGATAATAGTTGACATTATAAAATATTCATTATATACTACTTTTTAAGCAAGGCATAAAAAAACGCCTGAAGCTTTATATACTTCAAACGTTTTAGTATTCTTTGTGATTTGTAAAAATATTTAAGCTTTCAAAATCAAAATATTTTTACTTTCGACATAACTATCCAATTAAAGGAGGATATAATGCATAATAGCAACAATCCCGCCTTACGTAAAGACATATTTACAGGCACGCTGCTTGCACAAGCAAAACTACTCGGTATTTCTACCAATATTAACAACTGTACAACAGAAGAACTTGAAGAAATAGTCACCAAGAACACTGACTTAAAAATTCATGTAATACCTAATTTTTCTAAATCTGAAGTTCAAAATTACAACGTTTCACAATCTCTAGTTAAATATTTAGAAAAACAATCCAAGAAAATAAGAGAACAACTAGAGCCTTATCAATCCCAACTATTAGACAAAGCTTATGACTACGGAATAAACACTAACCTTAAGCTAAATCAAGACTTTACAGAGTATGACTTTAATTCTCTAGCTGACAAAGTCTATGAATGGGAAGACCTGTTGGAAAAAGCCAATGACCTAGGTTTAGATTGGGACGAGAACGACTATGACGTAATTGGTCTAGAGCAAGAAATAGAGTCCTACGAAGCAAGTTGTTTCCAAGATCAACAAGCTCTCTATAGCGACTTCTTAACATCAAGAAGAGTTTAAGAGGTTACTATGCAGAATAAACAATTATACGGCGTGATGATACCACGCCTAAAGTTACTAGAATTAGCTTCAGGACTAAATAATGAAATTTCTACTCACTCTTTAGGTCAATGGTTAAAAGTTGAAACTGATAGCCAGTATATTGTACTACCAAGAGACTTCGTAATTGCTCTCATGGATGTAGTAGATACTTTTTCAGATACAGATCAGGCAAAGGCATTAATGTCTAACTGGAACTTTGAAGAAATAAGAGGTACTTGGCTATGAGTAACATACAAGAATTTGTCTATAAAGGCTACAATGAAGGTCTAGCACATGAAAGCTCATTTTACAGGTTAAGTAAGCAAGGAGATAAAACTCCGTATTATTTACTGCAGTTGAATAACGAGTTAGAAGTCGGTCAGAAATTGCAAGTTAACTACAACCATACGATGCCTTATAGAAATGGTCAATTGTTGGTAGGAGGATCGTGCTTATGAATAGAGAACAATTTTTATTAGATCGCAAAAAAGGAATAGGAGGCTCAGACGTAGCCTCTATCCTAGGAGTATCACCATTTCGCACGGCTTTAGAAGTTTACCACGATAAAACTAGCCCAGAGCTTGCGCTTGATGAGCCTACTGAAGATATGCAACGTGGCGTACGCGTAGAGAAATACATACTACAAGAATATGCAGAACGCAGCGAAGTAGAGCTTAACACTAATATTCCAACAATAGTTGATCAAGAGTACCAATTCATGCGAGCCAATATTGACGCTAAGGTTATTGGTCAGAATGTAATTGTTGAAGCAAAGTCAACGAAAGCTCCAATTTCTTCATGGGAGAAAGGTATACCTGAATATTACAAGGCACAAGTTGCTTATTATGCAATGCTAACTAACGCTGACTATGTTGAGGTACCAGTACTATTTAGTGGCTGGAAATATGCTTGCTTTACTTACTGGCGAGATGCTGAGTACGAAGCAAATATAAAAGAAGCTGTAATAAATTTCTGGAACAACCATATTGTCAAAAACATTCCACCAAAGCCAACAACTACAGAGGAACTAATGATAGCATATCCTAAGTTAGAGCAGAAGACTATTGAAGCTGATGATGACATACGGGAAAAGGTGTACTTATTACAAGAAGCCCAAGAGCAGCGTAAGGAATTAGAGAAAAAAGAAAAAGAGCTTAAAAACCAAATACAGGGCTATATGGGCGATGCTGGGTTACTTGACGCTGGTTTTTGTAAATTAGCTCTGAAGGAAATTAAGTCTACAAGGTTCAATGCAAATGCTTTTAAGGAAAAGTACATGGAGCTTTATCAGCAATACCTAAATGACAGCAGTTATAGAAAATTACAATTTATTGGAGGTTAAGGTTATGAATGAGACATATACAAACGGCCATGAGTATTTTAAAGACAATGTCAAAAATGTCGCAATGCAAGTTTACCATGGCGAAACTGTAGAAAACGAAAATAAGCCCTCTAGAGACGCAGATCATAAAAACGTAGCTATTGCTGCGGAAAATAATAATGTAGCTGTTTCTGATGCTTCCAATGAGCAAATAGAGCCAAATACTGCAGCCCCCGAAGTACCTAAACCAAGAGATGGAATTTATGAGCTATGCAATACTAGAAGAGAGAAGCTGCTCCCATTCTTGAATAACAACACAATGCTATTTGAGAAAATGGCCCGCTCTTTTGCATGGGAAATCAACACAAATGACAAACTCAAATGCTGCAGTAAACTATCCATGATTAATGCTTTTTATAAATGCTGTGAGTATGGATTAGACCCAGCTTCATCAATTGGTCATGCGTGGCTTGTTCCATATAAAAGCAATATTGACTTACAAATTGGTTATAGAGGCTGGCTTAAACTGCTATTTAATAGCCCGCTAGTTGCCAATGTATATTCCTATGCAGTCTACGAAGATGACGAATTTTCTTATGAACTCGGAATGAACCCAAATATTAAGCATATTCCGTCTAAAGAGCAAAAGGAACTAGATAAACTAATTGCAACTTATGGCGTAGTAAAGCTAAAGAATGGTGAGGCACAAATTAGAGTATGTTTTCGTGATGAGATTGAAGAAAGTAAATTGTCTTCTCGTGGCTCATATAAGCCAGATAGTCCATGGCGCAATCATTATGAGGCAATGGCTCTAGTTGTACCAATTCGTAAGATGGGTAAGAACTTAGGGTTACCTTTGAAAATAGAAGATTTTGGTGAGATTTAGTGCAAATCCTTGGCGTTGCTACTACTGGGTTGATTTCACAGACAATGCCAAGGAGCCTGTAGCGTAGAACATTTTGGTTAAGAAATGGTTAAAATTAACTGGAAATTATTTAGTTTTAGCTGTATAATTTGGAGGGGAAGTAGAAGAGGATTTTGTCTTCTTCCGTTCCTGCTCCATTTCTTTTTTATATTCTGCAATTGTTTTATCATCCCATAACTGAGTATATATTTTTCCCGCTTCTTTTTGTTTTCCCAATTTTCCTAAAGTAACGGCTTTTCCATAAAGAGCATATTTATCATTAGGATTATATTTTAGAGCAATGTTGTAATTATCTAGCGCATCTTGATGCCTCTCTAGCTTTCCTAAAACAGCACTTTTATTAATGTATGCATCAATTGATCTAGGAGATATTTTTATTTCTTTTTCATATTCTTTTAATGCTTCTTGATACATTTGTAATGTTTGAAAAATATATCCTTTTGCACCATATGCTTTTGAATAATTAGGATTAATTTTTATAGCCAAATCATATTCTATCAATGCTTCTTTACTCTTTCCTAATTTGTATAATACAGATCCTTTAGCCCCATAAGCCTCATAACTATCAGGTTTTATTTTAATAGCATTGTTATATGTATCTAATGCTTGCTCATATTTTTTTAACATAAACAAGCATTTTCCCTTATTAATATGCGCTTGATAAAAAGATTTATTTATTTTTAAAACATCATCACATAGTTCTATACATTTATCATACTGGTCATTTTTAAATAATTCGTAAGCTTGTTTTGTTTGTTTCTCTAACGAGTCTTTTCCATAGCTACAACTAGATATAGAACATAATATCATAACGAATATTGATTTCAGTAATAGTAACTTTAACTGTTTGATATACATAGATTTACCTCTTTAATTTTAAGAATCAAAAATTAGTTGCAACTTTTTCTGTACTGTTGGTAAGTTTTCTTGAATTAATTGATTTATTTGTTCTGTGTGCATTCCCTGAAAAGCTTTATGGTTTTCTATTGCAGGTGTTATTTGTTTGATAAAGACTTGGCAGTCTGGATCTTGCATATTTGTGAATTTGTCGATTACCAACCTAATACTTCCATGATTATGATGAGGTTCTAGTGTATGACCTGATAATAAATCCTTACTTAATTTAGCTATACTATGTCTATCAAGTCCTACATGGATGATTCCACCCATTGTAAGAGATTGTATTTCGATATTAAGTTGATCTTGTTTTGATGGTTGTATAACAAATTCTTGTTTTTTTTGTATATCTGCGATTAGTTTCTCTTTGTAAGAATCACTATGCATATTATTAGAAGATTTAATCATTGGGGTTATATTAGAGTCAGACACTTTTACGACCCTGTTTAATTCCACTCCATATTCTTTTGCTACTGATTCTCTATTTACACCAAAAGTAACTTTTTTACCTGTTAAGCTAATATAGTGTTTAATACCACTTACAACATCACTGTTGATAAGAGCAAAAGCATTTTTACTGTTAGCAAATACGTCAATATTAATATTTTCATAAGAACGTTCACCTGTTTGTACAATAAATACATCACCTACCTGTTCTCCAAAGCTATTAATAGGATTTATATTAGATTGAACTTTAGTTACGTTAGAATTATTGATTTGATTTTCGCTAAACATTGCACGGGCTATATCTTTATCTGGCGGAGCATCATATCCCACGACATTAACTCCATTTTCAATACCCCATAATGTTGCCAAATTAGCTCCTAAAGAATGTCCTGTAACTACATCAATTTGGTCTATTTTAAATTTATGTTGTGCATTAATAACAAATTCTTTTAATGCCGCTAATTGCCATTTTGGTTGCTCTTTAAAAAAGATTTGTTTATCAGCTACTATATCATCTACAACTCCAACTATACGATCTTTACTTGGGTTAGTTCCTTCAATAACTAAAATATTTACACCATCCTTTTCAATAATAGCAGCTTTAAGACCGCTTAAATTAAAATCAGACTCAGCTATAACCTTGTACCCCATGCCTTTAGCAGTTTGAGCAAAGTCTTCTTTATAAATTTCAGCAGATAACTTAGAATATTCATTTATTTCTTCTCTAGAGATATTCTCACCAGCAGAAACTCCTGTAGTTCTATATTTAGCATTAAGATAATTTTCTATTAAGAATTGTTCTTCTAGTTCGTCTTTAGCTCCTAAAAATCTAGATTGCTCTTGTTTTAGGTCTTCGACCCAATGATTTGCTAACTTACTGCTAAAATGTTGAATTACCCCACTTGTTACAGGCATAATAACTTTACCTGTAATTCGGTTATTGATGGCATTACTTAGCATGGAAGTTAATCTATTAGCTATCTCTAACTCTTGTGAAGTTTTATCATAGCTAATAGATTTGTGTAGTTTATGCACAGTATCAATTATTCTTGGCCTTGCAGACTCATATTTTCCTAAAGGAATATTTTGCAAAGTTACATTTGGTTGTGTATCTAAATTGCTAGTATTGATTTCAGGTACGAACTCTTTTTCAGTTTGTATTGGTATAAGATTTTTCTTAATGTTTGAGCCAGTAATTGAAGGAACTCCTTCGATAAAACCAAGTTTTGACTGATCAAAGGTTCTACCATTCCAAATACCACCTTGAATAAGTATTTCTATAATATTTTTAGCATCTGCTTGAGAGAACACGCCCTTTGCTTGAATAGTTTTTAATATTAGATCTTCAAACTTTGGAGTATAAGAATTAGTTTTTTCTATTGTTTGATGTAAGGCAGCACAAAATTCATCAGTAAGAGATAAAACCTTACTAAGTTCATTTGCAATCTCTGTGCCTTTTATTCCTGTTGCAAGTAGTGATATACCAGTATTTTGGCTATGCATTAAACTGCTAACTAACCTACTACTAATATCTGACAACACATGTCTTTTAGTTGATAGGAAGTCAGACATATTAGAGATTATATTATCCTTATATTGTGAGTTTCCTTGATAATGATCTGCAGCTAGTATCTGTTGTATTGATTCTTTTGCGTTAGGTTGAGTTAGTGCATTTTTTATCTTTCTATCAATAGAGCCAATAATATCTTGTTGATTGTCTTTAACCATAGACTTTACAAGATTGTTGACGGCAATATTAGCAACAGTATTAAGAGCAGTTTGTACGATAGCTTTTTTTATAGCTTGGTTTTTAGCCTCTTTTTTAACTTCACTAATTACAGTATCTTTAACTAGGTTTTTCTTTAGGGCTTCATTACCAAGAGTTGAGGTGTTTTTTGCTGCTAATAACTTCTCAGCACCTATGGTTATGTAATGTATAGCAATATCAATTCCCTTATTAACAAAATAGTCATTCCAACGGAATCCTCCTCCACCCTCTTTTACTGAAGATGCTGAATATAAATCCCTAAAACCTGAACTAACTAGCGATACTCCAAGAGCAACATTACCTGAGGCTAGAGCTAATGCACCAAAGGCAGTTTGTGCAATTGCAAGTACGCATACAGCAACGGAATTAGCTAAATGACTACCTACTTCTTCACTACTGACATTATATAGTCTGTGTATACCAAAATTTTGTAACTCTTCGATTTCACTATGAGGGATATTGTTACTATCAAAGAAACTATTAAGCATTTGAGGATTATCGCCTACTTTCATAGCTTCGTTAACATCACCATTTTGTACGGCAGCAATTGCATTATCAGTGTGACGCAATAGTAATTGCATTAAGCCAATCTTATTATTAATTTGTCTAGATAAAGGATTATCTTCTACATTAGGTAAAATAATTTGCATAGATTGCAAAGAAGGTATTATTGCACCTTCTATTTGAACTTTTACTGTAGCTAAATCATTTAACACATCTTTGTGGTATTCTATATAGCCACCATAAGCTTTATCTGCTCTTACAGCAGACTCATAACCATCTCTAAGTAAAGCATAAGCTCTGTTGTATCTAGCTGCAAAACTATAAACATCATCTAACTCTATGGCTTTTGAGAGTAGTTCAATTGATTCGGTATAATCATTATTTTTGCCAAGGGTATTAAAGCCTTGCATGACAAGATATGCTGGATTAGATATAATGCTATTAGCATGATAACGCTTTGCTGCTTCTGATTTAAACTGGTCAAAAGCTTCTATAGACTTAATAGATTTTGCTTCATGTTCTAGTTGTGAACTATCATATTCTTTGCGGATATTTTTAAATAAGTTGCCCCAATCTTCTGATAGTTGCATCAATTTATATTGATTATTGTCTGATGATTTTAGTTCTTTGTATAGCTGATTATACATTTGAAACAATTTATCATTAAGTTCTAGCTTTGGTACATCAACTAATTTAGTCTGTTCTAGACGACTATTTTCTTTTAGATCTCGTAATGCTTTTAAGTGTTTGGCTGCTATATTTTCAGGCTCAAGCTTTAAATGTTCTATATATGGTTTGAAACTTTTTAGGACATTGTTTTTATTGAGAATAAGTTGTCCAGAACCTAAGTTACCATCACGAGCACTTCTGCCAAAAGCTTGTGCTTCAACTCTTGAGTTAGATGGTAGGAACGTAACGCAAACATGCAGCCCACCTTGAGCAGCTAATCTATTAGTGATTTTAAAATCAGTCCCACGTCCCGCTAGATTAGTTGCAACAATTATTGTTCCGCTATCTAGTTTATTTCTGGTAATTAAATGCTCATCATTATCATTTCTTGAATAACGAATTATATTATTAAAATGGCCGCTTATTTTAAGTGCTTGTTCAAGAGTATCTACATCCTTTATAGTTTTACAAATAACCAAAACAGATCTTTTGTTCTCTATTAGTTCTTTGCTACTATTTACTATTTCTTGAAGATGTTGATCTCGGTTTTCAACAATAATAGGTTCATATTCAGTGAATTGCTTGGCTTTATAGGTTGGAATAAAACCGCAATCTAAGTCATAAATATCCTGTAATAGCCCTCGTGCATTACTAGATCCAAGGGTTCCAGTTAAGCCAGATATATTATTTCCATATAGACGGAAATATGTCATATTGGAAATAAAGCTGGTAGTATCGCTTTTAGCAGTAATTTTTAAATTATGTTTGGCTTGTAGGAATTGTTGCAGACCATTTTCCCAAACAGTATTAGCTTGTACAATGCCTGTATTTAAGTAATCTATTGGAGCAATAATATCTTCGCCTTGAGTGTTTTTAACTATGAGATAGTCTTTTTTTATCTGATATTTTTCAGCTAGCACAGCAGAAGCTGCCCAGTCTTTAATTTCACCATAGATACTATCTTTTAAATGGCTAGGGATTATGACTGCACGTTTGTCAATTAGGTCGGTAATATAGTCTTCAATATAATCAGCTTTGAACTTATCAATATTTTCTATAGGAGTAATATTTTCAAAGCTATTCTGGTCAGTTATTAACTTACCTTCTTTATATTCAAACTCACCAGCAATAAAAGCATGAGTTTTTTGCTGTTCTAAGTAAATGCATTGTTTGGATAAATTACTCAGAGCATGCCAGCTTGCTAGAAAGATAGGTGATAAATATTCAGCCCCAACCAAATGACTGCTCAGTTTAACTAGCTTATTACTACCATCAATAAGCATAGAATCTACTTCGTCGACAATAATACTATCTATTTTTCTACTGCCAAAAGTACCCAAATCTTTATGAACAGTTTTTAACCAATCTCCTTGGAACGTTGCAACGTCACCATAAACAATCTTGTGTTCATAACATTCTTTAGGACCTTTTTTATAATTTGGATCTATGTTATGCGAGCAGCTTAAATTGAACTTGTTAAAAAAACCATTCCATTCGGCAGCATCTCTTTTAGCTAGCAAGGGTGAAGAGGTAATAATATCAACCTCGTGTCCTTGAAATACTTTTATAGCAGCAAGAGAAGCAGTTGTTGTGGATTTACCTTCACCAGTGCTTATTTGTAATAACCTACCTTTAGGAGATTGAATTAAGGTAAGTATTGATAAAATTTGTGTATCTCTTAATTTGTAGCCATTATGTAATTGATTAGCCTGACTGATAGCTGCAATGATTTCAGGTATATTTTCTTGAACTCTTGCTTTTTCAGGATTCTCTATTAAAGTATTACTAAATTCTAATAGCTGATTCTCTTGCCAATCGCCTATATTTTTGCCTTGCGGGGAAATTATTGAATCTTTTTCCGAATATTTATGAACATCTGTTAACTGCTGGGCTAATATACCGCTTGTAGCTAATTCTTTAATTTTAGGATTATCATTAAGCTGGCTGATTTGACTAATTAATTCTTCAGCATTAAAAACCTTCGATACAATAACAGGTTCTATATCTTCAATAATATTACCGCTGCCAGTAGATAAGGTATCGTTTGTAAGATAAACACTATCTTCATTAAGATTAGAACTATCTCGAGTACTTTGCATGGATAACATCTCTGATAAAGAATCGGCAATATCATTGGTTACTTCTTTATGAGGACTGTTTACTTTACGTAGTACATCTATTAGATCATTATGTTTCTTTGGATTATTGGTTAAATCTCTAACAAGATTGGTTGTTGTTTGGGCGATAGCTAGACTTTTATCATTTAGATTAGTAGCTAATTGCTCAAGCATGTTCTTAGATAAGTTTGAACCGCAATCATGAATCAATGTTAAACATTCTTGCCGAATATTTTCTTCAATAGATGGCTCAACGCTAAGATTAATTAGCTGACTTAGAGATTGTCTAGGTAACTTATTCTCACTAGTAGTAATTTTAGATAATGCTTTAAAAATAACCTCATTAGAGAAGCAATTTTCTTTTTCTATTAGCGAAACTGCTAGATTAGCCTTGTTATTTGTTATTAAAAACTCAGAGCCTCTAGATAATAGCTGATTTAGGTTTAATGAATTTTCAGGATCATTAAGTTTAGTAATTATACTCTTGGCAGTAGAGTCTTGAATATAAGGATAGTTTTGTCTTATGATATATTCTGTAAGGCTAACATATAATGCAGTATAAACTTGTTTTAGAGCAGAAAAATCACGATGAAGTAAAGCTTCCATCTGATTTATAATATGTTTAGGTATTGCCTGATTTTCTTTTATGTGTTTAGCATAAAGATAATTTAATGCCTTTAAAGGATTATTGGAATTTTTTAGAATATATGCAATTTCATTAAATGATAATTCTTTATTCTTTAATAAATCTCTCACCTTGATCTGAATTGACTCATCTTCTAGTTTTTTAGTATTTTTAGCAGAATTATCAAGAATATTATTAATAATTATTTGCTCCTCTTCTGAGCAGTTTTTTTTAGCAAGAGATTCTATAGAATCAATATTCTTATTAGACAAGACATTATGCTTTTCTATAACTTTAAGTAGGTCTAACCTTGCTTCTATTGAATTATTGGATAGTTTTATTCCTTTTTCTGATAATGTAATTTCTTCTTGCTTTGATTGGTCAATAAGGCTTGCCAATATTACAATTGATTCTTCATCTAGTCTGTTTATACCAGAGGTAAAAAGCTGATAGCATTCTTTCTGGTTAGTTTCAAATTGATCATAATTGATTGCACGGCTGGCAAGTTTTAGTTTTAGCGAATTACCTAGCTCCTGATTCTGTACAACAGACTGTAATAAGGGAACAATACTAGAACGCAAATGTGGTTTATTAATTAATGCAGATTCTATGCCTGAAAGAGCAAAATCAGGCAAACTCCATTTACTATCAGAGATAGCTTGATAGATTTTAATTATATCAAAATTTAGTTCATGTCTATCTGCGCTTGATATAAGGAGGTCGTTGAATTTTGCTAAAGCCCCATCCTTAGCACAAAATAAATGTCTCTTTTCTACGGCTGTTTTTACCAAAAAGTCTATTTCATGTTCTTTAAGTATAAGAGATTTATTCTTTGTTAGATTCTCGGCAATGGCAATAGATTTATCTACATCTTCATATTCAGTATTAACCTGATTTATCATGTTAAGTACCGCTGAGTTTCTAATATTAGATGTATTGTCTATATTCTTCATATTATGCAGATATACTATTAAATCATAAGAATGCCTGTTAAATAAGATTTTTGTCTTTTACTTAAGGAGTATCTCATGTTAACAATTTTATTATGATTAAAAAAGTAAATTTGAGTTTATGAAACAAATAATTGAAAATTTACAGGTTGCTTTAGACGTAAAAACTGCAATATTCAATAAATATCTAAATAAGCAAGAGCCATATTATTACAAGGAATTGGTAACAGTAAAGCATAGGCATAAAATAGGTCCATTTTGGGATAATCCGACTTATTCGCAACATGAAGAAATTAGGTATAACCAAGAGTTGTTTGAAAAAGATTTTACAAAGGCTCATGCTGAAGTTGACAAATATGAACGTCAAATTGCTTTACATACGAAACAATTAGAGGAAGATCTTAAAAAAGTATATATTCAAAAACAACAAGAAGAAAAAACTTTCAATAAATTAGAAAGTATGAATCTGCAAATTGAGCAGGAAATTAAAAATGCAGAAAATCAACATATTCTTCTTGAACAAGAATATGCTCCTTTGGAAAAACAATATAATGAGCTTGAGTCTAGTATTGATGATTTAAATATTCAATTAGAGGAATTAAGTCATATTCCAGAAATTACTAATAATCCTGTAAGTGAAATAGATAACGTAATACAGAACTTTAATGGTAGTAAAAAAGCTATGTTGTTATTTAATCTTTGGGGCAAAGAGGATGACGATTCATTAGAAATGATAGATTCTATAATAAATCGTGGTTTTGATGTAGATTATCAAAATAAAGAAGGTATTACATTATTACAGAAAGCAGCTAGTTTAAATGATATTAAGCTGCTTGAGATAGTTTTAGTTCAAGACGCGAAGAGTGCTGAAGAAAAAACTCTATTAAATTATGCTTTGGAAAATTCAAATGATGAGTTTGTAGTAAATTTATTATCTGCCCAAGCTGATTTTACTTATGGTGTTGGCTATATAGTAAAAGAGGATATATTAAAATCTTTTCAAAGACTATTAATTATAAAGCCTGAAGTAATAAATGAACCTATACTATCTTTGGTATTTCAAACTGAAGAGGGTGATATAAAATCGGAAATAACTTCTAAAACTAAGAGTTTTAATATTATTTTAAGTAATGCTCTTGAAAATAATGCTGATAACATTGTTGAACAAATGGCTATAGCGAATAAACATATTGTTGCTGATAGTTGTCTTGATGAAGTATATTTAGAAAAATTGGTGGAAGTATTATCTTTTTCTAAAGAACCTAGCTTAAATAAAATAGCTGCGGAATATAAAGTATATCCAATACCACAGATATTATCTAATATACCTATTGAAGATAATAAAATGGTTTCTCTTACGGGTGGTGGCAATAAGATTGAGGATGGTTTTTCAGAAGGTGAAAATGAATTTACTGAGTTTGATAATTTTTGAGTCTTACAGATATGAAGAATAATGACACTATATTTAGTGAACAACTAGAAATCAGTAGAGCTAATTTACAACATATAGCCAATAATTTTGCTGACTATGAGAATACTAAAGAGGTTACTGAAACTCTAAAATCTGAAATCACTGGTCTTAATAAAAAATTAGAGACGGCAAATAGTTCTTTATCTCAAACAAAAACTAAAGTTTATCAAAGTAAGCAAAAACTTGAAGCTATACCTAAACAAATAAAGCTTAAAGAACAAGAGTTAGAAGCAAAGAATCAGAAGCTAAAAAAAATAAAAGCTCTTGAGGCTTTATATTCGTTAGCTAATGAATATGAAGAATCCTCTAATATAACTACTCTAGTAAAGGAAGCTTGTTTTTTACAAGATAGAAATAAGTTTGATTCTGTTTTAGAAAAATTATCAGATGTTAATATTCAAGATGCTAAAGGTAAAACACCTATTATATTAGCTGTTGAGAATAAATTTTCTTATGGAGTAGAGAAATTACTCAAAAAAGGGGCTAATTTACACATCAAAGACCAATATGGTGATAATAGTTTGCATATATCAATAAAGTTAGGATGCGATAATATTACCAAACAACTTGTTGAAGTTGATAATAGTATTATTTTTGATAAAAATGCACAAGATAAGCTTCCATTATATTTAGCTCTGGAACAAAGCAATAAAGTATTGTTAAAACAATTATTTTCTCCAGAGATTGCTGCTAATTGTTTATTAGAAGCAATTAAATCTGATGCTATAAAGATAGCTCAAGATTTGGTAAATATGCATCCAAGCATAGTACATTTTATGTCTGCTGATGATAAGTCAATTTTAGGCGTCGCCATAGAACAAGGAGCTATGCAAATTACTAAATTACTACTTTCTTATAAGGCAGATATGACAGAAGCTCTTGATAGTAATAAATCCATAAAGAATATAAATATTGCAGATTATCCAGTAGAAAACTCTCAAATTAGATCGCTACATTTTGAGTTATTTAATTATAATAATATAATTAAGCTTTCATTGAGAAACTCACAAATTAATCCTGAACAATCAAAGCTTTTAGCTGATGGTTTTAAAAGCAATCATTCTCTTAAAATATTAGACCTATCAGGTAATAATATTGGTTACATTGGTGCAAAACATATAGCAGATGCTTTAGTTAAAAATATAGGAATTATATCACTTGATATTAGTAGAAATAATATAGAAGAAGCTGGAGCTATTTTCCTAGCAAATATGTTAAAGGTCAATAATAGCCTAATAGCCCTTAATCTTTCTAATAACAATATAAAAGATGCAGGAGTGATTTTTCTAAGTAATAATTTAGCAAATAACAAATCATTATCTTATATCTCTTTGCAATATAATAATATCGGCAAAAAGGGGATGGAAGCATTGTCTGATCTGCTTTTAAATAATAACACTCTAACCAAGTTGAAATTTGACGGTAATAATATAAATCATCAAGGAGTAGAGCATTTAGCTAAATCTATGGAGATAAACGCCTCAATAATTATGTTATCAGGTATCATAGGATTTCCTGAAGCAGATAAGTTAATTTCTGATAAGATACAGCAAAATATAAAACAATTTGAATATCATTTACAGCTAATGGGCAAAAAAAGCATTAATTACAGTGAGCTAGATGCTAATAAATTATTATCCACTCTAAAACAATTACAGGTGCAAGAAGAAAATTTTGTACTAGAGTCAGGTACTTCCTATAAAAAAGCACCTTTGCTTAAGTATCTAGCTATATTGACTAATCAAATACAAGATCAATTAGTAGATAAAGATGATGCATTAGTATCGTTGGCAGGTCAGGTAGAACAGGACCAATTATTTGAATATTTAGAATTTGTTTAAAATAAAATAGTGTAAATTTATGAAACGATTATTTGATGAACTAATTACAGAAAGACAGTTTTTAAAGCTATATTATGATCAGGATGTTACTCAGGTTAATATAGTAGGGCAACTGGCACAGGATGATTTAAAAGATTTATATCAAGGAATAAATGTAAGTGACGTAGTAACTCATTTTTCTTATAAGGCGAAGATAGACCCTACGATAAAACAACAAAAGGATACCATAATATCAAATGGTTTGAAGTCTAATAAATCAATTACACATCTTGATTTGCACCAAGATAATGTCTATCAAACAAACGTTCATGGTATTTTACCGCAAATGCTAGAAACCCCACATAATATTATTTATCTGGATTTAGCTAATAATAATTTTCCGCCAAATTCAGGTAAGATTATTGCTTCAGGTTTGAAAGGTAATCAAGTATTAAGATATCTTAACTTAGAAGGTAACTCTCTTGACCATAACAATATTGAACCAATTAGCTTTGCTCTTCAATTTAATCAAGTTCTTGAGTACCTTAATTTAGATTCAAATAAAATCGGTGAAAATGGAGCTAAATGTTTATCTCAATTATTAAAAGACCATAGTAGTCTAAAGAATTTATCTATAAAGGGTAATAGTCTAAATGAATATGGTAGTAGTTTAATTATAGAAAGTTTAAATCCAGATTGTCTTGAATATTTAGATATTAGCGCTAATAGTATAGGGACTCAAGGAGCAAGGGCGTTAGGGCAGTTTATAAAGATCACTAACTCTTTGCAGCAATTATATTCATCCCAGAACAATTTACACTCAGAGCAAATTCGCTATATAAATTCAGGATTAAAAGATAATAAAACAATAAAATTAATTGAATTATCTGGTAACTACCCTGAAGAATTAGGTAATAAAGCACTGGTTGCTAATTTATCCGTTAATAATTCAATAGAGCAATTTATTTTAAAAAATAATTCGCTAAATTATGAGAGAATAAAATATTGGTCAGATGCAATAGCGGTAAATAATGGACTACGTTATTTAGACTTAGGTGGTAATAATTTATCTGAAGCAAGTATATTGTTATTATCAAATGCTTTTAAAGAAAATAATTCAATTATTAAGCTTGGATTAAGTTATACCCAGCTTGGTGAAACTGGTGCTATATGTTTAGCAAAAGTTCTATCTGCTAATAAGTCTATTACCCACTTAGATATTAGTAATAACCAAATACAGTCAAAAGGAATTGAAGCTTTATCTGAAATAATTGATAGAATGCAATATTTGAATCTTGGTAATAATAATTTTGGCTCAAAAGGAATTGAATTTTTAGCAGAGGGTTTAAAAGCCAATAAAGTTCTTGTATCACTAGATCTTACAAGGTGTTCATTATCTGATTTAGATATAGGAATTATTTTTGATTCATTAGAGAATAACCCTTGTTTGATAAAACTAAATTTTAGTAATAACAATATCAATAATAATGGTGCTAAAATTATTGCCGATAAAATGGCAACAAACAAAACAATTGCTATTTTAGATATGAGTCATAATTCAATTAATAACACTGGCGTAGATCATATTGCAGACTTAATAAAAAATAATAGTTATGTTGCCAATATTAATTTAACTGGCAGTAATCAATTCCAAATTCAATGGATACAAAAAATTACGGATGCGTTAAATTCTCATAACAATATTTTAAAAATAGATGGTTTGCCAGATAATACAGGTAATCTTTCTGCTAAAATAGTTAAAAATCAGCAGCTACTACATTATAATTTAGCTAAACTTACTGAAAAAACTTTTGTATTTGAAGATAAAGAAGAACTACATAAGAACTTACTCACTATTGTCAAACAAATCCAATCTAGCTGTGGAAAATTACCTCCACAAACTTTAACTAATAAAGAAATAGGTACTAGTAAAGACTATTTAAGTATTATCAAGGATCTATTTAGTGAAGATGTATCTAATGAAGTTGAAAATCCGTATATTTCAGTATTATCTCATACTGATCTATTAGGCTCTTATGAGGATTGGTTAGAAAATTAGGAAAATTTATGAAAATAATAAAAGTTATTAGTGCTGCTGTTATCGTATTTAGCTTTATAAAACCAGTATATGCATTACAAAGCTCAGGGGCTCTGGGTATGAAAATAGGCTCTTTAGGAGTTGGTATAGAAGGTAGAACTCCTATTAATAACAATATCTTTGTTAGATTAGGAGTTAATTATTTTCCATTAGAAATAAAGCAAAATAATGCTGTAATGAACGTTACATTATTATCAGTGCCATTAATGCTAGATTTTCACCCTTTTGATGACTCTGGTTTTCGAGTGTCTGGAGGAGTTGCATATAATGGTAATAAATTAACTTTAAAACACATTTATTAAGTTTAAGGTTGATAATATAATTATCTAACTGTATAATATAGTT
>JAHDGB010000146.1 GCA_020627885.1 Flavobacteriaceae bacterium | reverse complement strand
ACGTTTAAACTCATTTTTACTGTTGTCCAAATTCGTGAATTTGGACTACTACTGTTTGCAAATAACAATTAAAAGGTTGTAGGTTTGCATCGAAATTAAAACGCGATTAATTTTTTTAATGTGACTTGTAAAACCACATTTTAATAACAGTAAATATTTGTAAACCATTGCTCCGAATTTTAATTTTTTAGCCTGCACAATACAAAATTGGATTTTACTTTTTTTAGTTATCAAATTTGTTTGATTCTATGAAAAAAAGTAGGTCATTTTCACATTTTTTATAATAAATTAATTTTATGATTAAAACTTTTTCTCTGCTACTATTAGCAGTATTATCAGCGCATATGGTCTGCGCCCAAGTAAGCGGAACACCTATTAAGGTAAGTACTCCTACTGCTTCATCTATTACCAAATACAATCAAGTTCCAGTATCTTTAGCAAACGGAACTATAGACCTAAGCGTTCCTTTATATACATTGGAAGATTCGGGCTTTACTATTCCCATTACTTTGTCTAATAACGGATCGGGAGTAAAACCAAATCAACGCGCTTCTTGGGTAGGAACGAACTGGAGTTTACATGCAGGTGGCGTTATAACTAGGGTAGTAAATGAACAACCAGATGAAGCCTATACTTCTATTGGTGTTCCCAGTTCAGATCCAGGGAAGTATTCATATAGAGAGAATTACTCAAAATTAAATGTATCTAATTGGAGTACAGCACATATGGATAATACTTCTAGTAATGGTTTCCACACAGATTTAAATCCAGATGAATTCTATTTTAATATGAATGGGTACTCAGGAAGTTTTTTTCTAAATCATTTAGGGAAATGGGTTGTAAAATCGGGCTCAAAAGCGCATTTTAAAATTGAAGCCTCTCTTGCCGGAGGAGGTGGATGGTCGCCTTACAAGCTTAAAGAAAAGTATTATAAAAATAATCAAATAGTAGAACATTCTATTGGAAGGATCTATTTTGGATTTAAAATAACAACACCTAATGGGTATGTTTATCATTTTGGAAAAACTCCAGAATCTATAGAATTTACAAACTCTTTTGGAAAAAAATTAGCTTTAAATGAAAACTATGTAGCAAACGCATGGTATCTAACAGAAATAGAGAAACCAAATGGAGTTTCTGTAAAATTTGAATATGAACGTAAATTAAATGCTAATTTTAGTGTGCAGCGGCATTTTACATCTTCATATGCTACTAATGCTACTTCCCTACCTGGCACCTCATCAACAGCTACAAATTTTAGTGAATCGCTATCCTTAACAAAGCTCTATACTACCCATTTAAAAAAGATTGAAAGCCCTAATTATAATATAGAGTTTAATACAGTAAACTCTAATGCTATGGATTATGATTGGTCTGGCTTAACTACTTTATCAAGCAAAATGGAAGCCTGGTTAATAGGCATGGGCGCTCCACATAGAGAACATCTTGCTTTTATAGAAAAATCGAAATGGCTTAAACTGGATAAAATTATTGTAAAACATAAAGAAACTCCAATAAAAAGAATAGAGTTTAAATATAATGATGTGGTATCTAGCAATGATTTTATATTCCAAGCCCCACAACCTAAGCGATTGTTTTTAAATGAAGTTCAAGTTTTTGGAGGAGGAGTTAATAATACATCCTATTTGCCTTATACATTTGATTATAAAGTAGGAGGAGAAACGATTCCATACACGACCAGAAAGCTGGATCATTGGGGGTATTACAATGGTGTCGATTTTTTTTCAAACCCATTACCTCCAGGAACTTTAGAGCAGCAATCTAATGCGTACACACAAAGTAGAAATTCAAATTTCTCAGAAATGCAAAAAGGTGCTTTAAGCGCTATTACATACCCAACTGGACTAAGAGTTGGTTTTATATACGAGCCGCATAGTTATTCTAAATTTGTTAAAAAACGAGATATAGCAGCACCCTATTTTGATCTTGAAAATGTAGGGGCTAATAAAATAGCAGGAGGGCTTAGAATAAAGCAAATATTTTATAGGTCTACCACTACGAATAAACTCATAAGCAAGACTTATGAGTATAACAAAGGCAGCTTATCTTCAGGTATTTTAGGAGGCATGCCAAATTATTTTGAGACCAGTAATACTCCGAGTGGCTCATACCAAATATGGTCTTCATATCCTGTAGAGCGAATGAGTGAAACTAACGGCTCGCATATTTCTTATTCTGAAGTTAAAGAAATTGAAACAGGACAAGGAAATAATGGGTACACCATTTACAACTTCACTAATCATGATAACCCCAGTTATAGAGATAGACCTGCTGTTAAACAAAATGCCAATGAATTTCCAGGAGCATGGATTTACGATCCTTTTGATAGGCAAAATTTACTACGAGGTCATTTATTAGAAAAGCGAAAGTTTAATGCTCAAAACAAACTAGTATATGAAGAATCTAATTTTTATGTTGTAGACTATGATGCTCCTGTAAGAGCAGTTTCCTCAACATGGCGAAATTTAGCCGGAGGATATGAAATTAATAGAAGAGTTACCGCTTATGAGAGTTCGAGACCATTTATTTACTCTGCATTACATTCGGTTTATTCTAACTATCAAAATGGAACAAATGCTTTAGTGAGTTCTACAAATTACGAATACAATAATGAATATCGATTATTAAAAAATATGAGTTCTACCAATAGCAAAGGAAAATCTTTAAAAACGATAATTAAGTACCCTATCGATTTTAATAATGATACTGCTACAACAGGAGTGTTTTCTCTAATGACGAATAAACATATTATTGATGTGCCAGTGCATGTAACAAAATTGGTAGATAATAAAGTAATAGAAGCGAACTTTAACCAGTATAAGCATACTGCAAATAACTTTGTGATAGGCGAAGTAAAAGCATTAGAAATTAATCGTCCAATATCCGATTATATTGCGCCAAGTGTAAATAGTAACAATCAACTCATTTTAGACCCAAGACTAAAAAGCCAGACGTTTAATGAATATGATAATAAAGGCAATTTAATTCAGCAGAAAAAAGAAGGGAAAGTAGATACTTTTTTATGGGGGTATAATTATACAAAACCTGTAGCTATAATAAATAATGCAAATTATGAAACCGTATCAAACCTTTTAACAAACTTAGGAACTTCATATTTTGCTTTACAAAGCAAAAGTTCTACACAATTAGAAACTCTTTTTACAAGTCTTAGAAGTAGTTTGCCAACCAATTCAGCTATTAAAGATTATACCTATCATGGTGCCACTAAACTTCTTAAACGTTTTAGGAATGAAAGAGGCAGGAGAAGTTCTTATTATTACGATAGTTTTAATAGACTTAAGAGTGTTTGTGATGTAGATAGTGATAATATATTAAGCTATTATTATTACATAAACAGAAACCAAAAAACGAATTAATATCAACCCCTTAAAATTTAAATTAATGAAAAGTAATAGCTATATATTATTCTTTTTGGTATTGAGTCAATTTCTATTTTCTCAAGAAAACAAAAATGCTAGTATTTCCAATAATCATATTTATTCTATAAATTTTTTAGAACCAGTTTCTATAGAAAAAGTTGATCCTACCTTTGCCCCAACAAATCTTGATGATTTACCTGATTTTTCAACTCATAAAAAAAATGAAAATATTGCTTTTTTCGATGGCTTTGGAAACTTATATGAAACTAAACATATTAAGGAAGGTGGAAATCAAGAGGATTTAACCTCTCTTATTACTTATGATAGTTTTGGGCGAGTTTCTAAAACCTATTTACCCTATGTTAGCAAAACCCCATTAACAGCTTATAGTAAGTTTGTTACGCATTCTCATTTAACAACTTCTATATATGATGTGCTCGCTTTTTATAGAGAACGGTTTCCAGATGAGTGGGCAGGACCATCTATACCTGTACCTGGCGATGTAGTAAACCCATATACATTAAACACCTATACGGCTTCTCCTTTAAATATGCCAAAGGAAATTGCAGCACCAGGTAAAGATTGGGTAATAACAAAAAACCATACTATTAAGCATACTTCTAAAAGAAATGAAACGAATAGTGTAAAAAAGTTTAATGTAGAATATACTAACAACCCATTAAGTCCAACCCGATTAGTTTATTCGAATTATTATGGGACAGATTTATTAGAGACTATTATTAAAGACGAAAATTGGACTTCAGGAAACGACCACACCGTTCATGAATTTAAAAACAGACAAGGACAAATTGTTTTAAAACGAGCCTATAATCAAAACCAAGCACATGATACCTACTATGTGTACGACGATTTTGGA
The DNA here is from genome assembly GCA_020627885.1 of Flavobacteriaceae bacterium. Taxonomy (GTDB): domain Bacteria; phylum Bacteroidota; class Bacteroidia; order Flavobacteriales; family Flavobacteriaceae; genus JAHDGB01. The sequence goes on along the minus strand of JAHDGB010000146.1, from coordinate 1,652 downwards.
AATTTAACTTATGTAATACCGCCTAAGGCTTCTGGTTTGTCTAATATCACTGCTTCTGTAATTAAAGATTTATGTTATACTTATCATTATGATGGTAGAAAGCGACTTATAGAAAAAAGAATCCCTGGAAAAGGCTGGGAGTATATTATTTACGACAAACTAGACCGTCCTGTATTAACTCAAGATGCTCAATTAAGACCACAAAGAAAATGGTTATTTACCAAATATGATTTTTTAGGACGGGTTGCATATACTGGTATTTACACGCATTTAACAAACAGGGATTTTCTTACACAATCGCAAATGCAAACGCATTATAATAATGTAAATAATGCAGAAGGCAAGTATAAAGAATCTAAACTCACCAGCAGCGGCACATTAGGTATTTACTATACTAATACTAGCTTCCCAATATCTAATCTTAATATCTTAACGGTTAACTATTACGACAACTATACCTTTAATAGAGCGGGAGCTGCCACTACTGCAAGTTCGTATGGTGTTAACTCTACCACTAAGCTTAAAGGTTTAGCCACAGGATCTCGAGTAAAGGTTTTAGAGACCTCTAGTTGGGTTACTACGGTAAATTATTACGATGAAAAAGCCCGTTCTATTTACTCGTATTCTAAAAACGAGTATTTGTCGAGTACTAATATTGTAAAAAGCAAACTAGATTATGTTGGAAAAGTACTAGAAACAACTACGATACACAGTAAAACTGGCACAGACATTCCGAGTATTACAACGATAGATAAGTTTACTTACGACCATGCAGGGCGTTTAAAAAAGCAAACACAAAAAATAGAAAACAAAGCCGAAGAACTTATAGTTAATAATAATTATGATGCTTTAGGTCAGTTAAAAAGCAAAGGTGTTGGTGGAAAAGCGGCTAATCAAAGTAGACTTCAAAACGTAGATTACAAATATAATGTTAGAGGCTGGTTAACAGAAATTAATGATGTAAACACTATGGGTAACGACCTGTTTAGTTTTAAGCTAAATTACAATACTCAGGAAGGTGCAGTAAAATTAGGAGCACTATATAACGGTAACATTTCGCAAACCATATGGAGAACCGCTAATACCGATAATAACAAACGCATTTACTCCTACGAGTACGATAATTTAAACCGTATTAAAAGAGGAATTATGCGAAAAGGACAAAATTTAGATGTTTATACCAGGCATCATTTAAGAGCGGTGAGTTATGATAAAAACGGAAATATTACTACCTTGCAACGAGATAACGCATCGGCTATTATGGATAATTTAACCTATACCTACAACGGCAATCAGCTCCAAAAAGTGAGCGATGCGGTTTCTGGTTACCCAAACGAAGGGTTTAAAGATGGTGATAATACAGGTAATGATTATGCTTACGATGCTAATGGTAATATGCTAAGCGATGCTAATAAAAAAATTACTAACATAACTTATAACCATTTAAACCTACCTACTAAAGTTACTTTAGCAAGTGGTAAAATAGAATATGTTTACGATGCTACGGGAGTAAAACTCCTAAAAGGAGTTACAGAAGGCAACCTCGCCTATTCTACCAATACGCAGTATGATGGTAATTATATTTATAAAAGAGCAGCAGGAAGAGGTGCCAAACCGGAGTTACAATTCTTTAACCATCCTGAGGGCTATGT
>JAHDGB010000145.1 GCA_020627885.1 Flavobacteriaceae bacterium | reverse complement strand
AAAACCTGCCAAATAATACTTGGAGTAAATCTAAAAAAATAGCATATTGGATTAACGCTTATAATGCAATGACTATAGATTTAATTTTAAGAAACTATCCTATAAATAGTATAAAAAACATTAAAAAACCGTGGAATCTACGATTATGGAAATTAGGTGATAAATGGTATAATTTAGACGAAATTGAACATCAAATTTTACGAAAAATGGGAGATCCCCGTATACATTTTGCTATAGTTTGTGCTTCTTTCTCATGTCCAAAATTAGAAAACAACGCATTTACTGCTGCTAATCTTGAATCACAATTGAGTTTTGCCACCAAAACCTTTTTAATGGACCAAAAAAGAAATAAAATTTCTAAAAACGAAATCCAACTCTCAAAGCTATTTAAATGGTTTGCTAATGATTTTAACCAAAATGGTACACTCATCGATTTTTTAAACAACTATTCAGACATTATGATTTCAAATGAGGCAAAAAAAACATTTTTAGAATACAACTGGGATTTAAATGACTAAACCCTAAAACACCAAATTATTAACTAGTATTCTTTTAAGTAATTAAAAATGAGAAGTAACAAAATATCGATTATCATTCCTATTTTTAATGAAGCAAAGAATATTTTAAAATTAATTAGGTACTTAACTAATAATTCTTCACCCTATAACATTGCAGAAATAATCATAGTTGATGGTGGTAGTAATGATGGTTCGCAAAATATTGTTTCTAAATTTATTCGTTCAAAACAATACAACGATGAGATTAAAATTTTTGCCCTAAATTCAAAAAAAGGACGTGCTAAACAAATGAACATTGGAGCAAAGGCTTCAAATGGAACGATCTTATATTTCTTACATGCAGATTCATTTCCTCCTAAAGACTTTGACCAACTCATAATTAATGAAATAAAAAACAATAATAATGCAGGCTGTTTCAGATTGCAGTTTAACAATAATCATTGGTGGCTACAACTAGCTGGATGGCTTACTAAGTTTAATTGGCGAGCTTGCCGTGGCGGAGATCAAAGCCAATTTATTACTAAATCGCTATTTAATAATATTGGCGGCTATAATGAAGCCTATATAATATATGAAGACAACATTTTGATTAACGAGCTATACAAAAGAAAAGAATTTACAGTTATACAAAGTAAAATTAAAACCTCAGCTCGTTTATATGAAAAACATGGTATATGGAAATTACAATATCATTTTTGGGCTATTTATACTAAACGATGGCTAGGCGCCACTGCTGACGATTTATACAATTACTACTTAAAACACATTTCAATAAAAAATACAGTGTAAATTAAAAAAGAAAATTAATCACTTCGGCACAATAAAACTGCTATTTATAACACTTTATCTTAATATTAAAAATTATTACTTGTTTCTTATGAATAGAAAGGATAATAGATTCTATTTTTGCACTTTCATAAAAAACTGACAAACTTAATTTAAGTAAACATGCTTAAAAACGACACACTACTTAACAAACTTTTTATCTGCTTCTTTTTTATTTGTAGTACAACAGCATTATCTCAAATAAATATAAATACTTTTTATCCTAATGAAGGAGATTTAACATTTGCTGCTAGTTATACTTCAAAAAAATCAGATACTTTTTATAAAGGAGCAGACGTTATTGTAAGTAATCCTGCTTCTTTTGGAGAGATTTCTAGTACAATATATTCACTATATGCTAAGTATGGAATAAACGATTCTTATTCAATCGTAGCTACTTTACCGTATATTACTTCAGAAAATGAAAATGGAAAACTAGACCCTGTTAAAAAAGTATCTAAAATAGATGGTATACAAGATTTTTCTCTTTTTTTTAAAGCGAAAATTACTGAACTAGAAAACAGAAATGGTTCCAAATTTACAGTTGGGGCCTCAGCAGGTATTGAGATGCCAGTTGGTGGTTATGATGAAGGCGGTATTTTAGCTTTAGGTAATGGAGCAACGACATTTAATGGTTTTGCCTTGTTGCAATATGTTTTCCCTTCAAATATTTTTTCTGAAGCAATAGCTGGTTATTCTGCAAAACAAAATTCACGTTTTAATGTCCCTAATGCTTTACTCTACAAATTAAAACTTGGATATCTTAATGATCATATTTATTTTCATTTTAGCTATACTTTTCAAAATTCCACTTCTGGGATTGATATTGGTAGTAAAGAATTTGGAGAAGCTGGCGGGGCCTTTGCTTTAGCAGAAACAAGAGTAAATTGCGAAAATTTAGAGATCGGTTTATACGTTCCCTTATATGAAAAAAAACTAGGTGTTTCTGCTGGTTTTAGTGAAATTGTAAATGGTAGAAACAAAGCAAATAACACTTCTTTTTCCATTGGGCTGGTTTATAATTTTTCAACAGCAAAAAGAGACTCCGTTTTTATTGTTCCGCTATAAAATAGCTTTTTCTATTATTTAAAAATATTGGCCAATCCCAAAAACAATTCCTTTACTGGCTCTTTTTGTTATACCAATGCCATAATCTACCCTAAAAATAGCGTTGTAAATCAATTTATGCATAAAACGTAAACCAAAACCTGGGTATATTCGTATATTTTCAGATTTAACAAAATCGTTAAAACCGCCTCCTGGATTGCGCCATGTACCAGCATCTGTAAATAAATTACTTTGTAATACGAACCATTTTTTTTCTAATAATGTATGACGGTATTCTGTGTTTATAACGATATTACCTGTACCTCTATCTACAATATTACCAACACCTCTAATATTTAGGTTATTATCTACTATAAAAGGCGCAAAAGGGCTTTCTATATTAGAAGAAAAACCAATCCGTAAGCGGCTAGCCCAATTCCCCTTTTTTCCCACCCGTACATAATGATTAAAATCATTCCAACCAATTACGAATTCGGGTAATTTTTCTTTGAGAGCATTAACAAATTGAAAAACAAAGGTGCTTTTAATGCCAGATATATATTGATAATGATAATCGATATTGTTGTATTCATAAATCGTCTTATACAGTAACTTATTTATATCTAAATTCTGAGGTATAGATGCACCTATCATACCCGACTCATGATTATACTTTTCAACAAAATAATTAATTCCTAATTCTAATCTGTTTTTCGCATCGATTTGGTATAACCCAAGAACTTCAAATGATTTATTATTGTAGCGATAATTTACTGTAGAATTATTAAAAAAAACGGGTTCAAAAGTTGTTAAATTTTGATGATTAAATACTAAACCTAAACACTTACTAAATAGAAAAGGAGCTCTAAAATTTATACCATACGAGTTATAAACATCCTTTTGATAATATCCTCCTAGAGATATATTTCTGCCTAACAAGTTAAATTCATATAATCCTATCTTATATGCTACCCCATCGTTATTTGAAGTATATATATTTACATAAGGTATTATAGTAAAATTTTCTTCAATAATATAATGGACTATATAGTTGTTTTTAGAAGGTATAACTTTATAGTTAGCATTAGAAACTGGAGCCAATCGTTTTAAACGTGAAATATCTTCTTTAATAAATGAAGAGTCTAACACAATGCCTTCTTTTACTTTTGATATTTTTTTTATAAATGAAGATTTTATTTTTTTATTCCCTTCAATCTTAAATTCAGATATTAAGTTTTGTGCATTCAATCTTAAAGAAAATAATGCTAAATAAATTAGTCCTAGTATTATTTTATTCATCTCATTTATTATTATACTAAACTAATACAGTACTTATATAATAGAGATTTACTTTACAGTCATTATTTATACAGTGCATAATGTGTTTTTATTAATTGTTCTACTGGTTTATTTTGTGGTGTAAATTGGCTATCATATTTACCTCCAGACTCCTCATGATTATGATACCATTTCCATATAAAACCACCTGCAAACCATTCTTCTTTCCAAAATGTATCAAATAATGCTTTGGTAGTATTGATTTGAGCTTCAAAATTAACCTCAGTCATACTAATATCTGAAACCCATGGTTCTTTTCCAGAATAATCGACACTTCTATATCCAAACTCTGTAAACAATAGCGGTTTACTATACTTGTCTGACATTTTTTTTATCACACTTTTATGTCCTTTCCATCCGTCTAAACAAGCTTGTAATGTTGGTGTTTTCGACTCACTTACAGGGAAGTATGCATCTACTCCTATATAATCTAAATCTTCCCAAAAAGGAGTCCGTTTAAACTCGTCCCAATTTGCGGCATAAGTTAATTTGCCCTTATATCTCTTTTTAATTTCTAAAATTAAACTTCCCCAATATTGTGGTCTATGTGCTATAAATTGCTCTAATTCGGTCCCAATACAAAAAATTTCTGCTTTTACCTCTCTGGCTAAATCTGCATATTCTAAAATAAAATTAGAATACGAACTTTCTAAGGTTTTCCAATCTGATTCTGTTTCCATTTTAATCCCACCTGTAAACTCGCCTCGACTAACCCAAATTTGGGGTTTAATCATTATTTTAATATTTGCCTCTCTAAGTGTTTTAATATATTGCTTTGCTCCCGCCCTAGTTTCTCCAAACCATTGCTTTTCTGTATTATGAATAATTATAGGGTGCTTTAGGTTTTTTATAAAACCAAAAGGCATTATTGCTGCATAATTAGCATTAACTGAAACCACAGGTTTAACATGATGCTGAGTAACTGGAATTGGAGATGCTACGAAACTAACCCCATTAATTTTTGAAAATTGCCCCTTACAGGACTGAATTAAAAGAAAGCAAATAAGAAATTTAATATATTTCATGTGCAGTATTAAATACCCCTAAATTTAATACATTATTTATAATAAAGCTCTTAAACCGATACTAAAGGTTTGTCCTAAACCCTGAAAATTAACACCTCTTACAATTTTATTTATTGAAGCTTCTACATTTAAAACATCGGTTAATTGGTATTTTCCACCTAGACCAAATGCAGTAGAATTTTGGGAAAACCCATTACCTAAATCTAATAAATAAGCTTGTTGTCCATTTACAAAAATGGTAGATTTAGGACTGGGAAAATAGCTTAAAAAAGCACTAAGAGGCAGATTCATACTATTATTAGCAAATCGCTCTGAAGTATTTTGATCTTCATCGGCATCTCCACTAGCCTCTCCAAAATTATATTTAAAATCTATTTCTGTAAAAACTTGCCATTTATTACTTCCAAAAGTTTTATCAAAGAAAAATTTGGTCTCCCAGGCATAACTTCTAATATCCAAATAAGAACGTGTATTATCTGTAGGTACTGTATCAGACTTGTCTTTAAAAACTGGAATGTAAAATGAGCTCGTAAATGAAAAATTACTAACATTTCTAAAAGGTTGAATACGAATAGATGGTGCAACTGTAGTTAACCCAGAACGTCTATCGTTTCCATTATCTTCAAAGCTAAAAACATCTAAAGCACCTTGACCAGCTAGGCTATTTGATCTCATTTGAAAAATAACACCTACATTAATTCTTGAATTATCGCTTACTCCGGTATAAACCTCATTTGTATTAGTAAAAAAGGTTTGTCTTACAATTTTACCAGATGTTCCATTTCCATCAGTCTGCTCTGTTTGAGTATATAAACCACTAAATATCTTGATATCCCATTGCCCTTTTTTTAATAATTTAGATGGTGTAAATTCTTGCACATTACTTTTAATGGTTTCTGTATCTACTTCTTGAGAAAACCCATTGTATGACACTGCTACTATTGCGATTAATGCTAGTATTTTTTTCATGAAAAAATTTGTTTTTCATTCCCTCTAAAGAGAGAATCTTATTAAATTAGATTGATTAAACTCTTTTTTAAGTGTTTTATACCAAAGACCTTAAAAGGTATTTATTGTTTATTTATATTCCAATTATAATTAAAGTACGTTAATTTATAGTTGGCTGGAATTTTTTCAGTTCTATACTTATTAATGTACTCAATTTCTGTTAAACCATTC
>JAHDGB010000144.1 GCA_020627885.1 Flavobacteriaceae bacterium | reverse complement strand
TGTTTTCAATTTTAAAAATACCAATAGCATCAAATACCATATCTTGATAATTAATGCCTTCAAATTTTGCAATTAATACATCTCCAGTTTTTATCTGAGCAGAGTTAGATTGTTCGTATAAATGTTTTACTATGTTTTTTGAAACTTCAACAAAATTGTCATCTTCAGTTAGTAACTCATTAGTGTAGTTGTTAATTTCATTTAATGCAACATTAGCATGGTGGTTAAAACGATAACTTTGTACTAAAGGACTAAACGGACGTAATAAAAAAGGTAGCATTAGTTCGTAACTCGCTTCGTCAAAATGCACTTCTTTTTCAGAAAACGCATTTTTTGTGTCATTATGTTTATTACCAACCTTATGGATAATAAATTTAGAAATGGAGGCATTATTACGATTTATCATGAGTTTTTGCTTAAAATTACCGATTGCAATAGTACTAATATTGTGCGGAAATTGAATAAAAAACTAACGCATTATTCTTTTCTTGTATTAAAGAATTAATTTATTTCATAAACTAAAATAGTATTAGATTCTCCTTTGGTTATAAATTCTAGGTTTTTATCACGATCTATGTTATCTAATTCGATAGTAGAATTACCATAAACAGGGAAATTAGGTAATGATTTACCTAAACTATCAAAAAGCAACACCTTTTGCGATTGCAAATTGGTTATAGAAACATAAATTTTATTTCTTATATAAAATAGTTTTGGTTTAGTATAGGTTGCAAAATCGAGATCAACAATATTGTTTTTAATTTTTAATTTATTTTCGTTCTGTGCAACAAGTGTTTTTGTTGTCGTTAATAAATTGGTGTTTTCTCCAAGTAAAGAAGATACATTTACATTACCATTTCTATCTATAGTAGCTAATTTCCCTTCTTTTGTTACGGTAACAAATGTTCCATTATAATTAAAAACGGCTTGGTCATCGTATTTAAGTTTTGTTTTTGGGGTAACTCTTGGTTTACCACGACGGGTTAAAATGTTTAAATTATTTTCGGTTTTTATAATAATATAATCTTTAGAGGCTATTCTTAAATGCTGAGGTTGATGAGTTATGGTTGTTTTAGCAGTAGAAAAATTAAACCCCTTTACTGTTTCCCCTTTGCTATTATATAGTAAAACGTTTTTGCCTTGTGTAACAAAAAGTCTATAATCTCTTTTTTTGTCATAATCAAAAACAGAGAGAGGTTGTGTTATTTCGTCATTAAATTTTAAAGGAAAAGGAGAAACTTCTTCTCCATTTCTAGCAATAACATGTACAGCGTTTGGAGTTGCAAAAACCATTTGAAGTCGCCCGTTTTTATAAATGTCAATTTGTTCAATGCGCCCTAAAATTGGACCATTTAATTGCTTTTTCCAAAGTACTTGCCCTGTATTGGATATTAAGTGTACCACATTTTTAATATCTTGAACAACGATTTCTTTTTGTCTTGTTCTATGATTTGTAATTAATTGCGGTTCGTTAAGTATTTCATGGTCTAGTTTTATGTTAGCCACTTCAGTGATTGAGTTTTCTAAGGCTCTTTTTTTATTTTTTCTTAAAATGGTATTAAAGTGTGCAAAATTAGAGTCATAAACAAATTGTATGGCTGAGGCTTTATAAGAATCTACTTCTATTTCAACAATATCTTTTATATTATTGTATAGCACATTTTGTAAAGCATTAGGTCTTAATACTTGCAATATTGATGCCTGATCGCTTAAATCTTCGATAAGATTTAAATAATAATCGCGATGTATAAAGGTTGTTTCGTTTTGGTAATTAGAAATAAGATTTTGTAATATCTCTGTTGAATTTGCAAACACAAAAAAAGAATCGATAATACAGTATTTATTAAAGTCGTTATGATCAATAAAGGGACTAAAGGTGTCTTTAAATAAGTTTGAATCGCTAAAGTTGTAAATTTTGGTTTGTCTGTAATCTTGTATAATGTCTTGGTTGTTTAACAAAGCTTCTTTCGTAGAAGACGGATCTATAGAGTGCAATGCAATAACACGACTATTATTTTCATAAATAACCCCAACTTCATTAATATTATCAAAAAGAGAGGTATTAGGAACATTAGTGTTTAAGTTATACCGATTTAAATTCGAGAAAAATACTTCATAATTATCAAAAGTAAAGCTTAAAAAACCATCACTATTACCAGGTGTTATTTTTGCAGTTTTATTTTCTTGAGGAGTGGTATTTTTAAATACATTTATTAAACTAGAGCTGTCTTTTGATTTCGTAATACCACTTAAAATCAGTTCGTTTTGTGATAATGAGGCGTCTAAAGAGAAATAGTTGGTAAGGTTTAGATTGTTTAATGAGGTTTCATAAAATAATGATTTAATGGGGCTGTTTTTGTTTATTATTATTGAAAAAGGAGCGCTTTTATCTGTAGCATTTAATTGTTTTTCAAATGGATTTATTGCATTATTTTTATTTAGAATAGTTTCAAGTGTATTTTTATTCGATGAACAAATTTGAGTTCCATTTTTTGAACTACCATAAATTATGGCGTCATCTATTGTTGTTTTTAAAAAGGTGTAGTTTTTTCCTTTTAATATTTCGCTAGTATGGTTTGATAATGAATCCGATTGAAAAAAAGGAGAGTCATTTTTTGTTATTAAAGTATAATCTAATTTTTTGTTTTCTGATTTAGAAAAGCAAATAATAATGGGGCTTGTAGTCTTTACTTTATTTAAATGGTTTAACTGCTTTTTTAATGCTTTATAATCTTTGGCTTTAGATATTAAATTAATAAAGTCATTGTTCTTTAAATTAGATTTAAAGCTTTCTATGTTATTAATAAGTAATATACTTTGTGCGTTTTCTGGTATAAAGTCAGAAATTAAAGAAGTGTTTTTTCTTTTGCTACAAGAAAATAACAGTAAAAAGGCAAAAAATAAATATATAAAAGGTTTCATCATTTATGAGTAGTATAATTCAAGTTTTAATTGTTCTGGTAATAGTCTAAACGATTTTCGATGGTATTTTGTAACGCCATATTTTCTAATCGCTTCTCTATGTGTTTTAGTTGGGTAGCCTTTGTTTTTATTCCATTGGTACATAGGAAACTCTTTATGAATGGTGTTCATGTACTCATCCCTATAAGTTTTTGCTAATATAGAAGCAGCAGCAATACTTAAGAATTTTCCGTCTCCTTTAATAATGGTTTCGGATGGAATTGATTTGTATGGTTTAAATTTGTTACCATCTACAATAATAAATTCTGGATTAATTTTTAGTTTGTTTATGGATTTATGCATGGCTAATATAGAAGCGTTTAAAATATTAATTTCATCAATTTTATTTTCAAAAACATGGGCAAAAGCAAAATGTAAGGCTTCGTTCTCAATAATAGGTTTAAGTAAATCACGTTTTTTTTCACTTAATTGCTTAGAATCGTTAAGCATTTCATTGTTAAAATTGCGAGGCAAAATAACTGCTGCTGCAGTAACTGGGCCTGCTAGGCAGCCCCTACCGGCTTCGTCTGTTCCGCATTCAAGAAAATAACCAGAGTAATTTAATTTTAGCATTTAAATAATTCTTAACAGTACAGCATTAATATATATTGTAATTATGCCATTGCAACAAGATTCTAAATAGATAATTGTTATTTTTGGCAAAAATTAAGAATCAAAAGTAATTAATTTGTTTAAGTATAATCATAGAACATAAAATTAGTTATAACCAAATGCTTGTAAAAAAAATAGTTTTAGTTATTGTAATAATGAGTATCACTCAATTTGGGTTAGCTCAAAACAAACCTTTAATTAAAGTAGAGGGAGATGAAGTGAAGAGAAGCTCAAGTAATGATGATTCAACCTCAAAAAGAACTAAGAGCACGAGTATAGGAGCAAAAATTCAAGATTACCATATTATCTCTCATATAAGGGATACGACCCATATTGATACGACACTAAGTATTAAAAAAGAATATAAATACAATTATTTAAGAAAAGACAACTTTAATAAAATTGCATTTGCAAACATAGGACAAACCTATAATACTTTAAGCGAAAATGTTTTTAGTTCTAAATTGATGCCTGCATTTGCAGGAAAGGCAAGACATTATAATTACATGGAGATTGAAGATGTAAGTTATTATAATGTTCCAACACCTTTTACTGAATTGTTTTACAAAACAGCTTTTACTCAAGGGCAATTGTTAGATGCTTTTTTTAGTGTAAACACATCTCCTCAATTAAATCTCTCTATAGGTTATAAAGGATTACGTTCATTAGGGAAGTATCAGCATGCATTAACTAGTACAGGCAATTTTAGATTTATAACGAGCTATAAAACAAAAAATAATAGATATAGTGTTAACGCACATATTGTAATGCAGGATCTGCTCAACCGAGAAAATGGAGGGTTAACAGATAGTAATGTCGTGTTTTTTAAGTCGGGGAATGAAGCATTTAAAGACAGAGGAATATTAGAGGTTAATTTTGAAAATGCGGAGAATATATTAATTGGTAAACGTTTTCATTTAGATCAGAGGTACAATATCATTAAGGTAAAAGATTCTTTGAATAAGAATAACTTTAATGTAAATCATATAATGTCTTTTGAAGATAAATATTATCAATACGACCAAACTCAGGAAGACTCTCTTTTTGGTGCAGCTTTTCATGCAACAGAATTATGGGATAAGGTTACTTTAGAGCATTTTTATAATGAACTGCAATTAAACTATTATAATAAAAGAATAGGAGTAGTTCAGTTTAATGCTAGTAATGACAATTATAATTATGGTTACAATAAAGTTGTTGTTCAAAACGGTGGAATAATACCAAATAGACTAAAAGGTAATATCTATAAAATAGGAGGGAAGTATAAAAAACAAATGAATAAGTTTTGTATTAATGGAGATATTGGAATGAATATTTCTGGCGATTTTGACGGAAACTATATAAAAGGAGAAGTATCATATAGGTTTAACCCCGATCTTGAGGTTTTGGCAGAAGTAAATCACAGCTCTAAATCCCCTTCATTTAATAAACTCCTTTATCAAAGTGATTATATAAACTATAATTGGAGTAATAATTTTAAAAATATAAAAACCGAACAGTTAGCTTTTTATATAAAATCTAGAAGAGTATTAAACCTATCTATAGACCTATCAAATATTAACGATTATGTATATTTTGCTAAAGATGAAATATTAAACTTGGTAAAACCATTTCAGACTAACACTCCTATTAAATATATAAGAGCAAAAGTCAATAAAGAAATACGATATAAAAATATAGCACTCGATAATACTATGATGTATCAAAAGGTAGATGATAATAACGTATTTAATGTTCCAGAGATTATTACTCGTAACACCCTTTATTACTCAAATTATGCTTTTAGGAAATCTTTATATTTTCAAACAGGAGTTATATTTAATTACTTCACATCGTATAATATGAATGCATATGATCCAGTCTTGGCTGAGTTTTATGTTCAGAATGAACAACAATTAGGAGCTTTCCCAAGATTAGATTTGTTTTTGAATGCTAAAGTCCGTCAAGCAAGAATATATTTTAAGGCAGAGCATTTTAACGCAGCATTTACTGGTTATAATTATTTTGCAGCACCTAATTACCCTTATAGAGATTTTACAATTCGGTTTGGGTTAGTTTGGAACTTCTTTCTTTAAAGACTAAGTTCTTAACGTGAATGAGTATGTTAAAAGGAATAATTAAGCTTCTTTTGTTAGCTACATCTTTAAATATTTAAGGTATTATGAAAAGGGTAAAGCACAATATTCGTTTTCTCTATGATATTATTTTGTTATTGTAAACCGCTGAAAATGATTGCGTAAATATATTTTAAATTTTAATCATTTGTTTTATAGCGACTTATGTTTGTTTTTAAATCATCTGTCGGTAAAGTGCATGAAACAAGGCTTTTAAGTATTGAGGTGTTAAATAAAGGTAAAAAAGATTAAGAAAA
>JAHDGB010000009.1 GCA_020627885.1 Flavobacteriaceae bacterium | reverse complement strand
TTTTGCTTACTTCATTTCTAACAAAAGATAAGGCGATATTTGTAGGTGGAATTTTTTCCATCATTTCTGTTAAAATAACTTCTCTTAATTTATCGGCCGAGTTTGTTTTCTCAGACATTGTTGATTTTCTAATGAGTTGGATGGTGGCATTTTTTGCTGTGTTTATGGTGTTCCAACAATCATCACTTACATAAATTTGTTGTGATAAATTATGCTCATATTCTTGTTCTATACTCTGGATTAATAAATTTTCATACTGATCCTTATCCTTTGATAGAGGAGAAACTCTTATTAACAGTTTGTTAGGTGAAATGCGTTCTAAAAACAGAACCATACGCTCGTATGCTTGTAAACGTAATGGTAGGGCTTGAGAATGAAGCTCTTTACTAATAATATGATCTCTTCTGTGGTCTTCATTTTTAACATGCTGCTTAAAGAAAAAATAAGCAACGGCTCCAACAATAAAAGTAGGTATAATAGCTAGTGTAGCAATAATAATGATTTCAGTATTCATATAATTTATTAAAGTTTAGATAAGGTCTACAGCAAACTTAATTAGTTTTTAACTATTGTACAAGCTTATTGTAAATTCAAAATAGAAAAACTTAATAGATTACGTTTGTTTTGTTTTACCTCCTAAATGCGAACAAGATTGTAAGCTTTTCATCCCATTAAAAGGCACAGGGGTTTTATCATAGCCATAAGTAGAATCTAATTCTTTTGATAGGTTATGATCATCTACATTTACATCGACATCGGTCATTTTAAATTGGCAAGGATGTTCGTAACCAGCCGAATGTGTTATTTCAATAAGTTCTTTTCTAAATGTTTTAAAATATTGAGCGAGTCTAACCGATTTTAAAGTGGGATCAATTCCACTTTGTAACCATTTACTTTGTGTAGCAACGCCAGTAGGGCATTTATTGGTATGGCATATTTGAGCCTGTATACAGCCAATACTAAGCATGGCTTCTCTCGCAACATTTATACAGTCAGCTCCCATAGCAAATGCCATAGCGGCTTTTGCAGGAAATCCAAGTTTTCCGCTGGCTACAAAAACTATGCGTTCAGATAACCCTTTTTTCTGAAATAATTGATATAAATCGCTAAAGCCATAAACCCAAGGTAAAGAAACATGATCGGCAAAACTTGGAGGAGCAGCACCGGTACCGCCTTCACCGCCATCTACAGTAATAAAATCGGGGCCTTTCCCTGTGTTTTTCATGATATCTGCTAATTCTTCCCATTGTTCTAATTTACCTATAGCAGCTTTTATTCCAACAGGCAAACCAGTGGCTTCTGCTATTGCTTCAATAAAATCAATTAATTCAGGAACGTTAGAAAACGCTTTATGGTTAGGAGGTGATAATACATCTTTTCCAACTTCAACACCTCTAATTTTTGCAATTTCTGGAGTTATTTTTGCTCCTGGTAAAACACCACCTTTTCCTGGTTTAGCGCCTTGAGAAAGTTTAACCTCTATTGCCCTAATAAACGGATTATCTTCAACGAGTTTTATCATTTTTTCCATTGAAAAGCCGCCATTATCAGACCGTACTCCAAAATAACCTGTGCCAAAATGAAACACAACATCACCACCATTACTGTGATAAGGAGATAAACCACCTTCTCCAGTATTGTGATAGGCATGAGATAGTTTTACGCCTTTATTTAAAGCTTCTACAGCTTTGGCAGAAAGTGACCCAAAACTCATTGCGGAAATGTTTATTACCGATGCAGGGCGGTAAGGTCTTTTACGTTTATTAAATTCTCCCATTATCTTGGCACAAGGTAAAAAACTGTTATCTATAGTATTTGGATGATTTTTTTCTATTTGATACGGCATCATGGCGTTATTGATGAAAATGTGTTGGTGCGCGTAGATATCGCGATCGGTTCCGAAGCCTTCATAATTATTTTCTTTTTTAGCCGAAGCATATATCCAACCGCGTTCAATACGATTAAAAGGCAATTCTTCTCTGTTATTTGCAACAAAATATTGACGAATTTCTGGACCGATACTTTCAAGCCAATAACGAATGTGACCTACTATGGGAAAATTATGACTAATAGTGTGCTTTTTTTGTAATACATCTCTAATTGCTATCACAATAAAAGCAACAATAATCCAAAGCCACCATGAAATATTAGAAAAAAAATTGAGTATTGTATCCATTTATTTTAATTAAGGATTTTGTTTTATTAAAAAACAGCTAAGTAAACAAAAAACGATTAAAGGTATTGAAATTTACTAAAAAAAGAAATCTATGATAAATAAAAACCTTCAAGCATTAAATTATAAAAAGTTGTCTTTTGTGGGTTTAAGTATTTGTTTTTAAGTGTTTAATGGTTTTTCTGTGTTAGAAAAGTAGGGTAAAACTAAAGTAAGTTGTTTAGTTAACGTTAATTAGTGTTGTTTTCTACCCTAGAACTTTGTAGTGTGTTTAACCTAAATATTGTTTTTTAAATAAAAATGATACATTTGTGAACTTGTGTAATTCGTTAAAAGTCAAATTATATTCTAATATTAAACCATTTAAAATAATTAATTATGAAATTTAAAAGAGTAATCCCTCGTACAGCATTGGCTTTAATAGCTTTTGTTTTATTAAACAGTTTATTAACTCCTGTTTATTCTCAAAGTAAAGAAAAGACCTATTTGTTAGGAAGTTTGTCAACATTTGTAAAACCATTAATAGAAAAGAAAAAGTTAAAAGAAAATCAGTTTGTTATAAATGTATCTGATGAAAAATCATATACAATAAACATAACAGCCAACACATCAAAACCTGATGCTTATTATTTATTTGGCAATGCAGAAGGATTAAACATAGCCACTTTTTTCCTAAAAGGTGATAATTCAGCAATAGAAGGAAAATTATTAGATCATGACAATAAGTTAGCGTATTATATATATACTAATGGATCAAAAGAAGTTGAAGTAAAAGAAGTAGATATACATAAAGAAGTTTGTGTAATGGATGGGAGTTGGTTAATTTCTAATAATGAGGGCAAAGCGGCTTCAATAAAAAACACTGAAAATAGAGCACAAATAGTTGTTCCACAACTAGAGAGTTTTCCTGGGGCTAAAGGCGTAATGTATTTAGATTTTGATGGCGAATATGTTTCTGGAGGCGAGTGGGGTACTATAGATGCACAAGCAGCACAATATAGTGAAGCAGATATTGAAAAAGTATTTTATATTATAGCTGAAGATTTTGCACCATATAATGTTAATGTTACTACAAAACGAGATGTTTATGATAATGCAAATGTTAGAAGCAAACAAATGATAATATTTAACGAAACTTATCCGCAAGATGGGGGAGTAGCTCAGTTTAATACCTTTAATAATCAAAAAGAAGAGCCTTGTTGGGTGAAAACAATAGGTTTAATAGATTCAGTATGGCTTGCGGCGAATGTAGGGTCACATGAAGCTGGTCATACATTAGGGCTTATACATGATGGAACTACTCAAGGTGCTGAGTATTGGTTAGGTCATGAAGATTATAATATCGTTATGGGACGCTGTAATAGACGTTATGTACAATGGGGGAAAGGCGAATATCAAAACGCAAATAATTCTGAAGACGATTTAAGAATAATAGATCAAAATAACGCATCATATAGAACTGATGATCATGGAAATGATGAATCGGGAAGTACAACTTTAGTATTCGATGAAGGAACAGGAGAAGTAAAAGAAGATGATAATTATGGTATAATAGAGCAAAGAGAGGATAAAGATTATTTTAAAATGGAGCTAGGTACTGGTAGCTTAGATTTAAAAATACGACCAGCCGATAAGTACGAACAATCTCCAAATTTAGATATTCAAGCACGATTATTAGATGTATCTGGGGCTGAAGTAGCAAAATCAGACCCTGATGGGTTTGCAGCAGCTACACTAAATGAAAATATAACCAAATCAGGTACTTATTATTTAGAGATAGATGGTGTTGGCTTTGGAGACCCTTTAACTACAGGATATACCGATTATGCCTCTTTAGGGCAATTTTTTGTCTCAGGAACAGTACCATCTAATACAACAGCAGGAGTTAATGATAAAGAGTTAACAGGAGTTAAGGTAAGTCCTAACCCTGCAAATAATGTATTAAATATTAACCTTTCTATAAGTGCTAATGAGCATAAAGTAACAATTTATAATTATTTAGGAGCTGTTATACAAAGAGAAGTAATGCATACAGGCGCAACACATTTAGCATTAAACATTAGCAATATTGCTTCAGGCATGTACTTTGTGAGAGTCAGTAATTCAGAAAAAAATAATGCTATTTTTAAAATGATAAAAAAGTGATTTTTTTTCATTACTAACAAATAACACCCTTAAATGTTAATTAATTTTGCACTTAAAGGTGTTTTTTTTGCAGTATATATAATAAATATTGTTTTTTGGATAAAAATAATATATTTGCCTCCTTAATAGTGTATTGTGTAGAAATATTAATTATATGATGCACAAATAATTATTCTAATTCATTTAAAATCAATTAATTATGAAATTTAAAACTACAATTCCTCGTAGGGCATTAATTTTAATGGTCTGTGTATTATTAAATGGTTTAACCACATCTGTTTTTTCTCAAAATAGCGATGTTTTTAAACTAGGAGAGTTAGCTACGTTTGCAAACTCATTAATAAATCAACAAAAATCAAAACAAAGTCAATATGTTATAAAGGTATCTGATGAAAAATCCTATAAAATAAATGTTACGGCTAATACTTCAAATCCAGATGCTTATTATTTATTTGGTAATGTAGAAGGACTAAAAACTGCAACTTTTTTCTTAAAAGGTGATAGTTCAGGAATAGAAGGAAAATTATTAGATCATGACAATAAGTTAGCCTATTCTATATATACTAATAACACAAAAGAAGTTGTAGTTGAAGAAGTAAATATAAACAGAGAAGTTTGTGTAATGGATGAGAGTTGGCTGAGTTCAGACAATAAAACGAACCAATCAACATCAAATTCAGAAAAACGATCGCAAATAGCTGTTCCACAGTTGGAAAGCTTTCCTGGGGCTAAAGGTGTGGTGTATTTAGATTTTGATGGAGAGTATGTTTCTGGCGGAGAATGGGGTACTGTTGATGCTCAAGCTGCTCAGTATAGTGAGGCAGACATCGAAAAAGTATTTTACATTGTAGCAGAAGATTTTGCACCATTTAATATTAATGTTACAACGAAGCGTGATGTTTATGATAATGCAGATGTTAGAAGTAAACAAATGGTTATTTTTAATGAAACCTATCCTCAAGATGGAGGTGTTGCTCTTTTTAATACCTTTAATGATCAAAGAGAAGAACCATGTTGGGTAAAAACAATAGGGCTTATAGATTCTGTATGGCTTGCGGCGAATGTAGGATCTCATGAAGTTGGGCATACAGTAGGCTTAGAGCATGATGGAACTACTCAAGGGGTCGAGTATTGGCAAGGTCATGGCGAATTTAATGTCATCATGGGGTATTGTAACAAACGATATGTGCAATGGGGAAAAGGCGAGTATCAAAATGCTAATAACTCTGAGGACGATTTAAGAAAAATAGACCAAAATAATGCATCATATAGAACTGATGATCATGGAAATGATGAGTCGGGAAGCACAACTTTAGTATTCGATGAAGGTACAGGAGAGGTAAAAGAAGATGATAATTATGGTATAATAGAGCAAAGAGAGGATAAAGATTATTTTAAAATGGAATTAGGGACTGGAGCGTTAGAATTAAAAATAAGACCGGCTGATAAGTATGATCAATCTCCAAATTTAGATATTCAGGCAAGATTATTAGATGATAAAGGGACAGAGATAGCAAAATCTGATCCAGATGGTATTGTGGTTGCAATATTAAATGAAAATATTACTAAATCTGGGACTTATTATCTAGAGATAGATGGTGTTGGATTTGGAGATCCATTAACTAATGGTTATACAGATTATGCATCTTTAGGACAGTTTTTTATCTCAGGTACGGTGCCAGCTGATACTACAGCAGGTGTAAATGATAATGAGTTAACTGGAGTTAGGGTAAGTCCTAACCCTGCAAATAATGTATTAAATATTAACCTTTCTATAAGTGCTAATGAGCATAAAGTAACAATTTATAATTATTTAGGAGCTGTTATACAAAGAGAAGTAATGCATACAGGTGCAACACATTTGGCATTAAACACTAGTAATATTGCTTCAGGCATGTACTTTGTTAAAGTTAGTAATGCTGAAAAGAATAATGCGATATTCAAAATAGTAAAAAAATAAGACTGATATAAAGGTTTTAACTTATTAAAAATACCCTCATAGAAATTTAAATTTCTATGAGGGTATTTAATTTGTTTATAATTATTAATAAATGTAACCTTTTTAAAGAAGAGCAATACTTATTTTTAAGGCTTAAAATGAAAATGAATTGGAGCAATATTTAAATCAGCTAAACGAAGCGCAGTTGGAGCCAACTTTACAGAAAGATGGACCAATGATAATAATAGCAGGAGCAGGGTCTGGAAAAACTAGAGTATTAACCTATCGTATAGCAAATTTAATGCATCAAGGTGTAGATGCATTTAATATTTTAGCGCTAACATTTACCAATAAAGCAGCTCGTGAAATGAAAGGACGAATTGCAGATATTGTTGGAGATGGTGAAGCTAAAAACCTATGGATGGGGACATTTCACTCAGTTTTTGCTAAAATATTGCGTTTTGAAGGCCATCATTTAGGGTTTCCAAGCAATTTCACGATTTATGATACTCAAGATTCTCAACGTCTATTATCTTCCATCATTAAAGAAATGGGTTTAGACAAAGACATTTATAAATACAAACAAGTCCATTCCAGAATATCCTCTTATAAAAATAGCTTAATAACAGTTAAGGCGTATTTTAACAACCCAGAATTGATAGAAGCAGATGTAATGGCACGCCGACCTAGAATGGGAGATGTTTACAAAGAATATGTAGATCGTTGTTTTAAAGCTGGGGTTATGGATTTTGATGATTTGTTATTAAGAACAAATGAATTGTTAACTCGATTTCCTAGTGTTTTAGCCCAATATCAAAATAAATTTAGATACATTTTGGTCGATGAGTACCAAGATACCAACCATTCACAATATTTAATTGTTCGAGCTTTAGCCGATCGATTTCAAAACATTTGTGTTGTAGGAGATGATGCTCAAAGTATATATGCATTTAGAGGTGCAAATATTAATAACATTCTCAATTTTCAACGCGATTATGATAATGTTAAGCTATACCGGTTAGAACAAAACTATCGTTCGACAAAAAATATAGTAGGTGCAGCAAATTCAGTTATAGAGCATAATCAAACCAAATTAGATAAAGTGGTTTGGACAGCAAATGATGAGGGGCCAAAAGTAAAAGTACATCGTTCTTTAACAGATGGAGACGAAGGTCGATATGTGGCTAGCACTATATTTGAGACCAAGATGGAGAGCCAGTTAATGAATAGTGATTTTGCCATTTTATACCGTACTAATGCACAGTCTAGAGCGATGGAAGACGCATTGCGTAAGCGTAATATTCCTTATCGTATATATGGAGGGCTTTCTTTTTACCAACGTAAAGAAATAAAAGATGTGCTATCTTATTTGCGACTAATTCTTAATCCAGCCGATGAAGAAGCGCTTAAAAGAGTTATTAATTATCCGGCAAGAGGTATAGGGCAAACGACCTTAGATCGATTAGTTGTTTCGGCAAACAGTTTAGGTATAACTATTTTTGAATTATTAAAGTCTATTAATGAAGTTGAAATAAATATTAATTCTGGAACAAAAAACAAATTACAGAATTTTGTAACATTAATAGAGAGTTTTCAAGTATTAAACCAAACTGCAGATGCCTTTGAATTGGCCGAACATGTTACTAAAGCAAGTGGGTTAATTCGCGAGTTTAATAAAGATGGGACTCCTGAAGGAATTACAAGAATAGAAAACGTAGAAGAACTATTAAATGGCATAAAGGATTTTGTTGAAGGTCAGTTGGAAATAGTCGATTCTAAAGGAAATTTGGCAGAGTTTCTTGAGGATGTTGCTTTAGCAACAGATTTAGATGCAGATAAAGGAGATTTAGACCATGTAGCGTTAATGACTATTCACTTAGCTAAAGGGTTGGAATTTTCGCATGTATTTGTTGTTGGGCTAGAAGAAGACTTGTTCCCGAGTGCCATGAGTATGAATACGCGTAGTGAATTAGAAGAAGAGCGTCGTTTATTTTATGTTGCGCTAACTAGAGCAGAAAAACAAGCTTATTTAACGTATGCATTATCTAGATATCGTTGGGGTAAATTGGTGGATTCTGAGCCTAGTCGTTTTATTGAAGAAATAGATGATCAGTTTATAGAAAACATTACGCCTAAAGAAGATCGAAGAATTAACCCGATGTTATCAGCAGATATTTTTGGAGATAATGATTATAACCCAAATACAATTAGGTTTAAAAAAGCAGTTCAGCCCAAATTTCAAAAGAAAACAGCAAAAAACGAACAACAAAAATTTAAAGCTACTACGCCAAAAAAATTAAAAAAAATTTCTATATCTGATAGCGAAGGGGCTTCTGTTAATTTGTTTGATTGTAATTTAACAACAGGTAACATTGTAAAACACTTACGCTTTGGAAAAGGCGAGGTTCTAAAAATAGAAGGTAAAGGAGGCGATATAAAAGCAGAAATTAAATTTGAAGTAGGTGGCGTTAAAAAGTTGCTATTACGTTTTGCTAAATTAGAAGTTATAGGATAAATTAATGATTTAGACTAGTATGTTTAATAAAAAGCAAATAGTAATCCTACATTTACACTATTTCTAAGCCCATTTTTTATTGCTGTATCGTCATTTATATTAGATGTTGTAGCTCCAGCCGATATGTCTGCTAATCCATATTGTGCATCATATTCAACATATAATTTGGTAAAGTCTGCAATTTCAAATCTAAGACCAAAATTAAAAGCTGCACCATAATCAAAACCTTTAAGTTCTTTTTTAAAATCTTTTCCAGATTCCGATTCTGTTGCATTTGTTAAAAAACCAATATATGGTCCTAAACTAACATACCATGGTCTAGTAACAAATGACTTAGATCTACTTTGTAATGAACCAAAATGCCAGTTAGCCATTATAGGAACAGTAATGTATGTAAGGTTATATTCCGTATTAATTGTAGTATTTGTTGTTGTGTCTGTAGTTTCTCCGCCCCATCCTTTATTGTCATAAATAAGTTTAGTTTTAACGCCTAATCTATTGCCGAAATAATACTCGGCAGATAAAGCTGCATTAAACGATGTTATTGGGTTTGTTTTAGCATCATCATTATCAATAGAAACGTTAGAAAAATTTATTCCTCCTCCTATTCCAAATTGAAACTCTCCAGTGTTCTGTGCAGTAACATTTAATACACTAATACTCGCAATCGCTAAACTAAGTAATAATTTTTTCATATATAACTACATATTATGTTCTTCAAATATATAAAAAGAATATTAAAAACAACAACAGGAATTATAAATGATCTTGGGTAAATGATTTTAGTTTTGTCCATGTGTCTAATAGATTTACGCCTATCCACCCATGTCCTTCTTCAGGATATAGAGTAAATTCATGTATAACATTTAGTTCTGTAAGTTTTTCATCAAGAGCTGTACCTTGAGTTGTTGGTATTAATGGATCTTGTCCTCCATAAAACAAAACAGTAGGAGGGGATTTAATACTAGCTTGATGATAAGGACTTGCTTCTTCTAAATACGAAGTAGTTGGGTTTATGCCAAACAAGTCTATCATTTCTTGTAGTTCAGGATCTTCATTATTTAAATATGCTGGATCTGTGAAATTTGTAGGCCCTACAATACTAGCAACCATACCAACATTCTTTTCAGAATCTAAAGCGTAACTCCAAAGTAATGACAAATGTCCGCCAGCACTAACACCAATGAATCCATAATTTTCGGAAATGACATATTCATTTTTATTCGTTTTTAAGTGGTTTATTACAGCAGTAATATCGTTTGTTTGCATAGGGTAAGGCTTATTATTTTCATCTGATAGCCTATAATTAATATTAACTATAGCATACTCTGGCAAATCTTGTTTGAAAGAATCTTTAAACCCGTTCATATCACTTTTGTCTCCAGAAGACCATCCGCCACCATGCACTAGTATAATAACTTTAGTATCTAAAGATCTATTCTCAGGAAGATATATATCATAAACTTGTTCATTGCTGCTACCATATGAAACATTTAAAATTTCTTTATATGAAAGAGGAGTGGAGTCTTGTGTAGATTCTTGATTATCAGTGTTTGAGCAATTTGTAATAAATGTAAGTGTAAAAAAGAAAAAAATACATTGTAAAGCTCTCATAATGCTCAGAAATTATAGTTAATTTGTATTAACGTAAAGGTAATGAATTTATTATGACTAATCTTATTAAGATATATGAAAATAATCCTAATCCAAAGGCAATTAACCAAGTGGTTAATGTTTTAAAAAAAGGAGGACTAATAATATATCCGACTGATACGGTATATGGATTAGGCTGCGATATTAATAATGCCAAGGCTTTATCTAAGGTTGCTAGGCTAAAAAAAATAAAAATTGAGAAGGCTAATCTTTCATTTATTTGTCATGATTTAAGTCATTTAAGCGATCATGTTAAACAAATAGATACTAGTGTTTTTAAAGTGTTAAAACGATCATTGCCAGGTCCTTATACTTTTATTTTGCCAGGATCTAAAACATTACCTACAGTTTTTAAAAAGAAAAAAACTGTAGGTATTCGTATACCGGATAATGTCATAGCTTTAGAAATAGTTAAGGCTTTAGGGAACCCTATAGTTTCAACTTCAATACATGATGAAGACTCAATTATTGAGTATACTACAGATCCAGAGTTAATATTTGAAAAGTGGAATGGTCTTGTAGATTTAGTTATTGATGGTGGATATGGCGGTAATATTCCTTCAACGGTGATCGATTTTTCAAATGAAGAACCTATTGTGGTTAGAGAGGGTAAGGGAGGGCTTGATATTTTTTAATTACCTTCTTCTTTTGTCTTTTTTTTAGATTTTTTATATAATGGAATTAGATAGGAAATATTATAACCGTAACCTACTCCAAATTTAGAACCACCATAGGTTCTATTAAACCCAGAAATGTATAAGTTATCGAAATTATCTGGTTTATTTTGAGAAACACTTCTTTTTAATTGTACGTTAACACCTAAATATAAATTATTCAATAATTCGGCTTTAATTCCCATTATGAACTCTAACCAAACGGCAGACAGCCCTTTAAATTCTTTTGGAGTATTATTTTCAAATTGCACTGGCCAATATGGGTTTACATTATATGTTGAAAATTGTTTTCTTTCATGGTTAAAAGTACTAGCTCCAATTCTAAAGCCACTATAAATCATGTTTTCCATACCAAACCAATTGTCGAAAAAATTATAATCGGCACCTGCTTTAAAATAATTACCAGTTGTTTCTACCTCTAAATTATCTGTATTTGTTGTTTTTTTTTCACTTCCAATTTCTCCAGCTATATACCAACTTTGTGTAATACGATAGTCCCCTAATAATTCTAATCCATTAAAATCATGATCAAAATGAGATCGTATTATCTTGCTTAGATCTGTACCAATTCTTAAACCATATTTTTGTTTATATTCTTTTGGTTTATCCTCTTTAGTTTGTTTTTTATTACTTTTTTCACTTTGAGCATAAGTAGAATGACAAAGCACAAGCACAAAAATGAGCTTAATGAAAAAGTTTAAAGTGTGTTGTTGTCTCATCTTCTACAGATTGATTATCATTAAGCGGTTGTATAAATTGGATCCATTTATCGGTATCATTTTCATCTACAATTGCAATATCTTTAAAAACGGTTTTATAGCCACAAGCTCTAGAAATAAATACTTCTTCACGCTTGTAAGTAATGGTTAAAATGTCTTCATTTCCTGCAATTATATTGCCATTGTCATCTAATTCTCCACTGTTATAAAGGCTAAATTGTGTACTATCTTCATTAGTTTTTAAAGGTAATATGACTTGGTTAGATGTTGTCGCTTTATAGTTTTCTAGTATTTGATCATTATCTACACCTTTAGCAATTAATGTAGGGACATTTTTTTGGTTAGCTTGTTCAGAAACGTTGTAAAAATCTATAATGAGTCTGGGTGTAGTAGGTGTTTCTGCTGCACATAAGTCGTCTTTTTCACAATTTAAAAAAGAGAACACGCATAGAAGTAAAATAAGTGTTTTTTTCAATTTAAACTTTGTTTTATATGTTTTATGATGCAATTGTCTATCTTGTTTATCGTTTTTCCAAAAGTACAATATTTTCAGTATGGTAGGTTTGTGGAAACATATCTACTGGTTGCACTTTAGTTATTTTATAGATTTTATCCATTAAAGCAAGATCTCTTGCTTGTGTTGCACTATTACAACTTACGTATACAATTTTTTTAGGTGAAATCTTTAAAATTTGTTTAACTACATCTTTGTGCATACCATCTCTAGGCGGATCTGTAATAATAACATCTGGATGTCCGTGAGTATTAATAAACTCTTCGTTAAAAACATTTTTCATATCACCTACAAAGAAATCGACGTTATCTATTCCATTTAATTGTGCATTTTCTTTTGCAGCTATAATAGCATCTGGAACGGCTTCAACACCTATTACTTTATGAGCTTGCTTTGCTACAAACTGAGCAATTGTACCTGTTCCGGTATATAAATCGTACACAAGCTCATTTCCTTTAAGTTCTGCAAAAGCCCTAGTTAATTTATAAAGTTCGTAAGCTTGCGCTGAATTTGTTTGGTAAAATGACTTTGCATTTATTTTAAAACGCAAGCCTTCCATTTCTTCAAAAATATGATCTTGTCCTTTGTAGCATATTACTTTTTGGTCATAAATGGTATCATTTGCTTTACTGTTAATTACATATAGCAAAGCTGTTATTTTCGGAAATGTTTCCGCTATATAATTTAATAATAATTTACGTTTGGACTCATCTTCTTTAAAAAACTGGATTAATACCATAATATCTCCAGTAGAAGAGGTTCTAATCATTAGTGTTCTTAGTAAACCTGTTTGGTTTCTAGTATTAAAAAAATCTAATTCATTATCTATAGCAAATTGCTTTACAGCATTTCTAATTGCATTAGAAGGGGCTGCTTGTAAATGGCACTTATTTATATCTAATATTTTATCCCACATACCAGGGATATGAAAGCCTAATGCATTTTTATCGCCTAAATCTTCATCAGATTGAATTTCTTCAAGGGTTAACCAACGGCTATCGCTAAAAGAAAATTCCATTTTGTTTCTATAAAAATACTGTTCTTGAGCACCTATAATTGGAGTTACTTCAGGTAACTCTAAATGTCCTAATCGGGTAAGATTATTAACTATTTCTTTTTGTTTAAAATAAAGTTGATGCTCATAGCCCATGTCTTGCCACTTGCAGCCCCCACAAGTTCCAAAATGCTCACAGGCAGGTTCAACACGTTTTTCACTCAGTTTATGAAAAACAGTGGCCTTACCTTCAAAATATGCTTTTCTTTTTTTAAAAGTTTGGACATCTACAACATCACCAGGTACAGCATTTGGTAAAAAGATAATACGTCCATCTGGAGCTTTTGCAACTGTTTTTCCTTTTGCACCTGCATCGATGACTTCTACATTTGTAAATACTTGCTTTCTATTTTTTCTTCTTGACATAAGTGCAAAAATAGCTTCTTTTTTAAAGAATACCATTTATACGGCTTAATAAAAACGACTATAAAGATTAATAATTAAGCTTTTTTGAGTAAAACTATTATTTTTCCTTAAATAAATTTTAAAGAATATGTGGAGATATATTTATTTGTTTTACGTTAGGTTTATTCCTGCTTTAATAAAAACGTCTTGCAATTCTTTTTCTATAGGGAATGGTTTTAAAGGGGGGACATTTGCACCACCTGGGTTTCCTATTGGGATTTTTCCAACAAAAGATTTTACACCACCAAAGAGTAAACGGGGGATTTGCCCTATAATTTCTTTTTTACTTTTTATTTTAATTCCGAAGCATAGCATTTTCCAGTGTACTAACGAATGAGTTATAGGGTATTTTTGTCCAATTATATGAGCGCGTTCTAGATGGAGCCAAGCTTGTTCTAAATTGCCTTTTTTGAGCTCGGTTCTATAGCTCGATAATTCTGTATTAAAATATAACTTAAGCTTTTTAGGAATAAAAGTGTATAGTTTCATATTTTCTATTCGAGTTTATATATACTGTCGTCATAAAAATGAAAACGCTTTCTCAGAAGTAAAGGTAAATAATTGCTAATGAGTATTAAAATTCTACTATACCCAATCGATCTATATAACCAGAGTCTCCAAAGGTACTTTCAAAGGCATAGGTATTACCGAATACAAAAGCTTCTATTTTATATGTATGTAAGCCAGAAGAGAGGTTTATCATACGGCTATTATTAAACACAAGTATACCACTAGCAATGCCTCCTACAGTAGTTAAATTATTATATGCCTGAGAGGATCTGGAAACAAGTACACCATCAATGTATAGTATTATTCCTGTAACTCTAGGAGCGCCATCTGCTACGATAAGGCCATCAAAATCAACAAATTCTGATGCGCCAACAGAGTATTCTATACTAACCATACCGTTTTTTGAGGTTGTAAAATTACCATTTGCAAGTGTTGTGTATACAATATCTCCATCATAAGTACTCACAACTGTTGGAGTAGGGATAAAGTCAGTGCCTGTTTTAGAAACTAGGCTTTTAGGATATTGTGGTTTTAATACGAGATCACCATATGAATCGACATATACTGGACTTTCAGTTATTCCGTTGTTATTTGAATTGTTAGAAGCATTTAATCCTTCTATTCTAATGGTAGAATTGCTTCCAGCAATATGTAATTGTTCTTGAGGATCAGTGGTTGCTATTCCTACTTGCGCAATAACATTTAGTTGGCTTAGGATAAAAAATAATAATAAAATAGAAAGGCTTTTACTTATAGTAATTTTTGAGTTTAACATCGTAGGCTTATTTAAATTGATAATAGGGCGCATTTAATACTGAAACAAATATAAGTAACTGATAATCAGTATTGAAACATATTCGATGATCAGGTGAATTTATCGATAAAAATAGGCGGTTTTCACAGCTAAAATGTGTATTTAATTAGCTTAGTATTAATGAGAGATAAACACATATTTGGTAATGATAAAAAATATAGTTTTTATGAATATTAAATTAGGTATTTATTATAAAAGGAAAGATAGTAATAGTTTTTTAACTAAAGGTTTTACTATGAGAATTAAGTATGATTGTAGGTAGTATTTTTTTTTTTTTTTGCGTAAAAAAACAAAAATAAAAAGAAGATTTTTTAGAGAAAGATAAATGGAAAATAAAATTTTTAATGAATAATCTTATTTTGAGAAATAGTATTTAAACCTGTAAAAAAATAAATTTAAACTTAATTTTAAAAGCAAAGTAGTTAAAGGTTGGGCTATTTTAATGCTCAATCATTACTAACCTATTACTCCTAGAAGACCCTCCAAAATCGGCTTTAATACCGTAATCGTATCCATATATCAACGCTTCTATTTTATAAGTATGTGATCCAGCAGCTAAATTAATCATATTAAATCCATTAAGGCGAATTTTTCCAGAGGCAATACCTCCTCCTATGGATGAGTTAATGTAAGATTTTGTAGTTCTAGAAACTTTTACTCCGTCAATATATAAAATTAAACCAAGAATTCTAGGTGCGCCATCTTCAATGCGTGAAGAATCAGGCATTTGTATGTTTGTTGCTACGATTGCGTATTCAATACTTATCATCCCATTTTTTGTGGTAGTAAAGCTTCCATTATTTAAAATGGCAGTAGCGTCATCAGATAAAGCGACAAGTTCAATGGCAGGACTTACAACTTCTGAACCTATTTTGGAAACTAACTCTAGTGGGTATTGTGGTTTTAAAGTAAAATCTCCATTAGAATTTACAAATAAGACACTTTCAGTTTCTCCATTATTATTGGAGTTATTTTCAGAATTTAAGCCATCAATTCTAATGGTAGAATTTGATCCAGCAACATGTAATTCTTTTTCGGGGGAAGAGGTGCCTATTCCAATTTGGGCAGAAACGTTTATCTGAAATAATATGAATAGAATTAATATAAAAAACGAATAATTGTTTTTCATTTTAAAATTTTTAAATAATAGTATAATTTGTTTATTAGTTAACATAATTTATAATGTTTATTATATTAATATTCTATAACTGAAAAACTGTCTATATTTGATGAGGTTCCAAAAACAGCTTTAAATGGATAATCTTTGCCAAAAACCATCCCTTTTATAGTGTAGGTATGAGTCCCAGCAGTTGTCTTAATTAAATTGGTATTATTAAGAGGTATTATGCCGTTAGCAATATCTCCTCCAGTAAATCCAGTATGGTTTGAATATATTTGTGAAGTAGCTGAGACATAATTGCCTTCTATAAATAATGCTAATGCAATTACTCTAGGAGCTCCATCGACGATATTTGAAAGGTCGGGCATTGTAAGATCTGTCACGCCTGTTCCATAGTCTACTCTAATATAACCATCTTTTGTGGTTGTGAAGCTGCCACTTGAAATTGTTTTAATAACGGTGTCACCTGTTGTGGTTATTATTTCTGAAGGAGTACTTATAAAATCACTACCAGTTATTGATACTAAACCCAAAGGGTATTGAGGTTTTACAGTTAAATTACCATTACTGTCAACATATAAAAGACTTTCTGTTAAGCCAGTATTATTAATGTTATTAGTGGCATTTAAGCCTTCAACTCTAATAGTAGACGTTTTTCCAGCAACGTGTATTTTTTGTTGCGGGCTGGTAGTTCCAATTCCTACTTGGGCAGAAATATTAAATTGGCTAAAAATGAGTATTAATAGTAAAACGGAAATGTTTTTACTGTAAGTAAATTTTGAATATAACATCGTAGGTTTTTTTAATAGATATTGGGGTATCAATTAATATTGATACAAATATAACTGACTGATAGTCAGTGTTCCAATTTTACTCGTTTATATGAATATATCCTCGATGAATAGTTTTTTTTGTATTAAAGAGTAAATGCATTGAGAGTTATTGAAAAGAGTACGCAGTTTCTTTTTTTAAACGCAATAAAAATAAATAATCTAAATTTTTCACTTTGTATAGAGAGGGGGGATGTTTTGAGATAAATTATTAATTTAACGAGCAACCTTTAAAATTAAGGGTGCGGGCTTAATAAAATCTTTTTTTTGGTATAAGGCTTAATTTATATCTTTATTGTTCAACAATTACAACTTTATTTATAATAGAGGAGGATCCAAATGTTGCTTCGACGTTATAGTCATTACCATAAACCCCTCCTCTAAGTTTAAATGTATGTAATCCAGCTGTTAAGTTCATCATAGTAAAACCACTAAGTGTTAATGATCCACCTGCAATATCAGCTCCTGTAGAGTAATTTGTATATATGTGTGAGTCTCTAGTAATAAGCGTACCATCTATGCGTAAATCTAAAATTAAAAATCGAGGAGCACCATCATCTATAATAGATCCATCAGTTTGGCTAATACTGCCAACTTGAACATTAAATTCTATAATTACTACTCCATTTTTTGAATTTGTAAAATTGCCACTAGCTACGTCAGTATATACAACACTTCCTGTAGGAGATTCAATTTCAATAGGGGTAGGTATAAGACTGGTACCTGTTAATGAGGTTAATATCATAGGAAATTGAGGTTTTAAGACTAAATCGCCATTAGAGTCTACATGAAGTGCACTTTCTGTAATACCATCGTTATTAGCATTATTAGCAGAGTTAAGACCTTCAACTCTTATGGTTGATGTGCTTCCTGCAACATGCAAAGATTGCGAAGGGCTTGTGGTTCCTATGCCAACTTGGGCAGAAATATTTAATTGAATAAGAAGAAATAACAATAAAAAAAATGTATAATTTTTACTGTTGGTAATTATAGAGTACAGCATTATAAAGTAGGTTTCATGTTTGGAGACTTAAATCAAGTAAACGAAATATTGCATACATATACAATTTTATTCGATGAAATTCTTTTTTTTTCGACAAAAAACACACACCACTGTTTTTGATAAAACGTATAGACTATTTTATGTATTGAGAAATTAATTACACTAAGTATATTAACTTATATTTTGAATATTAAATTTAAAGTTCTATAACCGAAAACCTATGAAGGTTTGAAGAACCTCCAAATTCTGCTTGAAAAGGATACTCACCCCCAAAGACTTTGGCCTGTATGGCATAAGTGTGTGGTCCAGAAGCTAAATTAATCATATTAGAAGCACTCAGGGTTAAAGTTCCTACCACAACAGTACCTGTTTGATGGTTTGTATATGTTTTTGAGTCTCTCGAAATATAAACACCATCTATATATAACTTAACAACTACAAGTCTAGGAGCTCCATCAGTTATAATGGTGGAGTCCGGCATTTTAATTTGATTTGCTCCAACTGCATATTCTACATTCACCATCCCGTTTTTTGAAGTGGTGAAACTACCATTTGCTATAATAGTATTAACAGGCCCCCCATCATTGGTTACGATATTAGCAGGAGGGTTTATAAAATTTGACCCTATTAAAGAAACTAAGTTTAAAGGGTATTGCGGTTTTAAAACGAAGTCACCATTAGAATTTACGTGTACTACACTTTCTGTACTACCGTTATTATAATTGTTATTTGTTGAACTAAGACCTTCTACTCTTATCGTAGAGGTACTTCCTGCTATATGTAATGATTGTGAAGGTTCAGTAGTCCCTATGCCAACTTGAGCAGTAACATTAATTTGGCTTGAAAAAATAAGCAATAATAAAATTATGAAATTTTTACTGTATGTGAATTTTGAATATAACATTGTAGATTAGGTTTTAAGATTTGGTTAATGCTTTGATGCAAATTTGTTTAACAACCTTTAGTATTACAATTTTTTTAGACGAAAAGTACTGTAATATAGATTGGTAGTATTTTACAGAATGTTTAAAAACAAAAAGAAAGGTTAAGTTGGAAGCTAATAAAATGTTATTATGAAGATATTATGATCTATAACATAAATTTGATTAAACTTTAAAATAGTCCTATTAAAATACTTTTCATGATATGAAGGAGTAAGAGCTTAAATAATATTGATGATAAATTTAAAAAGACTTCTATTAATATAAAATAGAAGCCTTGGTTTAAAGTCGTGTTAAATTATAAAGGAGAAACAAAAGCTTCTGTAAATGTTTCAAAATACTTAGCTATTTCTAACAGTTTTTTATCTGTCCATTTTCGAGAATGAATTTGAATTCCTACTGGCATACCATTTTCTTTTTTACCTATTGGAATAACAACAATTGGATGCCCAGAAAACCCCGTTGTAAATACAAATGATGCTAAAGCTTTTGTATAGGGCATTTTTTTTCCATTTACTATAAATGGTTTTCCTGCTTTTTGATGTTTATAAGCTTCTATTGAACAAACTGGTGTTATCCAGATGTCATAAGTAGTTAAAAAAGCATCATATATTTCAGAAAATTGATCTTTATAATCTATTGTTTCTGCATATTTAGTATTTGATAGCCTTAGGCCTAAAGCCATTCCTTTTGCCCATAGATGATCTTTATATTTTAATCTAAAAAAAGAATACATAAAGGTGCTTAATAATGGAGCTTTTGGGAAATTAACTCCAATTTCAAAACCTATGAGTTTATTGCACTCGAGATATGCTTTCTTTTCATCATATATTGGGTGGTCTATTTTAAAACGATGTGGTTCATTTTTTATTTTTGATATGAAATTATTAAATAATTCTAAATATTCATTATCGACCTCTGTCAGGTTTATGGTGTTTGAATAGGCGATATTTAAAGCTTGTTTATCCCATTGTGAATGATTAAAATCAATATTAGGAAGTTCTGGGAGGCGGTATTTAGCATTATCTCCAAGTACTTGCATCATTAGTATTAAGTCGCTTACATTTTTTGCAAAAGGGCCGGGTGTTATAATATGCCTTCTTCCTTGGGGCTTTTTGAGGACTTTTACGTGACCTCTATTAGAAAGATAATTTTCTGTAGGTCTTAAGCCATAAATGCCATTAAAATGGGCTGGAATTCTTATAGAGCCACCAGCGTCTGCACCTAAATCTAAAGCACTTAAGTTAGATGAAATGGCTACAGCAGAACCCCCAGAACTTCCGCCAGCAACTCTTGTTAAATCATAAGGATTGTTAGTTTGTCCATTCCAAAAGTTGGAGCTTTGCCAATCCATACAATAAAGAGCGGTATTGGTTTTACCAATTATAATTGCACCTTCATTTTTTAGTCTTTTAACTAACTCGGCATCTTCTGTGGCAATATAATTTTTTAATAAAGGATCTCCGTTAGAGTTTTTTAATCCTTTTACTTGTATGCTATCTTTAATAGTAATAGGAACACCAAATAGCAAACCAGAAATTTCTCCTTTTTGAATTAGGACATCTTTTTCACGAGCCTCATTAAGGATGTCTTCTTTTTTTCGTAGTTCACAAATTGCATTAACTATTGGGTTTATTTGCTCTATCCGATTTAAGAAAGCTTCAACGGTTTGAGTAACTGAAATGTCTTTGTTCTTTATTTTTAAAACTATTTCTCTAGCAGATAATTCTATTATTTCTTTGCTCATCATTTAAATGTTTCAAGCAAAGAAATGAAGCGTAAGACGAAATTTTTTTGACAATTGTCAAAAAAGGTAAAATTATGCTTGTGTTCTAATTCTACTAAGCGTTTCTTGAGTAATCCCTATATACGATGAAATGTGTTTTAAACTTACTCTTTGTAATAGGTTAGGGGTGTGTTTAACTAGTTTATCATAGCGCTCTTTAGCGCTGTGAAACAATAAATCTTCTATGCGCTCAGCTAAATCGATATAAATTTGTTCTAAAAACAGTCTAACATATTTTTCATAATGTGGTTTTTCTTCTAGCAGTGTATGCATGTCTTGATGAGAAATCGATATTACTTCAGAATCTTCTAAGAGTTCTATATTATATCTGCTTTTTTTTCGTTGAATAAAACTATCTATAGCAGTTATTGTTCCGTTTTCTACAGCAAAATGAGCGGTTATGTCCTTTCCGTCTTTGTAATAAAAAGAACGAGCAACACCTTTTTGTATTAAGTATAAATGATTGCATATCGCTCCTTCTTCGTGCAATATTTCTTTTTTAGAATATGTGTTTTGCTTCATTATTTTCTGAAAATCAGAAAGTAAATTAGCTATATTAGGGTCGTTTATGTTTTTTAATTTTTCGAATATCATTAAAAGTAGGTTATGATGTTTTAGAATTCTTTTATAAAATATAAAAAATTACACCTGTAAAACCCCCATGTTAAATGGTTTTTCAATAGGAGCGTGGTTTGCGGCTTCTATCCCCATGCTTATCCAAGTTCTAGTATCTAGAGGGTCAATTACGGCATCTGTCCAAATTCTTGAAGCCGCATAATAAGGGGATACTTGGTTGTCGTATCGAGATTTAATTTTATTAAAAAGTTCTTCTTCTTTTTCTTTAGTTATTTTCTCGCCTTGTTTTTTTAAAGAAGCTTTCTCTATTTGCAGTAGTACTTTAGCGGCAGAATTCCCACTCATTACCGCCAACTCAGCACTAGGCCATGCCACAATTAATCTTGGGTCGTATGCTTTACCACACATGGCATAATTACCAGCTCCGTAACTATTACCAATTATAATTGTAAATTTTGGTACTACGCTATTACTTAATGCGTTAACCATTTTTGCGCCATCTTTAATAATACCTCCGTGCTCACTTTTACTACCTACCATAAAACCCGTAACATCTTGTAAAAATACTAATGGGATTTTCTTTTGGTTACAATTAGCAATAAAACGAGTTGCTTTATCTGCACTATCGTTATAAATAACACCTCCAAACTGCATTTCTCCTTTTTTAGTTTTTACAAGTTTACGTTGGTTGGCAACAATACCAACGGCCCAACCATCTATTCTTGCATAGGCTGTAATGATTGTTTGCCCGTAACCTGCTTTATATTCGTCGTATTCAGAATCATCAACAAGACGTTTAATGATATCAAACATATCATATTGATCAGCTCTAGATTTAGGAAGAATGCCATAAATATCTTCAGGGTTTTCTTTAGGCATTTTTATTTCTTTTCTGTTAAAACCAGCTTTGTCGAAATCACCTATTTTATCAACGATACGTTTTATAGTATCTAAAGCATCATGATCATCTTTTGCTTTATAATCGGTCACTCCAGATATTTCACAATGTGTAGTTGCACCACCTAAAGTTTCATTATCAATGCTTTCACCTATAGCCGCTTTTACTAAGTAACTTCCTGCAAGAAAAATACTTCCTGTTTTATCTACAATAAGAGCTTCGTCACTCATTATTGGCAAATAGGCACCACCAGCAACACAGCTTCCCATAACAGCAGCTATTTGGGTTATTCCCATACTACTCATTACTGCATTATTTCTAAAAATACGTCCAAAATGTTCTTTATCTGGGAATATTTCATCTTGTAACGGTAAATACACACCTGCACTATCTACCAAATAAATAATTGGGAGTTTGTTTTCTATTGCTATTTCTTGAGCTCTTAAATTCTTTTTTCCTGTTATAGGGAACCAAGCACCTGCCTTAACCGTAGCATCATTTGCTACAACAATGCATTGTTTGCCTTTAATATATCCAATTTTAATAACAACTCCTCCAGAGGGGCACCCACCATGTTCTTCATACATACCTTCACCGGCAAAAGCTCCAATTTCTATACTTTTTTTCTTTTTATCTAAAAGATAATCTATTCTTTCTCTTGCTGTTAACTTTCCTTTTGCGTGAAGTTTCTCTATACGTTTTGGTCCGCCACCTAATTTAACTTTAACCAGTTTCTTTCTTAAATCTGATACTAATAATTTATTATAATCTTCGTTTTTATTGAAGTTTAGGTCCATATTCTTGCAATTTTTCAGCTAAAGTACGAAAGTTTTTTTGTTATTTTTTAAGTATATTCCATGTTAATATATTCCATGTTAATATATTCCATGTAATATATTTTTTGTAAATTTATAAAAAATTTAATTTTATGGATAAAATAATAGCATTTGCAGGAAGTAATAGTAAGTCGTCAATTAATAAACAATTATCTGCATACGCTGCAAGTATGTTAGAGGGGGTTGAGGTAGACGTTTTAGATCTTAATGATTTTGAATTACCGTTATATAGTATTGATTATGAGACTAAAAATGGCATTCCGGATAATGCTAAACAGTTTTTGGAGCAAGTAAAATCTTCTAAAGGAATAGTGCTTTCGTTAGCTGAACATAATGGAGCTTACACAGCAGTATTTAAAAACTTGATGGATTGGGCATCTAGAGTAGGAGGTAAATTATGGGATAATAAACCAATGTTGGTTATGGCAACTTCTCCAGGAGGAAGAGGAGGAGCTAATGTTTTAGAAATTGCTAAAGGTTATTTTAAATATTTGGGAGGAAATATAGTTTCTAGTTATTCCTTACCTTCATTTGGTTCTAATTTTTCCAACGGTAAAATTATCAATGAGGAATTAAATGATTTGTTAGTAGAGAATGTTAAAATATTTCAAAAGGCACTATAATGCTTAGTTCCATTTTTTATTAAAGGAGTATATGGGCGATTTATCTAAAGACATAAAATCTAAGTTTGCGAATAATAAAGTAAAAGCATTAATAAATATTTTATATACAGCAAACTGGATTACAAATAAACAAAATACTTTTTTTAAAAATTATGGAATTTCCCCCCAACAATATAATATTCTTAGAATTTTAAAAGGCGCAAATGAGCCTTTGAAGGTTCAAGTGGTTAAAGAGCGAATGATAGACCATTCGCCAAATATAACCCGATTAATGGATAAGTTATACGCAAAACACTTTATAGATAGATTGTCATGCTCTAACGATAGGCGTGTAGTGCATGCTAAAATTAAAAAAGAAGGATTAAAATTATTAGAACTAATAGATTTAGATTTTAAAGATGATTTGTTGAAAAATTTGACTTTGAAAGAAGCGAAACAATTAAGTGATTTATTGGACAAAATTAGATGAGTAGAGGCATTTATATCGTGAATGTTTTATAAGATTTATTCTGAAAAAAAGAAATGAAAATGAAATATAATACAATTAAAAAAATAGGAAGAAGTGATTTTGTAAATATGGGACCTGTGCAATTAAGACAGCCATTACCTACAAAAGAAATAAGTATGGTCGATCCATTTATATTATTACATCATTACGGTCCTTATACTATTAATGAAAAAAACAACCCTTTCGATTTAGGCCCACATCCACATAGAGGGTTTGAGCCAATAACACTATTAATACAAGGAGAGCAATTACATCGGGATTCTTTAGGGAACGAGAGTATCGTGAAAGCTGGCGATGTACAATGGACTACTGCGGGTAGAGGAATAATTCATGCCGAAGGGCCAACAAAAACCTTTGTAAAAAAAGGAGGGGATTTAGAAGGGATTCAATTGTGGTTAAATTTACCAGCAGAATTTAAAATGATTCAGCCTAAATATCAACATGTAAAATACGAAGATTTTGATATCGTATCTTCTGATGATGAGAAAGTTTCCATTCAAATAATTGCAGGGAAATTAAATGATAAACAAGGCAAAATAGTAACAAAAACAGCAGTAAACGCTTTTATAATTGATGTTGAAGAAGGGGGTGAATATAATATTGAAATTGAACAAAAGCATAATCCTTTATTGTATTTATTGAAAGGTGATATTGTTGTAAATGAAACTATTAGTTTAACTCAAGATCAAAACCAATTTATAGAATTTAATCAAGATGGAGACCA
This sequence comes from Flavobacteriaceae bacterium, assembly GCA_020627885.1. Taxonomy (GTDB): domain Bacteria; phylum Bacteroidota; class Bacteroidia; order Flavobacteriales; family Flavobacteriaceae; genus JAHDGB01. The sequence goes on along the minus strand of JAHDGB010000009.1, from coordinate 9,087 downwards.
TTTTTCTATAAAAGGAAAAGACAAAAGTAAACTTTTGTTTTTATCTGGAGTGCCATTCAATGAAAAGGTCGTTACTTATGGCCCCTATGTAATGACAACCCAAACTGAAATTATGGAAGCAATGAGAGACTATCAAATGGGTAAAATGGGGTTTTTGCCAGTGTCTCAAGAGAAGTAATGGGAGGAATCATAATTGTTGGTCTGGACGTCTTCTGGCATCATATTTAATGTCTTTAAGGATGCTAGATTTTATGCCAATAAAAAAGTTCCATGAAGTACGAGGACTAAACGGAATCCAACTAAAATTCATCCGCCAGCTTAATAAATCCCTAGCAAAACGTAGTTGGGTATAAGTAAATCCTTGGTTTTTAAAATCGTATCCAGAAGAAGCACCAACTGTCCAGCGAGGAGAGAGGTTAATATCACCAGAAAACATTAAAGAATGCGATGAGATTTCATCTTGCCGCCTAGAGTTGCTATAGTTTAGCGCGTAGGCTAATCGTAATGTCCATGGAAGTTTATAGTTATATAGCTTATTTTCTTCGCTATCATCTTCTTCTCCCTCTTCTGGGTTGTTACCAGAAAATTGTTGATTAGCAAAATCTTGAGATTTTCCAAATAAATCATCATCTCGACCTCCACTTTGTAGATTGTTATCTTTATTTATTTGATCATTTTTATCCTTTTTAAAACCATCACTACTTAGAGAGTATCCTAAAGTTAGGTTAGCGCTAGTTAATCTAAAAAGACTGCCCCCATTATTAACATTAAATTTGTCAATTTTTTTATTGTTATTATCTAAGGCATAGGGGTCTAGGGTTCCTCCAAAATTAACATTCATCTTATTATTAAATAGTTGTGTGCCTCCAGATACTCTAACGGGGCTCCAATTTAAGGAATCACCAGCGAGATTATATGCGCTAGAAAAGTTTAAATTATTTAATAATATAATTTTTTTAGGCTCAATTTTCGTAGTATCTCTATCTTTAATTTTTGCTTCAAAATTATTTGAAAGTGAAAGCCCAATTGAACTAGAGTAAGTTTTATTAGGCGATCCGAATAAACTTCCTTCAAAACGAGAATACTCTCTAACTTCACCAGTAGTTAATCCGTTAGCATCTATAACTTCATATTCATCGTAATATTGTTCAAAAGCTGGGTTTATGTTGTAACTTACTGAGGGGCGAATAACGTGTCTAATTGCTTGTATTTTTCGTCCTTTGTTTTTTGGATCTGTATTAAGAAGTCCATAAATAGTAGTTCCTAAATTAGTTCCAAAATTGTAAGTTCTGTAAGCATCAAATTTATTTAGATTATCAGTTACTTCTTTGTTTTCTGTGCCATCAAAATAGCGATTTATCGTATTTAAAGTCCATATTTCATTATAGTTTGCATTAGCACTTATGCTAAAATAATTTAAAACTTTAAAATTTGTGGTTAAGGGAATAGAATGTTTCATCCCAATTTTTGCATCATCAAACATTTCTTTTTTAAAGAATGATGAATCTGTAGTTTTAATATTATTTTCACCTCTAAGAGTGTATTGTAAATTTATATTTTGAAAAGCGCCTTTTTTAGCGCCAGTTTTTGGTGCAAAAGGATAAATACGGCTAAGACTTCCTTGAAGGGTAGGCAAGGTAACATTAACTGTTTCTGTACTGGTGTTTTGAGAGTGAGTAGCAGAAAGATTAATATTTGCCTGTGGTTCTCCAGGGAATGTTTTTGCGTAAGATATGGACGACGATAAATTGTTGTTTAATATATTAGCGGCATTAACCTGATTAATAGATTGTTGATAATAACTACTGCTACCAAGGTTTACAGATGCAGTAAAACGCGAACTAGGGTTAGCTTTACTATCTTGCGAATGAGACCATCTTATATTATATATCGTATTTTGAGAAAAATTAGGGAAACCACGTTCACTATTTAAAAGATTTTCATATCTAAAACCTACATTACCATTAAATTTATAACGGGTTTTGTATTTAGAGTCTAATCGTAAACCATAACTTCCATTGGTGTAATAATCGCCTAATACTGCCAAATCTACATAATCACTAATGGCAAAGTAATAACCACCATTTTGAAGAAAATACCCTCTGTTGTTGTCTTCTCCAAAACTTGGAAATATAATACCGGATGTTTGCTTATTTGATAATGGAAAAAAAGCAAAAGGTAACGCAATAGGAGTAGGTACACCATATATTTCCATATGGGTAGGACCAACAATAATCTTTTTGTTAGGGACTAGTTTTACCTTGGATGACACAAATTCATATTCTGGATCATCTTCATTTTCTGATGTGGTAAATCGTCCTTTGTACATATAATATACAGAGTCGTTTTCTTTTTTAGTAACAGGTGCTTTAATATGGAACCCTTGTTGCTCAGTCCTAGAATTATAAACTAAAGCTTTTTTAGTTTCTGTATTAAAAATTATAGAATCTGGCTTAATAATATTTTGACCTTGTTTAAAAACAGGAAGCTGAGTGTAATTCCCTGTAGAGTCTTTAATTCGGCCAGCATAAACAAGATTTTTGTTATAATCAACAACTATAGATCCTGCAGTGATATCCATATCGCCATAGATTATTTGTGCTTCGTTGTATAGGTATAGTTTTTGCTCTTTTCTATTAAATGAAGTATAATCTTTTGCTTTAGATTTTACAATATCCTTTAATAAACCTTCTTTTTTTGGTTTTATGGTATCTGTGGTTTCTTGTTTTGTTTCGGGTTTTGGTACTATGGTTTTAATTAGAGAGTCTCCTTCAACCTTTATCTGTTCTTGGGTTTTCTCTTTTTGTCTCTCTTCTTTTTGTTCAGGAATACTACCACCTTTTTTTGGCAAATCATTTTGGCTATAGCTAAAAATGTTAATAAACACTGTAAAACTTAGGACTAAAAGTATGTAATATCTATTTGTGTGCAATGCTTATAAGATGTATTTTTGCTAAAGTATGGCTCGGTTTTTGAATTGCCAAAATTACATATATTTTTTATGATTAATTTATTATTCATAAAAATTAAAATTTTATAATAATCCGAGTTAAATTATGGTTAAAGAAACGATGCAAACGAAATTAAAAACATTTTTAGCCCTAGTTTTAGTTTTTCTTACAACAATTTTGTTCACTACATTTAGTGCGCAAAATACAGATAATAAATTTGTTGTTGTGTTAGATGCTGGGCATGGTGGCCACGATTCGGGAAACTTAGGAAGTGGTTACAAAGAAAAGAATATTGCACTTAAAATTGTTTTAGAAGTTGGGAAATCTCTTGAGAAAAATAAAAACATTAAAGTAATATATACTCGTAAAACTGATGTTTTTTTAGAATTAAGAGAGCGGGCAGCCATAGCTAATAAGGCCGATGCTGATCTATTTGTTTCAATACATTGCAATGCTCATCACTCGCAAGCTAATGGTACAGAAACATTTGTTTTAGGAGCAGCTAATACACAGAGAAACCTAGAAATTGCAAAGAAGGAAAATGAAGTAATTTATTTTGAGAAGGATTATGAAAAAAATTATGATGGGTTCGATCCTAATTCTCCAGAATCGTTAATAGGCTTAACTTTAACCCAAGAAGATTATATAGAGCAAAGTGTTCAGTTAGCGCGTATGATAGAGAATAATTTTAAACAAAATCATAAGAGAAAAAGTAGAGGGGTAAAACAAGCAAGTTTATGGGTTATGCATAACACATATATGCCTAGTGTATTAGTAGAAGTTGGGTTTTTAACATACAAAAAAGAAGGGGCGTTTTTAAATTCAAGAAACGGACAAGTAAAAATGGCATATTCAATAGCAGAAGCCATATTTAGTTATAAAAAGGCATTAGATCAAAACGTTGTAGATTTTTACGAAGATAAAACAAATGAGTTAACACTAGCTACTCCTCAAGAGGAAGCTATTTATGATAATATTGTATTTAAAATACAAATAGCAACTGGGTCAAAAAAAATAGAGCCTAAGCCATACAATTTTAAGGGATTAAAAGCTGTCTCTAGGGCTAAAATAAAAGGGTTGTATAAGTATTTTTATGGCTATACATCAGATTATAATGAAATTCAAGGTAGGTTAAAAGAGGCAAGAGAGAAAGGGTATAAAACAAGTTTTATCGTTGCTTACAAAAATAACGAGAGGATTGATTTATATAAAGCCCTGAAATCAAGAGTAAATTAGAGCCATTCTTTTTAAAATTATGATTAATTTTGTTAAATCAAAACAAATCGATTTGAAGTTATCAAGAGAAGTTAAAACTGCTATATTAGTTATTTTAGGAATCATCTTTTTTATTTTTGGATTTAGTTATTTAAAAGGTAAAAATTTGCTTGATGATTCTAGAGTCTTGTACGCGGAATACGACAATGTTGGCGGATTAACACCTTCGGCACCAGTTACAATTAATGGATTTTCTGTAGGTAAAGTTTCTCGTATTTACTTTAAAGACGACAATTCTGGTCGTTTAGTTGTAGAAATGGATGTTAATACTGAGTTTAAATTTTCTAAAAATAGTAGGGCCGAATTATATCAAGATAGCCCTATTAGTGCTAAGGGTGTAGCTATTATTCCTGCTAAGGATAATGGCCCCAACGCAAAAAGAGGCGATTATTTAAAAGGAACAATTAAATCTGGAATAACTGAATTATTAAACGAAAAATTAACACCGCTTCAAGAAAAAATAGAAAAAGTGATGTCAGAAACTGATACGCTTTTAGTAAGTGTTAATGCTGTTTTCGATAAAAAAACCAGAGCACATCTAAGTGGTAGCATGGCTAATTTAGAAATGACCATAGCCTCGTTTAATAAGACATCTAACTTATTAAATGAAATGTTAGATAATAATAAAGAAAAGTTAAATAGTACACTTTCAAATTTTGAAGGCGTTTCAAACAATTTTAATAAAATTTCAGATTCATTATCTAAAGTAAATATTGCAGCTACAGTTAAAAAGTTACAAGCAACTATTAATAAGTTCGACAATGTTTTAGCAAGCATTGATAATGGTCAGGGGTCTATAGGAAAACTTTTAAAAGACGAAGGGCTGTATAATAATTTAGAAGGTGCCTCTAAAGAACTAGAACAGTTGTTAGGAGATATGAAATTAAACCCAAAACGTTATGTTCATTTTTCATTATTTGGTAAACGGCCAAAGCAGTTTGATGCCAATGGAAATGAAATTAAAAATAAAGATTAAGACCAAACCAATCGTAAAATGAATTTCTTACCAAACATACTTTTTGCTATATTATTAATTGCTGGATTTGGTTATTTTTTTCGGAATGTAAAAAAGCTTATTCGTAATATTAAATTAGGGAAAAATAAAACGATTAATGATAATACTTCACAACGTTGGAAAAATATGATTAATATCGCATTAGGACAAAGCAAAATGGTTCGTCGTCCTATAGCAGGTTTTCTTCATATAGTTGTTTATGTAGGTTTTATAATTATAAATATTGAAGTTTTAGAAATCATTATAGATGGTCTTTTTGGAACACACCGTATAGGGTTAAGTGTATTAAATTCATCGGTTTATGGGTTTTTAATAGGAACATTCGAGTTATTAGCAGTAGGTGTATTAATTTCAGTAATAGTTTTTTGGGTAAGACGAAATATTATAAAACTGAAACGGTTTCTGAGTTCTGAAATGCAAGGATGGCCAAAAAGTGACGGTAATATTATTTTATACTTTGAAGTCGTTTTAATGTGTTTGTTTTTAATAATGAATGCTACCGATACTAGTTTTCAAGCTATAGATTCAGGTAATATTATAAGTCAATACCTGGTTCCATTATTTAATGGTTTTTCAGAAAGTGCTTTGCATTTTATAGAGCGTACCGCATGGTGGATTCATATTGTAGGAATATTAATATTCTTAAACTATTTATATTACTCTAAGCATTTACATATACTATTAGCTTTTCCTAATACTTATTATGGAAATTTAAACCCTAAAGGGCAGTTTGATAATAATGAAGCAGTTACTAAAGAGGTTATGTTAATGATGGATCCTAATGCCGATCCGTTTGCTGCACCGGTTGCAGGTGAGGATGAGGAAGTGCCTGAAAAATTTGGAGCTAGTGACGTACAAGATTTATCTTGGGTTAATTTACTTAATGCATACACGTGTACAGAGTGTGGGCGTTGTACTAGCGAATGTCCAGCAAATCAAACAGGAAAGAAGCTTTCTCCAAGAAAAATAATGATGGATACTAGGGATCGATTAGTTGAGGTGGGAGATAATATAGATGCAAATAAAGGTGAATTTAAAGACGATGGAAAGCAGTTGCTAGGCGATTATATTTCTAAAGAAGAATTATGGGCGTGTACCAGTTGTAATGCTTGTGTAGAGGCTTGTCCTGTAAGTATAGATCCACTTAGTATAATTATGGAAATGAGACGTTATTTAGTAATGGAGCAGTCTGCTGCACCAGTAGAATTAAATAACATGATGACCAATATAGAAAACAATGGAGCACCTTGGCCTTACAACCAAATGGATCGCTTAAATTGGAAAGATGAGTAAAGAATTATTGTAGTAAATTTATAAATAAACAATTCTATTTTTAATGGATTTAAAATAGAATTTAACGATTGTTAATAAGCGTTGTTAATAACATGTTCATAACGTTACAGAGATTTATATTTTGAGTTTATAATTTTTGTTTTTTTACGTTAAACTTCTAAAAATTATAAGGACTACAAAATAGATATTAAATGAAAAAAACGATTGCAAATAAATACAAATACTTACTTATAATATTCATAATGTTTTGCTTTAGCAATTTATATGCTCAAAAAGGCTATGCTAAAGACTCTTTACAAATAAAAGTATACACAGAAATTGATTATGTAAATAGTTTAGCAAAAGCGATAAATGTAAAAAAAGTATTTTGTGATTACTGCAGTGATAATCAGTTGATTGGGATTGAAGACGAAGCTTTAAGACGTTCATATATAGAGCGTAATTTAAAAAAGAATAGAGTTAAAGACGGAAAGAAAAAATTAGCCATATACATTAGAATATCAAAATCAGATTTTGCATATTTAGAAAACAACCAAGAAATGTCTTTAGAGAGCTATTTGGTGAAAAATATGGAGAAAAACAGTAAAACTGCTAATAGTAAAATAAATGAAGCAGGTTTAAGTTCAAATTAGTGATGAAAAGAAAGGAAAACGATCAATTTTTAAAAGAAAAAATTGAAGCTGGAGAAAAAATAAGTCCAGTATTGCCAGAAGGGATAAAAAATTATTTAATAGATATTGATGGAACAATAACAGAAGATGTTCCTAATGAAGAACCAGAGCGCATGATAACTTGTATGCCGTATACAGATGCTTTAACAACATGTAATAAGTGGTATGCGGAAGGGCATAGAATTTGCTTTTTTACATCAAGAACAGAAGAACATAGAACGGTTACAGAAAACTGGCTAAAAAAACATGGTTTTAATTATCATAGCTTATTAATGGGAAAACCAAGGGGCGGAAATTACCATTGGATAGATAATCATTTAGTAAAAGCTACACGATATAAAGGGCAGTTTACAGATTTAATAAATAAAGAAGTAACTATAGAAGTGTTTAACGACGAATAAAAAGTTAATAAAAATATAGTAGGGATGAGTGACTCATTACAAGTGCCAACAATGGCAGAATTTATGGCTCAAGGAAAGCAACCAGAAGTTGTGTTTTGGGTGGGATGTGCTGGTAGTTTTGATGACAGAGCAAAGAAAATAACTAAAGCATTCGTAAAGCTACTTAATAAAGCAAAAGTTGAGTTTGCAGTACTAGGAACAGAAGAAAGCTGCACTGGAGATCCTGCAAAAAGATCTGGGAATGAGTTTTTATTTCAAATGCAAGCTGTTACAAATATTGAAGTATTAAACGCTTATGAGGTGAAAAAAATAGTAACTGCTTGTCCGCATTGTTTTAATACGATTAAAAATGAATACCCAGGATTAGGAGGAACTTACGAAGTGATGCACCATACTCAATTTTTAAAAACATTATTAGAAGATGGTCGCTTAACGATTGAAGGTGGAAAATTTAAAGGAAAACGTATTACATTTCATGACCCTTGCTATTTAGGTAGAGCGAACAATGTTTATGAGGCGCCTAGAGATTTAATTAAAAAGCTAGAAGCAGAGCTAGTAGAAATGAAAAACTGCCGTCGTAATGGGCTATGTTGTGGAGCAGGAGGGGCGCAAATGTTTAAAGAACCTGAAAAAGGCGATAAAGATGTAAATGTTATGCGTACAGAGGAGGCTTTAGAAGCTAAACCTGAAATTATTGCTGCTGGTTGCCCATTTTGTAATACCATGATGACAGATGGGGTTAAAGCCAAAGAGCAAGAAGATAATGTTGAAGTTATGGATATTGCCGAGCTTATTGCTAATGCCCAAGATTTATAATATAATTTAAAGAAAATAATGCTAGTTGATTTTAATACACTTCCTGAAGAGTCTAAAGTTTGGATATACCAAGCCAATCGTTCTTTTTCGGAACCTGAACTCGAAGAAATTAAAAATAAATTAGAGGGGTTTATAACCAACTGGGCTGCACATGGCAGTGACCTACAAGCAGGTTATGATATTAGGTATAAGCGATTCATTATTGTTGGATTAAACCAAAGAGTGGCTTCAGCTACAGGATGCTCTATAGATGCTTCCGTACAATTTATTCAGCAATTAGAGAAAGATTACAATGTAGATCTTATGGATAAAATGAATGTGTCTTATAAGCAAGGCGAATTTGTGGCCTATAAATCATTAGTAGATTTTAAAAAAATGGCCAAACAAAGAGCCGTTTCTAAAAACACCATAGTTTTTAATAATTTAGTTACCAATATTGCCGAGTTAAATGAAAACTGGGAAGTACCAGCAAGCGAGAGTTGGCACAATCGTTTTTTAAACTAAAAATAGATAAACGCCTTATTTTGTTTAATATGTTGGTTATCTAGTGTTTAAGATACTTCTTAAATATGTAATTGATTTATTTCCTTTAGAGCGTTATTTTTTTAAATAGAAATTTCTTTAATAAAACATTATTTTGGCATAGCTTTAGTTGGTATTACAAC
>JAHDGB010000143.1 GCA_020627885.1 Flavobacteriaceae bacterium | reverse complement strand
TTATAATTGCTACTGGGAGTAATCCTAAAATATGGAAACTTATGGAAAGTATAGGACACAGTATTATTCCACCAGTGGCCTCTTTATTTACTTTTAATATAAAAGATAGTAGGATAAATAAAATACCTGGGGTAGTGGTCGATAATGTAGAAATAAAGGTATTAAACAGTAAATTGTCATCCTCTGGACCTTTATTAATTACGCATTGGGGAATGAGTGCACCGGCTATATTAAAATTGTCGGCTTTTGGAGCTGTAGAATTTGCTGAAAACAATTATAAATTTAAGATAAATGTTAACTTCATAAGGAAGGATTTAGAAGCGTGTATATTTAAATTAAAAGAAGTAAAACAAAATTTATCTAAAAAATCTGTTTTTAAATTTTCTCAATTTAACTTGCCTAAACGTCTATGGCAACAATTGTTAATAGCTTCTGAAATTTCTGATAAAATACGATGGGCCGACCTTAATAAAGAACATATTGAAACTTTAGCAAAGCAACTTACAAGTGCTATTTTTGAAGTAGATGGAAAAAGTACTTTTAAAGAAGAATTTGTTACGGCAGGAGGAGTAGATTTAAAAGAAATAAATTTTAAAACCTACCAAAGCCGATTACATAACTGCTTATATTTTGCAGGAGAAGTTTTAAATATAGATGCCGTTACAGGAGGGTTTAACTTTCAAAATGCATGGACTAGTGCATATATTATTGCTAAAAATATAAATTAACAATGAATACACATATTGCGTTATTAAGAGGGATTAATGTTAGTGGGAAAAAAAAAGTTCTTATGGCGGATTTGCGAGCGCTTTTTGAAAGTTTAGCTTTTAAAAATGTGATAACCTATATCCAAACAGGAAACGTAATATTTGAATCTGTTATTACTGAAAAAGAAACTATTGAGCACATAATACACGATGCTATAAAGGCTCATTTTGGTTTCGAAGTTCCTGTATTAATTATAGATTTTCCAATTTTAAAAACAATGGTAAGTTCATGTCCTTTTCCAAGTATAAAAAAAGAGAAAAGTTACTTTACAATATTAAAAGAAAAACCTAGTGAAGGTAATATAAAAGCATTATCATTAATTAATCTTACTCATGAAGAAATTATAGTAACTAGCCAATGTGTTTACTTTTATTCAGATAGAGGTTATGGTAATTCTAAATGCGATAATAATTTTATAGAAAAACAGTTAAAAGTTAATGCTACTACTCGAAATTATAGAACAATGGTAAAGCTAATAAGCCTAATAGAGAATGCTTAATCAGATTTATATTTAACACTATCCCACGCAATTTCAACAGCATCTTGAATTTGTTTTTCCGTCATCGGTAATTCGTTCTTGCTTTTTAGCCTAACAGCAGAAACTGCTGTTCCAAAAGATATTTGCATAATTAGCCTTAAATTAACATCTTTAAGATCTTTATTTAAAATACCAGCTAGCATAAAATCTCTTACATTGGTAAAATGCTTAACTGAGTTTTGTCTAATTTCCTGATTAATAATTGGAGGGATCCCTACGTATTCCATAAACTTAAATGCTAAAGGGTTACCTATAAAATAATTGTATAGGTTTAACCACATCGCTTGATATTTGTTTTTGAAAGGGCCATCAGGTAAATTAGCCATAAGTATGACTCCAAAATCTTTAATAATCATTGTATATATTTCTTCAATGATTTGATTTTTATTTTCAAAATAATGATAAATAGTACCAACGGCAACATTAGCTTCTTTAGCAACTTGAGACATTGGGGTAGCATTTACGCCTTGTTCTACAACAAGTTCTAACATGGTTAGAATAATTCTCTGTTTTTTATCCATTATCACAGCATCCCATCTTAGGGAGTTTTTAGGTTTCATATACGCTTAGCGAAGATTGAGGGGCTCTTTTAAGCTACTAACTTGTTAAACAAATCTACACAAAATTTTTGACAAAAACACCATAAGATACATTTTTTATCGACAAAATGCACTTTGTGATTATTCATTCGCTGCAAAATTAGTGAAATAGTTCAAAAATTAAGAACTATCTTTGTGAAAATTTTTAAAAGAAGATGATTGTTTCACAATTTTTAAAAAAAACTGATGAAAACCACCTTGATAATGGTAGTGTAACTTGGTCTTCTCCAAGTAATATTGCTTTAGTAAAGTATTGGGGAAAAAAAGAAAGTCAAATACCTAAAAATCAATCAATTAGTTTTACGTTAAATCACTGTAAGACAACAACAAAATTGAGCTACATAAAATTAGATGTGCCTTCAGATACATTTTCTTTCGAAGTGTTTTTAGACGGAGAGGAGAAAACTGATTTTAAACCAAAAATTGAACAGTTTTTTAAGCGAATAAAAAGCTATTTAGCTTTCCTGAATGATTTTCATTTTAAAATAGAAACAAGCAATTCATTTCCTCACAGTTCTGGGATTGCTTCTTCAGCTTCAGGAATGAGCGCACTAGCGTTATGTCTTATGAGTATAGAGAAACTACTTATACCTAAACAATCCGAAACTTATTTTTATCAAAAAGCCTCATTTTTGGCTCGTTTAGGTTCAGGAAGTGCTTGTAGAAGTATCGTTGGAGATATAGTGGTATGGGGAGAACATCCAAATGTTAATGGAAGTTCGGATTTGTTCGGAATAAAATACCCGTACAAGGTTCATGACCATTTTAAAAATTATCAAGACACTATTCTTTTGGTTGATAAAGGCGAAAAACAAGTGAGTAGTACAGTTGGTCATAATTTAATGAATAACCATCCATATGCGAAAGAGCGTTTTAAGCAAGCTGAAGCGAATATTTTAAAAATGAAGTCAATTCTTAAAGATGGAGATTTGAAAGGCTTTATTACCTTAGTAGAAAGCGAAGCTTTAACGTTACATAGTATGATGATGACGAGTATGCCTTATTTTATCTTAATGAAACCGAATACTCTAGAAATTATTAATAAAATATGGGCCTTCAGAAAAAAAACAAACTTGCATGTTTGTTTTACTCTTGATGCTGGTGCAAATGTTCATGTCTTGTACCCAAAGCAAGAATCTGAAAGGATTTATGAGTTTATTAAAAAGGAGTTAGTTGCATTTTGTGAAAATGGACAGTATATTTGCGATACTGTAGGTTTCGGAGCCAAAAAAATTAATATTTAGATGGTTTTTATGCTAAACAATAAAAACAGTGCTTTAATTTAAAGTAAATATTGTAACTTTAATAAAACTAAATCCTCATAAAAGATATGAAAGGCCCACTTTTTTATTCAAAAATACTATTATTTGGAGAGTATGGAATCATAAAAGATTCTAAAGGCTTATCAATTCCTTATAATTTTTATAATGGCGCCTTAAAAACTGGCGAAAACCTTTCAAGTGAAGCTAAGGCTTCTAATAAAAGTTTAAAGCGATTTGTTGATTATTTAGAAAAAGTAGATTCTAATCTCGTAACTTTTAATCTTAAAAATTTAAGAAAAGATGTTAGAGATGGCATGTATTTTGACTCTTCAATACCACAAGGGTATGGTGTTGGAAGTAGTGGAGCACTAGTTGCAGCTATTTATGATAAATATGCAAAAGACCCTATTACTGTTCTTGAGAATTTAACACGAGAAAAACTATTGAAATTAAAGTCTATTTTTTCAGAAATGGAATCTTTTTTTCATGGTAAGTCTTCAGGATTAGACCCTTTAAATAGTTATTTAAGCATCCCTATATTAATAAACTCGAAAGATAATATTGAAGCTACCGGTATTCCATCGCAACGTACAACTGGAAAAGGTGCTGTGTTTTTATTAGATAGTGGTATTGTTGGCGAAACTGCACCTATGGTTCGTATTTTTATGGAAAACATGAAAAAAGAAGGCTTTAGAAATATGCTTAAAGAGCAATTTATAAAACATACAGATGCTTGTGTTGAAGATTTTTTAAAAGGCGATATAAAATCATTATTTAGTAATACAAAACAATTATCTAGAGTGGTATTAAATCATTTTAAACCTATGATTCCTAAACAATTTCATGAATTATGGAAAAAAGGAATTGAAACTAATGCCTATTATCTAAAATTATGTGGCTCTGGAGGTGGAGGATACATTTTAGGTTTTACCCCAGATATAGCTCTTGCTCAAAAAGCTCTAAAGAATTACAAATTAGAAGTTGTATATAATTTTTAAGATTAAATCATTATCTATGATTTAGGACAAGCCGTAAAGACATTTAGATTTTATGTTTACACGAAAACAAAAACATGTATTGCTTAAGTTTTTTAGCATGTTTTCTGTTGTTAGAGGGTACAATATATTGGTAATTGTACTTGCACAATATCTTACTTCAATTTATATTTTTGCTCCAAACAAACCATTGCGTAAAGTTCTTTTCGATGTTAATTTATTAATGTTAGTATTAGCATCTGCAACTGCTGTTGCTGGAGGTTATATTATTAATAATTTCTACGACTCGGAAAAAGATTTAATTAACAGACCTAATAAAACACGATTAGATAAATTAGTAAGTCAGAATACAAAATTATCATTCTATTTTGTATTGAATTTTTCTGCAATAATAATGGCTAGCTATGTATCATTTAAAGCAGTGCTGTTTTTTTCATTGTATATTTTTGCAATTTGGTTGTATTCGCATAAACTCAAGAAAATGCCAATTATAGGCAATATAGTTTCATCAATATTAACGATTACTCCTTTTTTTGCTGTTTTTATTTATTATAAAAATTTTGACACAGTAATTTTCGTACATGGTACGTTTTTATTTTTAATAATAGCAATAAGAGAACTTACAAAAGATTTAGAAAATTTAAAAGGCGATTTAGCTTTAAATTATAGAACTATTCCTATTGTTTATGGCGAAAATACATCTAAGAAAATAATAACGTTCTTTATTATTCTAACCTTATTACCAGCTTATTTATTAGTGCACAAATATGAAATAGGTTATATGTATTTTTATTTTTATAGCTGTATACTTTTACTAATAACCTTTTTATTATTCCTTTGGAAATCCTCAACTAAAATGCACTATTTAATTTTGCATAATATTTTAAAAATAGTAATAGTAGCAGGTGTGTTTAGTATATTATTAATTAATATAAATTTGGTTTTAAAACGAATCATGTAATTTGGTATACATAATCAATATTATTACATTTAAAAGACTTCTAATAATATATAAATTATCTTTGCAAAAAAATAAAGAATGGGTAAGCAAGGCAAGAATAGCAAATCATCTATAAATGAAGGTGCAATACGATTAAATAAATATATTGCCAATTCTGGGATGTGCTCTCGTCGCGATGCCGATATGCATATAGCTATTGGTAGTGTTTCGGTAAATGGGAAAGTAGTTACAGAAATGGGATATAAAGTAAAGTTAGACGATGAGGTTCGTTTTGATGGTGCCCGTATTAACCCAGAGAAAAAAGCTTATGTTTTGCTTAATAAGCCTAAAGGGTTTGCAACCACTACTAGTGAAAGTAAGGGGCGTACAGTAATGGATTTGGTGGCAAACGCAACAACTTCTAGAATAAAACCTATTGGGCGATTGGGCAGAAACTCTACAGGCTTACTCCTTTTTACTAATGATGAGGTTGTTGTTAAGCGTTTTACAAACTCTAATAAAGGTGTAGAGCGGTTATTTCATGTAGAATTAGATAAAAATTTGAATTTTGAAGACTATAAAAAAATAAAAGAAGGCTTTAAAATAAAAGGGAAGTTAATTTCTGTGGAAGAAATAAGCTATATCGATGGAGCTACTAAAAAAGAAGTAGGCATAAAAATTAAAAATACAGGAAATACTATTTTAAGAACCATTTTTGAGGCGCTAAAATATGAAATAGTACGTTTAGATTGTGTAAGTATAGGGCACTTAACAAAAAAAGACTTGCCTAGAGGCCATTGGAAACATTTAACATTGCAAGAACTAAATACGCTTAAAATGATGTGATATTTTAAACTATTTAACAGTCAATTTTAATTAAAACAGGACACTATCCTAAAATCTGTGTAAGTTTGAAAAACTCAGGGTTAACTTATTTATA
>JAHDGB010000142.1 GCA_020627885.1 Flavobacteriaceae bacterium | reverse complement strand
ACAAAACCATCCCCTGGAGCATCAATGTTTTCTTTTACTTTCCAGTTATCTTCTTCTAAAGGCTCAGATAACGCCAAATAAAATTTAAAATTAGGAAAATCTTTTTCTAATTGATAAAAATGATCTAAATAGAATAATTCTCTTTTAGATCTTCCTCCATACCAATAAGTTACTTTACGCCCAGTCTTTAACGTTTTAAATAAATGATATAAGTGAGAACGCATTGGAGCCATACCTGCTCCTCCTCCTACGTATAACATTTCAGATTCACTTTCATTAATAAAGAACTCTCCATAAGGTCCTGAAATCGTAACCTTATCTCCAGGTTTTTGAGCAAATATATATGAAGATGCAATACCTGGATTAACATCCATCCATCCATTTTTAGCTCTATCCCATGGTGGAGTAGCTATACGTACATTTAACATAATTTCTCTACCTTCAGCTGGGTAAGAGGCCATAGAATATGCACGCTCTACTACTTCTGTATTTTTCATTACAAAAGGCCATAAATTAAATTTATCCCATTCTGCCTTAAACTTATCTGGTGTATCATGTTCTTCAGGATGCGCAGTAATGTCCATATCCTTGTAGTTTACAGTACATTCAGGAATTTCAATTTGAATATACCCTCCTGCTTTATACCCCATATCTTCAGGAATCTCGACTACAAATTCTTTAATAAAAGAAGCAACATTATAATTACGAACCACAGTAGCCTCCCATTTTTTTATACCAAAAACTTCTTCTGGAATTGTAATTTCCATGTCTTGCTTTACTTTTACTTGGCAAGACAAACGTGCCCCGTGGGCTAATTCTTTTCTTGAAAAATGAGGTGTTTCTGTTGGTAATGCTTCACCTCCTCCCGATAATACATGGCATTCGCACTGAATGCAAGTACCACCTCCTCCACATGCAGATGGTAAAAAGATCTTATTTCCTCCTAATGTAGATAGCAATGTAGCTCCAGATGCTACTTCTATTTCTCGTTCACCATTAATTAAAATTTTTACTGGACCCGATGGTGATAATTTTTGCTTTACAAATAATAATAAACTTACTAATAGTAACGTAATTAATAAAAATGCAATTACAGTTACTATAACTGTTCCTCCTGTTCCTGCTGCTAAAATCATATGGCTATTCTATTATTTTAGTATTATTAGCTAATTCATTATTTTCTTTAGTTAAAGTTTTTTTAACCTCAACTGTCTTTTTTTCTTTAGTTTCTTCATCTCCTCCTGTTAACATTCCTCCAAAACTAAGAAACCCAATACCCATTAACCCTGTAATGATAAATGTAATTCCTAAACCTCTTAAAGGTGCCGGTACATTGCTATATCTTATTTTTTCTCTAATTGCTGCTATAGCAAGAATTGCTAAAAACCAACCTATTCCAGAAGATATACCATAATTAAGAGCCAATCCTAATGTTTCTATTTCACGAGATTGCATAAATAACGAACCTCCTAATATTGCACAGTTTACAGCAATTAGCGGTAAGAAAATACCCAGAGAATTGTATAAGGATGGTGAAAATTTCTCAACAACAATCTCTACTAGCTGCACCATAGTTGCTATAGTAGCAATAAACATTATAAATGAAAGGAAACTTAAATCATAATCTGCATAATCTGCTCCTAACCATTTTAAAGCTCCCGGCTGTAATAAATATTGGTCTAATAACCAATTTAATGGTACAGTAATTGCTAATACAAATATTACAGCTGCACCAAGACCAACAGCAGTTGCTACTTTTTTAGATACTGCTAAGTATGAACACATACCTAAAAATACCGCAAACACCATATTATCAATAAAAATTGATTTGAAAAATAATTCGATGTGCTCTATCATTGTTTTTTATTTTTTAATTCTTAACCTATTTTTTTAGGCTATAAAGACTTTTTTTCCTTTTTTAATATAAATACTTTATACAAAAATTGAAGAGGGGTTTAATCTTCTATTAATGCTTTATTTCTACTACGCTGCACCCAAATAATAAGTCCTACAATAATTAACGCCATAGGTGGCATTAACATAAATCCATTATTTTCATATCCTATTGAGTATACACCTGTTTTTTCTATTGAATCCCCTAATACAGGAACTCCAAATAAAGTACCAGAGCCCAATAATTCTCTAAAGAAACCTACAATAACTAATATTACGGCATAACCTAAAGCATTACCAATACCATCAAGGAAGGATTTCCATGGGCCGTTACCAAGAGCAAAAGCTTCAAAACGCCCCATAATTATACAATTGGTAATAATTAATCCTACAAATACTGATAATGTTTTACTCAATTCGTAAGCAAAAGCTTTAAGCACTTGATCTACTATAATTACTAAGGCAGCAACAACAATAAGTTGTACTATAATTCTAATTTTTGAAGGAATAATGTTTCTCATTAATGAAATAACAACATTACCAATTCCAAGAACAAAAAGTACTGCAATTCCCATTACTAATGAAGCTTTTAATTCTGCAGTAATAGCTAATGCCGAACATATACCTAGTACCTGAATTGTAATAGGGTTATTATCTGCTAACGGATCTGTAATTAACTTACCGTCTTTTTTTGAAAGTAGTCCCATATTAATTATTTAATTTTTTAAAGTAAGGTAAATACAATTTTAAATCTTTTTTAATCATTGCTGAAACGCCATCTCCAGTAATAGTTGCACCAGCTAAAGCATCAACTTCATGATCATCTTTAGTATTGTTTACAGGGTCATTATTTCCTTTTGCAACTTTAATCCCTTTAAAAACTCCAGCCGTATTTTTTAATTGTTCACCTACAAAATCGTCCATAAAATAACGCTGCTTAATATTAGCTCCTAAACCAGGAGTTTCTCCTGCATGGTCAAAGAATGCGCCTTGAACAACCATATTTTTATCTAAAGCAACATAACCCCATATGGCATCCCAAAGCCCTTTTCCCCTAATTGGTGCAATGTAAAATGTTTTTCCCTCTTTCTCTCCTACAAATAAAGGCAAACGCCTTGTTCCTCCATTTTTAGCTTTAGCTTGCTCTTTCTTAATGTCTATTAAATAAGCTTCTTTATTTTCTACTTCATTACCATTAGCGTCTATAACTAATTGCTTTTTAATATATTTTGAAAATTCGCCTGCAACTTTATCTGTAGATATAAAAGTAATATCTCCCGTACCTTCATTTCCATTTACTCCCATTGCATAAAGAATATTCTGTTGCTTTTCCATACGCTTATTCTCATCGATATTAGGCCTTAAAGATGATGCTGTAAAAGCTAATAATGAACCTACTACTAATACCATTGCTATTGCAAATATTATGGTATATGAATTTTTATCTGTATTAATTGCCATAATTAAGCTGTTTTTACTTTTAAACGTTTCATTCTGCGTTTAACATTACCTTGAACCACATAATGATCTATAGTTGGTGCAAACACATTCATTAATAAAATTGCTAGCATTACTCCTTCTGGGTATGCTGGGTTAAATACACGAATCATAATAGAAATAAAACCAATTAAAAAACCATAAATCCATTTCCCCTTATTGGTTTGAGATGCTGTAACAGGATCTGTAGCCATATAGACTGTACCAAAAGCAAAACCTCCAATTAAGAGATGCATCCAGAACTCTGTATTCATTAAAGCAAAGAATTTGCTAGATTCAGAAATCATCCCTGAATCTGCTACGAAATTAAAAATTAATCCCATAGCCATAGCTCCCAATACAGATGATAACATAATTCTCCAACTTCCAATTTTAGAAAACACTAAAAACAAGCCGCCTAACAAAATAAGCAAGGTCGATGTTTCTCCTATGGAGCCTGGAATAAAGCCATAAAACATGTCCCAAACGTCATACCCTACACTATTATTTTGTGCTAAACTTCCTAAAATAGTTTCTCCAGAAATTGCATCTGGTGTTCCTGTCCTATCAACTGCTTCATGCACCCATACTTTATCTCCAGACATCCATGTTGGGTATGCAAAGAATAAAAATGCTCTAATGGTAAGTGCAGGGTTTAAGATATTCATTCCTGTACCTCCAAAAACTTCTTTTCCTATAACGACTCCAAATATAACTGCAACTGCAAGCATCCACAAAGGAATATCTACAGGTACAATTAGCGGTACTAACATTCCTGTTACCAAGTAACCTTCTTCAACTTCATGACCTTTAATTACTGCAAAAATAAATTCAACAACAAGCCCTACAACGTATGAAACAATTACTAATGGTAATACTGTCCATGCTCCTATAACAAAGTTGTCCCACGTTAAAAAATTACCAAACAACGATACTTCTTTAGTTATTCCTGCTGCAGCGTCAATTGCCGCATAATGCTGATAGCCTGCATTAAAAATTCCAAAAATTAAGCATGGCACCAATGCCATTATAACAACATTCATTGTTCGCTTTAAATCATCAGCTGCTTTAATATGAGTCCCTCCGTGAGTGATCTCGTTTGGTAAGTATAGAAACGTATGAATTGCGTTAAATGCAGGAGCCATTTTGGTCCCTTTGTACTTTTCTTTTAAATTATGTAAATTACTTTTTAAACCCATGTTATATTTTCATTTCGATTATGTAAAAACATAATCATTATTTTGAGTTACTTTTTCTTATTTAGTTTTTACGCTACTATAAATAATTATCCGATTTCTTTAAGCATTAAGTCTAATCCTTCTCTTATGATTTTTTGATGTGGTTGTTTTGAAACGCATATAAACTCTGTTAATGCAAAATCCTCAGGGGCAACTTCATACATTCCTAAAGCTTCCATCTCGTCTAAATCTTTATATTTACAAGCTTTAAGTATTTGCATAGGGAATATGTCTAAAGGAAAAACTTCTTCATAACTACCTGTGGTAACAAATGCACGATGCTCGCCATTCGTATTGGTATTTAAATCATACTTTTTATTAGGAGTTAACCATGAAAAGGTTAATGCTCTAGATGTAGAGACTTTATTAAATATAGGTTTATTCCATCCAAAAAACTCATAATCGTCTCCTTCAGGAATTACTGAGATAACATTACTATAATAGTCTAAATTTCCATCAGGTTTTACTTGCTTACCAGATAATACGTTACCAGATATAATACGATCATTAGCGTCTTTATTAACACCTTTATCGTAAATCATAGTTGCAATTTCACTCCCGATTACAGTTCTAAAATATCGAGGTTCTTTAACAGATGATCCTACTAAAGCAACTATTCGCTGTGCGTTAAACTTACCTGTTAATAATAACTCTCCAATAATTACAAGATCTTGCGCATTTATTGTCCAAACAACTTCCCCTTTATTTATTGGGTCTATTTTATTTATTTGTGTACCAACATTTCCTGATGGATGTGGTCCTGAAACTTTATGTAACTCTATATTAGACAAACCTGCTAATGGTGAATTTCCATTTTTATCCACACTAACATGTAACTTACCAGACGTTAATTTACTTAAAGCTGTTAATGCAGCTTGAAGTTCAGCCTCTTTCCCTTGCAAAATATAATCCAAATCAGCAGCTAAAGGCGCACTAGCATATGCAGAAATAAAAATAGCTTTAGGTAAAGAATCTGGTTTTGCAATAACGTCATAAGGACGTTGTTTAACAAATGCCCAACATCCAGATTCTAACAACCTAGATTTAATGTCTTCGGCTTTAGCTTTTTCTACATTCAAACCACCAAAATCATGGTGTTCTTGAGTTTTATCGGCTTGTAGTTTAATTGATAAAATCTTACGTTTTTCACCTCGCGCAATTTCTATTACTTCTCCAGATACTGGGGAAGCAAATTTTATAGCCTCGTTAGATTTATCGTAAAAAAGCGGGGTTCCTGCTTTTACTTTTTCTCCAACTTTAACTGATAATTTAGGAGTAACACTGTGAAAGTCTTCAGGCTTTACGGTATAAAAGTTGCTTATTATGGCATTTTCAGTTGCCTTTTTTGCTTCACCTTTTAAATTTATATTCAGCCCTTTTTTAATCTTAATGTCGTTTGACATGTGTATTAATCTATTTGTTAATAGTTGAGTGATT
>JAHDGB010000141.1 GCA_020627885.1 Flavobacteriaceae bacterium | reverse complement strand
GTAAAGATACTTTTAATGTTAGTACGTTATCTTCTTTTGTGGTTGCAGGTGCAGGTTATAAAGTTGCTAAACATGGAAATTATGGCGTAAGTTCCGCCTGTGGATCTTCAAATGTGATGAAATATTTAGGGTACAAATTTACTAATGATGAGGAGAAATTAAAGCAACAAATAAGTAAAAGTGGCATTTGTTTTTTACATGCGCCGCTTTTTCATCCAGCAATGAAAGAAGTTGCTCCAATTAGAAAAAGTATTGGAGTGAGTACTTTTTTTAATATGCTCGGACCAATGGTGAACCCCTCATTTCCAAAAAAACAACTAGTAGGTGTTTATTCTCTGCAATTGTTAAGGTATTATAAGTACATATATGAGCAAGGAGAAACATCGTACCGCATAATACATTCTTTAGATGGTTATGACGAAATAAGCCTTACAGGTTTTGCAAAAGTAATTAGTCCAGAAAAAGAATTCTTATTAAATCCAGTCGATGTTTTAAAAAATAAAATCCTTCCCCAGGATCTAAGAGGTGGAAAAAACGTTAAAGAATCGGCCAAACTATTTATAAATATTCTTGAAGGCAATGGCACAGAAGCGCAAAAAGAGGTCGTAATAGCTAATGCCGCAATGGCAATACAATGTTTTAATACTACAAAAAATTATTCTGATGCTTTAGCTATAGCAAGAGAATCATTAGAAAGTAAAAAGGCTTATAAATCATTTAAAACAGTATTAGCAATATGAGTATGTTAAAAACAATAATAGATTTTAAAAAAAATGAAGTTAGAGAAAATAAAGGACGAAGATCCGTAAGGTCTTTAGAGCAAAGCCCTTTTTTTAATGCAAATATCATTTCTCTTAAAACTCATTTAAAGAGAGGAGATATGGTAGGAATTATTGCAGAGTTTAAGAGGAGATCCCCTAGTGAAGGGCTTATTAACAATAAAGTATCTATAGAGAAATTGAGTAAGGCTTATATACAAGCTGGTGCATCTGCTTTATCTATTTTAACAGATTATAATTTTTTTGGAGGCAAGAATCAAGATGTAGAAACTGCTCGTAAGTTTAATAATTGTCCTATTCTGCGCAAGGAGTTCATTATTGATGAATATCAAATAATTGAAGCTAAAAGTATTGGTGCAGACTGTATACTTCTTATAGCTTCTTGTTTAGCGCCTAAGCAGTGTAAGTCTTTGGCAAATTTTGCTAAGAGCTTAGAATTAGAAGTGCTTTTAGAAGTAAGAACGAAAGAAGAAATAGACAGCCATACAAATGAACATGTAGATTTAATAGGAGTAAATAATAGAAATTTAAATGATTTTTCTACAGATATTTCTAATAGTAAATTATTGTTCGAATACCTTCCTAAGGAACTCGTTAAAATTAGCGAAAGTGGTATTACTCAAGCGAGTCAAATTAAGACTTTAAAAGATGATGGTTATGATGGTTTTCTTGTTGGTAGTCTTTTTATGAAACATAAGGAGCCAGACCAAATATGTGAAAATTTAATTAACAATTATAAATTACTCTCAGAATGAAAATAAAGGTATGTGGAATGAAACATTCTGATAATATAAAAGAAATTCAAAACTGTTTACCAGATTTTATAGGGTTTATTTTTTATGAAAAATCGCCAAGATATATAAATTCGAGTATTAAATCTTTTATAGTAAGCTCCAATAAAAAAACTAAAAGAGTTGGTGTATTTGTAAATAGTGCTATAGAAAAAGTACTAGATATAGTAAGTAAATACGAGTTAGATTTCGTACAGCTTCATGGTAACGAATCTGTAGAGTATGTAAAACAATTATCAACTAAAATAAAAGTGATAAAAGCGTTTCGTGTTTATGAGAGTTTCAATTGGGATACTGTAGGAGATTATACACCATATGTTAACTATTTCTTATTCGATACCGCTACAAAAAACTATGGGGGTGGCGGAAAAAAATTTAATTGGGATCTATTAAAAAAGTATAAATCAAACACCCCTTTTTTTCTGAGCGGAGGTATTACAATTAATGATGTTAGCATTATTAAAGAGCTTAATGTGCCTCAACTTTATGCTATAGATATTAATAGCAAATTTGAAACAGAACCAGGAGTTAAAGAAGCAAAATTAGTAAAAGAAATGATTAAAAAAATAAGGAATGAAAAATAAATATCAAGTAAATAACAAAGGGTTTTATGGAGAGTATGGTGGTGCATATATTCCAGAAATGCTTTACCCAAACATTAAAGAGTTAGAAAAATCGTATAAAGTTATAATGGAATCGAATGATTTTAGAAAAGAATTAAATAAACTCCTTCAAGATTACGTTGGCAGACCTACGCCACTTTATTATGCTAATAGATTAAGTAAATATTATAAAGCAGATATTTATTTAAAAAGAGAAGATTTATGCCATACGGGAGCTCATAAAATTAATAACGCATTGGGGCAAATATTGCTGGCAAAAAAACTAAAAAAAACAAGAATTATTGCAGAAACAGGAGCAGGGCAACATGGTGTAGCTGTGGCTACTGCTTGTGCTTTAATGGGAATGACGTGCTTTGTTTATATGGGAGTTATTGATATAGAACGTCAAGAACCCAATGTGTCTAGAATGAAGTTATTGGGAGCAAAAGTTATACCGGTAAATAGTGGTAGTAAAACGTTAAAAGATGCAACAAATGAAGCGATAAGAGATTGGATAAATCACCCCAAAGATACGCACTATATTATCGGCTCTGTAGTTGGGCCACACCCTTATCCAGACATGGTCGCTAAATTTCAAGCTATAATTAGTGAAGAAATAAAAAAACAAATTACTGAAAACCCGACACATATTATTGCTTGTATAGGAGGAGGGAGTAATGCCATTGGTGCGTTTTATCATTTTTTAGAGGATAAAGATGTAAAGCTGATAGGAGTTGAAGCGGCAGGTAAAGGAGTAAATACAACAAGTACCGCTGCTACACTTGCTGTAGGTAGCCAAGGGGTGCTGCATGCTTGTATGACTAAATTAATGCAAACAGCCGATGGGCAAGTGATGGAGCCTTATAGCATTTCGGCTGGGTTAGATTATCCTGGTATAGGTCCTCAACATGCTTTTTTACAGCAAAAAGGAAGAGTTAAATATTATAGTGTTACAGATTATGAAGCGTTAAATGCAGCGCATTTTTTATCGCGTAGAGAAGGTATAATTCCTGCATTAGAATCTGCTCATGCATTAGCTTACTTAAATAAAATGGATATAAAACCAACAGATAAAATTATCGTAAACCTTAGTGGAAGAGGTGATAAAGACTTAATAAATTTAACTAAAACAGTTCAATAATGATACTTAAAAAATTATTTGATACAGCAAAAGATCCGTTGTTAAATATTTATTTTACAGCGGGTTATCCGAAAATAGATAGCATGCCATCTATTTTAAATGAGTTAGAGAAGAGTGGGGTCGATATGGTTGAAATAGGAATACCATACTCAGATCCTTTAAGTGATGGAGAAGTAATACAAAACAGCAATACTAAAGCTCTTGAAAACGGCATTACGATGGATTTAATATTTAGTCAGTTAGACAAGTGTTCTTTCAGTATTCCTAAAATAATGATGGGTTACTTTAATACCGTTTTCTTATATGGAGTAGAGAAATTTTGTAAAAAGTGTGAAGAAAATAATGTGAATGGAGTAATTCTTCCAGATCTTCCAATAGCTATTTATCAAGAAAAATATCGAGTTATTTTCGAAAAACATAATATTTCAATGATTTTTTTAATAACTCCAGAAACCACAGAAGAACGGATACGTTATATCGATAGTTGTAGTACGTCTTTTATATATGCAATAAGCAGTTCTAGTACTACTGGAAAAGGTACAGATATACAATCTTCCGAATCATATTTAAACCGATTGAAGGAAATGAATTTAAGAAGTCCTCTAATGATAGGTTTTAATATAAGCACTATGGAAGATTTTGAATTTGCTTCAGCATATGCATCAGGAGGAATCATTGGTAGTGCTTTTATTAGGCACATAACCAATAAAGAAAACCTAAATTTAGATATTGAGACTTTTATTCAAGCAATTAGAAAAAATAATAAATAAGAATTAAGGATGGTGTTTATATTGTAAAAAAAGACTTTAATATTTATGAAATAATAATTTGTACTTGTTTACTCTTGCATGGTATGGTAAACATTTTGAACATCGTCATCTTCTTCAAGTTTTTCTAAAAGCTTTTCAACATCTGTAATCTGTTCAGTATTTAAAGGTTTTGTAACTTGTGGTATACGCTCAAAGCCAGAAGATAAGATTTCTATTTCTCTTTTTTCTAATTCAGCTTGAATAGCCCCAAAGCTTTCAAATGGGGCATATATTAATATCCCATCATCATCAGCAAAAACTTCTTCAGCACCAAAATCGATAAACTCTAGCTCTATTTCTTCAGGATCTAAGCCTTCTGCAGTAATTCTAAAATTACACGTATGATCAAACATAAAAACGACAGAACCAGAAGTTCCTAAACTTCCATCACATTTATTAAAATAACTTCTAACATTTGCTACGGTTCGGGTGTTATTATCTGTAGCAGTTTCTACAAGTACGGCTATGCCATGTGGTGCATAACCTTCAAAAATGACTTCTTTATAATCGCCTTGGCCTTTTTCACTAGCTTTTTTTATTGCTCGCTCAACATTGTCCTTAGGCATATTCACGGCCTTAGCATTTTGAATAACCGCTCTTAAGCGTGAGTTGCTAGTTGGGTCTGGACCACCTTCTTTTACAGCCATTACAATGTCTTTTCCAATACGTGTAAAGGCCTTACTCATTGCCGACCATCGTTTCATTTTTCGCGCTTTACGAAACTCAAAAGCTCTTCCCATTATACTATTTATTTATTTATTTATTTATTCTTAAGTTTTCACTTTTCCGAAAACATATTATTACTATTTTTAATATCGCTTCTTAGGTTTAAACTACTCAAATAATACGTATTTAAAATGCAAGCGATAATCACAAATTTAAAAAAAAAGCTGAGGTACTAAAACTGTTTAAACAAACTTTTTTACGAATCGTATTCTTAAAATTATATAGTGTAAATGTATAATTTAACTAGTCTTCTTCTTCTTCTACAATAGTTTCTATAGCGTGAGCTAGTTTAAAATCTTTTTCTGTAACTCCATTTTCTTCATGGGTAGAAATGCTAATCTTTAGTACATTGTATGTGTTCGTCCAATTAGGATGATGGTTTAAAGCTTCGCATTCAAAAGCAATTCTACTCATAGCGCTAAAGCAATCTTTAAAATTTTCGAATTCGTATTCAGTATGAATGGCACCATCAAAATAATCCCACTCTTCTAATTTTTCTAAACGGTTATTAATTTCTTTTTCGGTTAATTTTGACATAATATATTTTATAAAGTAAAGATTATAAATTTAGTTCGGTTAATATATCTTGACTAACTAATTGTAAGTGTTTTGGGAGTATGTTTGCTTTTGGTAATACAGCCAAATATCTGTCATTATTAGTCGTAAATACTTGTTTAAATTTGGGGGTGTTGCCTCCTAATGATTTAATAATTTCTTTTAAAAAGTCATCATGGTGTACCAAATCGTTACTGCCTAAATGAAAGATACCTGATTTATTTCTATTAATGATATAATGAATTTGTTGTGTTACTTTAGAATCTGTAGTAACATTCATAATTAAATTTGGAAAAACTTCTATAGATTTTTTTTCTTTTAACAGTGCTTTTATTTCCTTAATCCTAGGGGATTTAACACCAAATACCATGGGTAATCTTGCTATAGTAATAAGCTTACTAGGCAGTCGTAATAACATGTTTTCTATTTTAATTTTAAAATGACCAAATTGACTATGACTTAGTGTTTTATCTAATTCATAGCTAGGGAATTTACTATAGGCATCAAAGACATTGGCTGATGATAAATAAATTAAACGAGTATTCGTTTTTTTTATATATTCAGCAATATGGGAATGCATAATAACCTGAGCAGAAAAATTACCACGTAATGTAGATATGATTACTGTAGGTTTTACCGTTTCTAAAATTTCATAAACATCGTCTTCTTCTATATTGTATTGAAAATAATGTTGATTTTTCTCAAAAGTATGATTATTTGTGTTATAGGTACCAAAGGTCCTAAAATAAGGACATAACTCCTTATAAAT
>JAHDGB010000140.1 GCA_020627885.1 Flavobacteriaceae bacterium | reverse complement strand
GGCCTGAGGCTAAAAGGTATGAGACTACAGGCTTTAAAAGAAAAAACAGAAAAATTGTTAAAAACACACTAAGAAACAAAAATTAGCATTAAAAGGACCTTATATAAGTAGTTTTCTACTTTTAAACTGGTTACATCATATATATTAAAATATAGAACAATGAAAAAAACATCATTATTATTAATCATTACACTTTTCACTTTTATATTCTCTTGTGAAAATGAAAAGTTAGATTTAACTGCACAAGAACAAACAGAAACAACTGTTAATCTCGATTTAAAAAAAGAGTACAGCATAAAAAACATAGAGAGTGCATTAGCTACTGGTGGTATTAATATACCTATTAATGACAATTTTTCTATTACTGCTCAAAACCTAAAAAAAGTAGAAAATATTAGTTTTGAAGGCAACAATCCGTTCTTTAAAAATAGGCGTTCATATGTAGGTGATAATATAGTAATAGCCTATAACGAAGAAGAATTGTTTTTAAACTATACTAATAACGACCAGGATTATATTTTAAGCTATTCAACACAAACACAAAGAGATGATAATAATGAAGGCATAAGAGCTAACAAAAACTTTGTTGATGTTATAGAAAAAGAACATTTCACCTTAGCAACAACAAATTATACAAACACTAACAAAATTAAGTGTAAACCTGTAAGTGCTAAAGATGATATAATTACAAAAAACGAACTATCATTAAAAAAAGCAAAAGACAAAAACTGGAAACTGCGCCTGTATTATGATAGATCTAATATGTATGAAAGAAAAAAATTTAAAGTGAGCTTAAAAACCTCTATAAACTTTTTCGAAAAAACTTATGCATTTGTTAAAGGGGTTAATATAGAAGTAACATTTCGACAAAAAAAAGGGATATACTCTAACAAAGAAGGAGAGCATGAAAACACATACGATAGAATATTTGATCGCCTACTTAAATACCTAAAAAAGAAAAAGAAAACACAAGATCGTCGTATCTATATGTTTATTGGAGAAGAAGGACTGACCAATGAAGAATTAGACGAGTATTTTGATGGCATAGTTCAAAGTTATGGGAGACATGAAGGCTATAGATATGGATTTGTAAGTGTTGAATCTAAAAAAACATTAGCTCACGAAGTAGCACATCTTTTAGGTGCAAAACATAATAATAAAAAGTATAGAAAAAATAATCGTAATTACTATTCGTTTATGAATTCTGAAGTTAGAAAATATACCTTTAAGGGCTTTAAAAATAAAAACAGAAAAATAATTAGTAACACACTAAGAAATAAAAAATAACTGCTTTTTATCGAAAAAGCTTATTAGGTAGTAGGGATTTTCTCTTTTAAGTTGTTATAATAAAAAAGAGAAGCATTTAAAGAAACTAATATCTCATTATAAAAACAGGAAAATAGTTAGAAATACTTTACATCATGAAAATTAAGATTAATAGCATAAATTTCTTTTCAACTTAAAAATATAGTATAATTATTTTTCATAACAAAGAAGCTATCAAAAATGATAGCTTCTTTGTCTTTTTAAGAAATCCAAAAGCTTTTAATAAAAAAAGAATCATCTTAAAGATGATTCTTTTTTATTTTTGTTGGCCCACTAGGGATCGAACCTAGACTCTTCGGTACCAAAAACCGACGTGTTGCCAGTTACACCATAGGCCAATAACTGAATTTCGAGTGCAAATTTAACACAAAGTTTTATTTGCACAAACATTTTATTAAATAAATATAGTTTTTTTTATTTAAAACAAAAAACCAAACCTTAATTAAACACCGTTAATAATAGCAATCATTTTAAAAGCATCAATACTATTATATGTTAAGACATTTAAAATTGTTATGTGCCGTGTAATAATTATTATTAAATTCGCCCAAGCAAACAAACACTAATATATATGACAGATTTTAGCTTTAAAAAATGGAATACCATTTTTGGGTGGCTTGCTTTTTTAATCGCTTTAATAACTTATAGTCTTACAGTAGAACCTACGGTAAGTTTTTGGGATGCTGGCGAATATATATTAACCTCATCTAAGCTTCAAGTTGGGCACCCTCCAGGAGCCCCTTTGTTTCAAATGCTAGGAGCCATGTTTTCAACATTTGCCTTTGAACCTTCACAAATAGGATTAATGCTTAATATGGTTAGTGCAGTTTGTAGTGCTTTTACAATCTTATTTTTATTCTGGACCATTTCATTATTACTTAGAAAACTAGTAGCAAATGAGGCATATTCCCCAAATAAATCAGCAGCAATAATTGGTAGTGCATTTGTAGGTAGCTTAGCATTTACTTTTACAGATTCGTTTTGGTTTAACGCTGTCGAGACAGAGGTTTATGCTATGGCCACTCTTATTATGTCTATTTTATTTTATTTAGGTGTTCGCTGGGAAAACGATATGAATAGTCCTCGCGGAAATAAATGGTTAATACTTATTTCTTTTGTAATTGGTCTTTCATTTGGTGTTCACTTTATGGGATTACTTACCATTCCTGCTATTGGGTTGATATATTATTTTAAAAACTACAAAACAATAACTGTTAAAAACTTTATAATTGCTAATGTCGTTTCTATTGCAATTCTATTATTTATATTCAAATTATTAGCCCCTAATATTCTTAGATTTTTTAGTGTTTTAGAAATTTTCTTTGTTAACAGTATTGGCCTCCCTTTTAATTCAGGATCAATTATTGCAGGAATTGTATTAGTTGCAGGCTTTTATTTTGGCTTAAAATATACTCGAGAAAATGGGCATAAGCATATTAACACGGGAATACTTTGTCTATTATTTATTATAATAGGATTTTCTACATGGTTAATGTTACCTATTAGAGCTAATGCAAATGTTGTAATAAATGAAAACAACCCCTCTAGCGCAAGAGAGTTACTCGCTTATTATAATTTAGAGCAATATCCTGAAACTCACTTGTTTTATGGCCCTTTATTTACCGATCAGTATTCTGGTTTAGACGAAGAAGAACCTTACATTGATGACAAGCCTAAATATGAAAAAGATTTTAAAGCTGGTAAGTACATTATAGTAAACGATTATAAGAACGCTAAACAAAAGTACAACACAAAACACGCCTCCATATTGCCTAGAATGTGGAGTGGCGAAAATGCAGAAAACTATATGCTCTTTTCTGGTTTTTTAGATTTTAAACTAAAACCAGAATATCAAATGGAGAACGAATTACGAAAATCGGTTACCGATTTTAAAAACGATGTAGTACAAGGTAAGGTTGACTATGAAGATTATCATAAATTCTTGAAACAATTTGGTCAATATATAGATGTTGAAAAACCTTCTCTTTTTAGTAATATTGTTTATTTGTTTGAATACCAATTAGGGTATATGTATTGGCGATATTTTATGTGGAATTTTGTTGGAAGGCAAGACGATATCCAAGGAAAATATGATAACCATGGCAACTGGTTAAGCGGCATACAGTTTATAGATGAAATACATTTAGGCCTATCGCAAGACAATTTGCCTAGCGACGTAAAAAATAACAAAGCAAGAAATGCGTATTATTTTCTCCCATTTCTTTTAGGCCTAATTGGCTTATTCTTTTTAGCAAATAAAGATTTAAAAGCATTCTGGGTGCTATTAGTTTTTTTCTTATTTACAGGTTTAGCCATTCAAGTCTATACTAATGTCCGACCTTTCGAACCACGAGAACGTGACTACTCTGTAGTAGGCTCTTTTTATGTTTTTGCGGTATGGATAGGATTTGGAGTCTATGCCCTTTTTAATTTTTTAAGAAAACATGTTTCATCTAAATATTTGGCGCCAGCCATAACCATAGTTTGTTTACTATTAGTCCCTGCAATTATGGCCGCCAGTAACTGGGACGACCACGACCGCTCTGGAAAACATACAGCCAAAGCCATGGCTAAAAAATATTTAGATTCTTGTGCTGAAAACGCAATATTATTTACTATTGGAGACAATGATACTTTTGCTCTATGGTATGCACAAGAAATTGAAGGTTATAGAACTGATGTTCGTGTGGTTAATACAAGCCTTTTCCAAACCGATTGGTATATTAACCAAATGAAACGTAAAGCTTATGAAAGTGATCCAATACCCACTTCTCTTAAACATGAACAATACCGATTTGGTACTCGCGATTATGTTATGAAACGTCAGATTTCTAAAGACACCATGATGGTAAAAGACTTTATGAAATTTGTAACTAGCGATAACCCGAAAACAAAGTTTAAACATATTTTACAACAACAAGGAGACAATCCTAACGAATATCCTAACCAACTCATAAATTCTAATTACTTTCCTGTAGAAGATATAAGAATACCGGTAAACAAAGAAACTGTTCTTAAAAACGGCATAGTAAAACAAAAAGATGCCGAACTGATTGTACCATATATAGATATTAGGATAAAAGATAATGCCTTATATAAGCACCGCTTACTTATGCTAGATGTTGTTGCAAGTAACGACTGGAAACGCCCTATTTATTTTACTGGTGGAGCATTTGGTGACGACGACTATATTTGGATGAAAGATTATTTACAACTAGATGGTATGTGCTATAAACTGGTACCAATAAAAACACCAGTTGCTAGAGCAAACCCTTTTGATATGGGCCGAATAGATAGCGATATTATGTATAATAAAATTAAAAAATGGGATTGGGGCAATAGTGGTAGTAATTCCATTTACCACGATGTAGAAACTCGTAAAAATTCAATTACATATAGAGGGAATATTGCTAGAGCCATTGAGCAATTAATTAACGAAGAAAAATATGATAAAGCAGAAGAATTAGCAGACATTGCCATGGCTAATATGCCTGTTGATAAATTTGGCTATTACACCTTATTAGAACCATATATTGGAGCTTATTACGAAGTAAAAGCGAAAGATAAAGCCAGACAATTATTTAAAGATGTATCTATTAAATACCAAGAAAATTTAAAATACTATAGCACACTTACTATAGAAAACCAAGAACGTAATTTCTTAGATATTATCACAGATATTGAGCGTTATAAGGCTTTAATAGATCAACTAATAGGTTATGATAAAGAATTTGCTTTAGAAGAATCGAGAGTTTTTAATAATTATATTAAAAAGTTTAAATATTTCTATGGCGATGATAACTTAGAAGAAGAAAAAACAATTAAAGAAGACCGAGATATAAATAGAGACAGTAGTATTCCAATTAAATAACTAATATATTTTGAGATTAGTCCCTTCAAAAACACCTTGGCTATTTAAAAAATTATTCCCAAATTATATTTGGGAGCTTTCACCAAATAATAAAAATGACAAGGTTTTATATCTTACGTTTGATGATGGTCCTACTCCAGATATAACAGAATGGACTTTAAATCTTTTAAAAAAATATAAAGCCAAGGCTACTTTTTTCTGTATTGGTAATAATGTAGAAAAACACCCTGAAATTTTTAATGCTATTATAAAAGAAGGTCATAGCATAGGAAACCATACAAATACACATGTAGAAGGTTGGCGCACTAAAACAGAAGATTATTTAGAAGATTTTAAAAAAGCCGAAATAATTATAGAAAAAGCTTACAATAAATTTAGTGAAGCTCTTAAAAAACATGAATTAGTTTCAAATTCAAAAACCCAACATTCAGAAATCGTTAATACTCAACCTTCTTTTACTAATCTTTTTCGTCCTCCTTTCGGTCAATTAAAAAACAGTCAAGGTAAAGCGTTAATAAAGTTAGGGTATAAAATGATTATGTGGAGTGTCATTTCTTTTGATTGGGAACAGTACATATCACCAGAAAAATGCTTGAATAATGTCATTAAAAACACCAACAGTGGAAGTATTATTGTATTTCATGATAGTGTAAAAGCATCAGTAAACATGGAATATACTCTACCTAAAGTATTAGATTACTATAGTAAAAAAGGGTTTCGTTTTGAAGCTATTACTGCTTCTAATTTTAATTAAACAAATTGTTTTACTAATGAAATTAAAGTATTAGCATCTAGTTCACCACTTTGCCTCCACTTCATTTTCCCATCCTTATAAATCATAAGTGTAGGTAACCCTTTAACTCGTAATGCCTCAGAGAGTTCTTTATTCTTATCTACATCAATCTTAATCACTTTTGCTTTATCCCCAAGTGCTGCAGCAACATCTCT
Source organism: Flavobacteriaceae bacterium (assembly GCA_020627885.1). GTDB lineage: Bacteria > Bacteroidota > Bacteroidia > Flavobacteriales > Flavobacteriaceae > JAHDGB01. The sequence continues at coordinate 112 of JAHDGB010000140.1, read as the reverse complement.
TAATACAGGATGCATTGCGGTAGCTTCTTCATTCCATTCTGTAAAAAAATCTAACAGTACTGGAATTTCTGCATCTATTAAATCACCAAATTTCGACATTTTTATCGGTATT
>JAHDGB010000008.1 GCA_020627885.1 Flavobacteriaceae bacterium | reverse complement strand
TTCTTTTTTGTGACCGCGAAGGGATTCGAACCCCCAACCCTCAGAGCCGAAATCTGATATTCTATCCAGTTGAACTACGCAGCCATTTTAATAATTTTATAGATTAATTAAGCTAATTTAGCTTTTACGATAGTAGAAATCATTTTTCCATCGGCTTTTCCCGCTAATTGCTTACTCACTATACCCATTACCTTACCCATATCTTTCATCCCATTAGCATTTACCTGCCCAATCACTTCTTCTACAACAGCTACTACTGCATCCTCACTCATCGCTTCTGGTAAAAATTGTGAAATAACCTTTGCTTCTTCTAACTCAGGAGTTGCTAAATCTTCTCTCCCTTGCTCAATAAATATAGCTGCACTGTCCTTTCTTTGCTTTACTTGCTTTTGGAGTATTTTTAACTCCTGCTCTTCGGTTAACTCTTCTCCTGCTCCACTTTCTGTTTTTGCCAATAATATAGAAGATTTAACTGCGCGCAATGCTGTTAGAGCAGTTTGATCTTTTGATTTCATTGCTGTTTTTAAAGCAGCCATTAAATCTTGTTGTAAACTCATGTCTTGTGGTTTTTAATTTACGAAGATAAAAATAAAATTCAGAGTATTTCATTCTGATTTAACTCAAATTGAGATATTGGTAATATAAAAATAGAAAGCCCAAAAATAGTTAAATAACTCACTTTTTGGGCTATCAAAAAAGACTAAACTTAATCAACATTATCGTGTAAAAATGAGTTATTATTTCTTATCTGTATTTCATCATTATCATCTGTTCCTAAAGTCGTTCTAGAAATAGCCGCTTCTGACGAAGAGTATTTTGCATCTTCGATATCTAACCCTTGTCGTTTATATGCAGGGATTTTTTCAATATCATCAATTTTAGAGTTATTAAATTTATAATTAAAGTTTTTCATTTTTCGCCTTCTCTCATCTGCTCGCTCTTTAAGTATTTCCGAAATCGAGCTATTTGTAGGATCTAAATCTTCATCTGCTCCATTTACATTGCTTTCTACCACTCCCTGATCTATAGTTTTTTTCTCGAATATGATTTCTGTAGCGAGATCTGAATTTATTTCTTCATCTATAACTTTTTCGGCGTCATTGATTTGCGAATCTACTTCAATATAATCATCTAATGCATAACGAATTTCTCCTTCTTCTGATGACTCCGTAACTGAAATAATTTCAACGGCATCATTTACGATAAAATCATTTACATTTTTAGCAATTTCATCGGTATTCGTTTCCTCAAAAACGACTGGTTCTTCTTCGGTAGATGCTTCTGCTAAAGGCATATCAAAGGTAAGTGTGATTTGCTGTTTTACCTCTCCTTCATCCTCTTTAAAAACAGGATTGTTTTTTGGCTTAGAATCAGTTATAACAAAATCATCTTGATCATTAAAATCGACCACAACTTCCTCATAAACAACATTCATATTTTTTACTAAATCTGGTGGTGAGACTAAACCTAAATCATCTAAAGTTGGCGTTCTCTGTCTTTCAATTTGTTCTAATTCAAACTTACTTAACCCTGAATCTGTTTCATTAACATCTAAAGTATGTATTATAGGCGGCTCAGATTTTATCTTTTCTTTAACTTCTACTTTAGATATATTATCAAAAAGCTCTTCTTTTTTAGACACTAATTCTTTCTCTAAAATTTGTTCGTCTCCTAAAGAATGAATTACTTTTCGTGTTTCTGTATTAGAAATTTCATCTTGCTGATCTATATCAAACCCTGTAGCAATAATAGTAACGGCTATAGACTCTTGTAAAGATTCATCTTCACCAACACCCATTATAATATTAGCACCATGACCTGCTTCACTTTGTATATGATCGTTTATTTCTCCTATTTCATCAATAGTGATTTCTTGAACCCCAGAGACAATAAGCAATAATACATTTTTTGCACCTGTAATTTTATTATCATTTAACAATGGAGAATCTAATGCTTTAGATATTGCTTCTTGAGCTCTATTTTGCCCAGAGGCCATTGCGCTTCCCATAATTGCAGTACCGCTATTACTTAATACCGTTTTAGCATCGCGTAAATCAATATTTTGAGTATAATGATGTGTAATAACTTCTGCTATGCCTCTAGCCGCTGTAGCTAATACCTCATCTGCTTTAGAAAAACCAGCTTTAAATCCTAAGTTTCCATATACTTCTCGTAATTTATTGTTATTTATAACAATTAATGAATCGACTTGGTTTCTTAAGTTTTCTATTCCTTTTTGCGCTTGAGCGTTACGCATTTTTCCTTCAAACTGAAATGGCATAGTAACAATTCCTACTGTAAGAATATCTAACTCTTTTGCCATTTTTGCTATAATCGGAGCTGCTCCTGTACCGGTTCCTCCTCCCATACCTGCAGTAATAAAAATCATTTTTGTATTACCTTCGAGCATACGTTGTATATCATCAAAACTCTCAACAGCCGATTGTTCTCCTACATCTGGATTTGCTCCTGCACCAAGCCCTTCTGTTAAATTTAACCCTAATTGTATTTTATTAGGAACACCACTATTTTGTAATGCTTGTGCATCTGTATTACAAATAACAAAATCGACACCTTTAATGCCTTGCTGGAACATGTGATTAATGGCATTACTACCTCCTCCTCCTACACCAATAACTTTTATCACATTGGATTGGTTTTTTGGAAGATCGAATGCTATGCTTTCGAATTCTTTGTCGTTGCTCATAAATTCTTTTTTATTCTTTTTTACTTTTCGTCTAACACCTCAATAACTAATGGTTCTTTATCTTGAGCTTAATGACGAAAAACTTATTTTATTAGCTTTATCTATATTATTTATTTTTCAGATTATTCTGCGTTATCTAAAAAATCTTTTACTCTTTCTGTTAATGTATCTAAAAATGAACGGCGTTCTTTTTTAGGTTTACTCTTTAATTTATTTGCTCTATTTTCTAGCTCAGCCTCTGAAGGGGATATTGTTTCGTTTTCATATAAAACGGCTTCTTCCTCCACAGGCTCTTCTTCCTTTCTACGTTCTTGATGTAATAAGCCATCCATAACTAAACCAACCGCAGTTGAAAACAACGGACTTGTAATAGTATTATCACTTTCTCCTGCTAAATGCTCGTTAGGATAACCTATTCTTGTATCCATACCTGTTATATACTCTACCAATTGTTTTAAGTGTTTTAATTGGCTTCCTCCCCCTGTAAGAACAATTCCTGCTATTAATTTCTTTTTTTGCTCTTCGTGTCCATAATTTTTTATCTCAACATAGACTTGTTCAATTATTTCTACAACACGAGCATGTATGATTTTAGAAAGGTTTTTTAGGGTTATCTCTTTAGGGTCTCGACCTCTTAAACCAGGAATGGACACTATTTCGTTATCTTTATTTTCTCCTGGCCACGCAGAACCAAATTTTATTTTTAATAACTCAGCTTGCTTTTCGATTATAGAACAGCCCTCTTTTATATCTTCAGTAATAACATTTCCTCCAAAAGGGATAACTGCTGTATGCCTAATAATACCATCTCTAAATATTGCTAAATCTGTAGTCCCTCCACCTATATCTATTAAAGCAACACCAGCTTCTTTTTCTTCTTGGCTTAAAACCGCATTAGCTGAAGCCAAAGGCTCTAAAGTTATTCCTTCAAGACCTAGCCCTGCGCTTTTCACACACCTTCCTATATTTCTGATTGATGAGACTTGACCTACTACAACATGAAAATTAGCTTCTAATCTTCCTCCATACATTCCTATAGGCTCTTTTATCTCCCCTTGCCCATCAATTTTAAATTCTTGAGGGAGAACATGAATAATTTCTTCTCCAGGAAGCATTACTAATTTATGAACCTGATTTATCAATCGTTCAATATCATCTTCGTCTATTACAACTTCAGAGTTTGCTCTGGTGATATAATCACTATGTTGTAAACTTCTAATATGCTGGCCAGCAATTCCTACTGTAACTTCTTTAATTTTAGTTGAAGCAGCCGTTTCTGCTTCTTGAATAGCGAGTTGTATAGATTGTATAGTTTGTGTAATATTATTTACAACACCACGATGCACCCCTAAACTCTTCGATTTGCCTATACCAAGAATTTCAACTTTACCGTATTCATTTTTACGTCCTATCATCGCCACAATTTTTGTGGTTCCAATATCTAATCCTACTGAAATATTATGCTCCATAACTTATACTTTGGTACATACAACTTGATTTTCAAATTGCAAATTCACTATACTGTACTTATTTAGTGTTTTATCCTTTAGGGCTTTAGTATAAAACACCTTTAAATTGTTTATTTTTTTCTCTAAATAATCAAGACTCCCTAACTGAACTATAAAATTACACTGCCTTAATTTTAAACGAAACATTTTGTTTTTCATTTGTTCTATGCCAACTACATTTTTTTTCAAAAATTCTTCGTTCTCAACGACATCTGCTATTTTAAAAACTAACTCTAAATGCTTTTTACTTACAACCCCTGTTACTATAGGTACTCTTTCTGAAAAATTATTAGAAAGCGGCATATACCTACCCTCACTATCAATATAATAAGACTCCTCTCCTATAACGCGAGCAATAGGTTTTTTTTGTTTAATTTTTACCGAAAATTCTCCATTTACACCTAAAAAAACTTCGGCAGATTTAATCATCGGGTTCGCATTTAGAGAAGCCTCCAATTCATTCAAAACTAAAGCTTCTTTAGTTACATTTGAAGCGCCTCCATAATTTTGTATTAACAATTTACTAACATTTTCATGAGTTATAAAAAGAGTATTATCTCCTATAAACTGAATATTGGGCGGCGCCACTTTCCGTTTAACATTACGCTCTGCTGCAAACACATACAAAAACATGACTACAAATAGCAGCATGAATAGTTTTAATATGCTCCAATTTATTTTCATTACATCAATGCTTCCTTTATTTTAGACACCTCTTCACCAATATCCCCTGCTCCAATAGCAAGAACAACTCTTGCATTACTATTTTTCAACTTACTAACGATCTCATTTTTTTTAATTAACTCCTTATTTTTGTTTTCTATCTTATCCAACAACCACTGAGAATTTACACCTTCTATTGGTGCTTCCCTAGCTGGATATATATCTAAAAGCATTATCTGATCAAAAAGAGACAAACTGCACGCAAAACCTTCTATAAAATCTCTAGTTCTTGAAAATAAATGCGGCTGAAACAACACTAACACTTTATCATTAGGATACATTTCTTTAACTGCATTATATACAGCTTTAATCTCTGTTGGATGATGAGCATAATCATCGATTAATACTCTATTCGCATTTTTAATTTGATAAGAAAAACGCCTTTTCACTCCCCTATACGAAGACAACGCAACAATCAACTGATTTATAGAACAACCAAACTCTATAGCCATTGCAATAGCTATTAGTGCATTAGACAAATTATGCCTTCCCGGAAGACTAAACTCAAAGCCTCGAAAAAGACCTTTAGGTGTTTTTACATCGAAAAAGTAAGTCCCATTTTTTATTTTTATATTTTCTGCAGAATAATCAGAATTATCTTCTAAACCATATGTTATGCCTTTTATTGGCAACCCATTTTTAACAAATAACTTTCCTTTGGGTTTTATTTTTTTACTAAAATCTTCAAAAGATTGATGCAAAGCTCTAACATCTCCGTATATATCTAAATGATCTGCATCCATAGAAGTTATGCAAGCCAAATCTGGAGATAGTGTTAAAAATGATCGATCAAATTCATCTGCCTCGACAACTGAAACCTTAGAACCGTTTAAAATTAAATTCGAATTGTAGTTTTCACTTATTCCTCCTAAAAAAGCAGTCATTGCAACATTACACTCTTTTAACAAATGCCCCAAAATACTAGTTGTTGTTGTTTTCCCATGCGTCCCTGCTACTGCTAAACAATATGTATTCTGTGTTATAATTCCTAAAATCTCTGAACGCTTTAAAACCTTAAAGTCATTATCTATAAAATAGGTTAATTGCTTATGAGTACGAGGAACTGCTGGAGTATAAATTACTAAAGTACTATTAACATCAAATTTATTATTAACCAGAGAAATATCGTCCTTAAAATAGATTTTAATATCTAAATTCACTAAATCATTTGTTATTTCTGTTTGTGTCTTATCATAACCTAAAACATTTTTATGATTAGCCTTAAAGTATCGTGCAATAGCACTCATGCCAATCCCTCCAACACCTATAAAATAAACAGTATGTATATTAGATAAATTCATTTCTTGTTAACGTTTCAAAAGCTTTTCTATCTCATCCACAATATCTTTTGTAGCATTTTCTAGCGCTAATTTTTTTATGTTTTCACTAAGTTGTTTTTGCTTTTCTGGGGCAACTATTAATTGCGTAAACTTACTTTTAAAATCTACCTCTAAATCGTTTTGAGCAATTAAAATCGCAGCATCTTCATTCACTATTGCTCTTGCATTTTTTGTTTGATGATCCTCTGCAACATATGGAGATGGAATAAAAATTACTGGCTTCCCTACAATACACAATTCAGACACAGAACTAGCACCAGCTCTTGAAATAATAAAATCGGCTGCTGCATATGCTAAATCCATATTATTTAGAAAAGCATGTACTTGCACATACTTATCATTACCATAAATCTTATATTTTTCGTAATACAACTTTCCACATTGCCAAACCACTTGCAAGTTATTTGTATTAAGATAATCTAGCTCTCGCTCTAACAATTCATTAATTGCTTTTGCTCCTAAACTACCCCCTATTACCAACAATACTTTCTTCCCTTCCACAAGGTTAAAATGTTTTTTAGCTTGATCCTTTTTATCTTCACTATTTAACAACCCTAAACGAACGGGGTTACCTGTTTTTATAATTTTATTTTTCGGAAAAAATCGTTCCAGACCATCATAAGCAACACAAATTTTCTCCACTTTTTTTGACAGAAGCTTATTAGTTATACCTGGATAAGAATTTTGTTCTTGAATTAAGCTTGGAATACCCTTAGAAACTGCCGCTTGTAATAATGGCCCACTTGCAAATCCTCCTGTACCTATAACCACATTCGGTTTAAATTTCCTTACAATTCTCATTGCATTCCACAAACTACTAACCAATTTAAACGGAAATAAAAGATTCCTTATAGATAAACTTCTTTGAATACCTGATATCCACAATCCTTTAATTTCATAACCAGCTTGCGGCACTTTTTCCATTTCCATTCTGTCTTTTGCTCCAACAAATAAAAATTGAGCATCAGGAAATCGCAATTTTAACTCATTAGCAATTGCTATTGCTGGATAAATATGTCCTCCAGTACCTCCACCAGATAATATGATTTTATATGCTTTTTTTTGTTTTTCCATTTACGATTTATGATAACATATATTTTATAAATTATATTGCTTCAGATAAAATTTCTAATGGATTATCGTTTATGGTTTCCCGTTCTTTTATTTCCTCTCTTTTTGAACTTACACTAAGCACAATCCCTATTGCCAAACAAGTCATCCAAATGGAAGTTCCTCCACTACTTATTAGCGGCAATGTTTGCCCTGTTACAGGAAACAACTCTACGGCTACCGCCATATTTATTAATGCCTGAAATACTATAGGTAAACCTACTCCCAACACTAAGAGTTTTCCAAAAATAGTATCGGCTTTTTGAGCAACAATAACAATCCTAAAAAGCAACCACATATATAATAATATTAAAAAACCTCCACCTATTATACCATACTCCTCAATAATAATAGCAAATATAAAATCTGATGATGATTGCGGTAAAAAGTTTTTCTGAGTACTCTTCCCCGGCCCTAACCCCCATATTTCGCCCGATGCTATAGCTATTTTCGCTTTTTCTATTTGATAATCAGATTCCGAATCCTCTCCATTAGAGAAACTTTCTATTCTACTCATCCATGTATCTACTCTATTTGGCATAACATCAGGAAAGGCTTTAGCTACTAAAACGAATAGCACTAAACCAGCCATCCCAGAACCAATAATTACTGCTAAGTATCGAATAGGGTATCCGCCTAAAAAAACCAAAATAACCACCATTACAAAAAGAATTGCTGTAGTCGAAAAATTTGAAGGGAGTATTAGCCCTAAAATTAAAAAAACAGGAATCCACAAAGGCAAAAACGATGCTTTAAAACCGATCTTACTATCTTTTACTTTAGACATATATCTTGCAACATAAACTAATAAAACCACTGCTGCTAATGTTGATGTTTGAAAAGACATCCCCACAATAGGAATACGGATCCAACGACTTGCATTTGCCCCCTCTATAGTTGTTCCTTGCAGCATTGTTACAATTAACAATACAAATATTAAAGGCATCATAACAATAGACAAGCCACGAAAATAACGATACGGTATTTTATGAACACCATACATTATTGTAAAACCCAAAAACAAGTGCATGAAATGCTTTACAAAATAAGCGAAGGTATTTCCTGCCCCCCCAATGTATGCCAAATTACTTGCTGCGCTGTACACTGGGAGAAACGAAAAAATTGCTAATAGGGCAGATATTGCCCATATTAACCGATCTCCTTTTATATTTTTAAATAATAAATTCACTTGTTTTATATATTCTTAAATCTTTTTCTCATATCGAAAAAGTATTTATAAATTCCTGACAGCATCTTTAAACTGCCTTCCTCTATCTTCATAATTTTCGAACAAATCAAAACTTGCGCATGCTGGCGATAATAAAACATTATCTCCTGCTTCTGCAATTTTATACGCAATTTTAACTGCCTCACTCATAAATTGTGTTTCCACAATAACCTCAACCATATTTTCAAAATTTTTAAATAATTTTTTATTATCTACCCCTAAACATATAATTGCTTTTATCTTTTCATTTACAAATGGATATAACTCGGTATAATCATTCCCTTTATCTGTTCCTCCTACAATCCAAACCGTTGGACAATCCATACTTTCTAATGCATAATATGTTGCATTCACGTTTGTGGCCTTAGAATCATTAATATACTGTACCTTATTAATTTTTAATATGTTTTCTAACCGATGCTCTACTCCTTGAAAATTTTCTAAACTCTCTCGAATGGTTTGCTTTCTAATTTTAAGCAAATGAGCAACTGTAGAAGCAGCCATGGCATTTTTTATATTGTGTTTTCCTTGCAATGACAAGTTTGTTGTTGGCATAATTATTTGGTTATTATCTATGGTTAATTTTATTCTATTTTTATCTAAATATGCGCCTGTTTCAATCACTTTTGTTAACGAAAAAGGCAATAATGTTGATGCTATATTATGTTTACTTATATAAGTAGTAATAATCTCATCATCCGCATCATAAATCAAATAATCGGCTTTTGTTTGATTTTTTATTATTCTAAATTTTGATGCGATATAATTTTCAAATTTATATTCATAACGATCTAAATGATCTGGAGTTATGTTTGTTATTACTGCAATATGCGGTTTAAAATCTATTATACCGTCTAACTGAAAGCTACTTATTTCTAAAACATAATTAGAGTAATTATGTTCCAGTATTTGCCTTGCAAAACTATCGCCAATATTCCCTGCTAGCCCAACATTTAAATCCTGTTTTAATGTATGGTATGTTAAACTTGCTGTTGTTGTTTTCCCATTACTCCCTGTAATCCCAACTATTGTCGCATCCGTATAGTTTGCCGCAAACTCTATTTCAGAAACCACTGGTATTCCTTTTTCTATAAGTTTTTGAATCAATAAAACTTTATCTGGAATCCCAGGGCTTTTCATCACAACATCTGCATTAATAATTTTATTATCCGAATGTTGCTGCTGTTCCCACTCAATTTCATTATACTTCAGAATTTTTCTATATTTCTCCTTTATAATCCCTTTATCCGAAACAAAAACATCATAGCCCTTCGCTTTTCCTAAAAGCGCAGTGCCTACTCCACTTTCCCCCCCACCAAGAATCACTAATCGTTTCATTTTTTTTATTCTTTCATATCCTTTCATTATGCTCTAACTTATTCGCTATACCTAATCACTCCATTTTCAGAAGAGCTGATTACCTCAACTTTAAGGTTACAATAGATAGGATTGCTAAAAAAATCCCAACAATCCAAAATCGTGTTACTATTTTACTTTCATGATAGCCCCCTTTTTGATAATGATGATGCAAAGGAGACATTTTAAAAATACGCCGTCCTTCCCCGTATTTTTTTCTTGTGTATTTAAACCAACTTACCTGCAAAATTACAGAGAGCGATTCTGCGAAAAAGATGCCACATAATAATGGCACTAACAATTCTTTACGAACCGCTATAGCAATAACCGCAATAACCCCTCCTATTGTTAAACTACCTGTATCTCCCATAAAAACTTGCGCAGGATATGCATTATACCAGAGAAACCCAATTAACGCCCCAGCAAAAGCTGCTATAAAAACAACTAACTCTCCTATACGCGGTATAAACATTACATTTAAATAATCAGAAAATACTATATGCCCAGAAACAAAAGCAAAAATTGCTAAAACAAAAACTATAATTACTGAACTTCCAGCTGCAAGACCATCGATACCATCGGTTAAATTAGCACCGTTCGAAACCCCTGCGACAATAAAAATGACTATTGGAATAAAAACCATCCATGCATATGCCTTAAAATCTTCACTTATCCAAGTCACTAAATTTGAATAATCAAATTCATTGTTTTTCACAAAAGGAATAGTTGTTTTTAACGATTGCTCTTCAGGATGAAACTCAGGCAAAGCATTTTGTGCTTTCTGCACAACATTGGAGCTTATTTTTTCTTGCTTAATCGTTACTCCTGAATGAAAATACATAACAGACCCAACAAAAATCCCTAAACCTACCTGGCCTAAAATTTTAAATTTCCCGCTTAATCCTCCTTTATCTTTTTTAAACACTTTAATGTAATCGTCTGTAAAACCTACGCCCCCCATCCAAAGTGTTGTTACTATTAATAATATTATATATACATTATCCAGTTTAGCCAATAATAAAACAGGAATTAAAGTTGCCAGAATAATAATAACCCCACCCATTGTTGGTGTTCCAGCTTTTTCAATTTGCCCCTCTAAACCTAAGTCTCTTACACTCTCGCCTACTTGTTTTTTTTGTAAATATGTAATTATTTTTTTACCAAATATTGTAGAGAACAATAATGATAAAATAATTGCCAAAGCAGCACGAAATGTAATAAACTGAAACACACTTGCTCCTGTTAATTGATAATGCTTTTCTATATACTCAAATAAGTAATACAACATGTTTTTGCTTTTTATTTCTGTTAACTACTATCGTTTTTATTGCTATTATTTTTGCAATAACCTTAACAAGTCTTCTACTATTCTAAAATCATTAAAATCTATGCGTTTGCCTTTAATTTCCTGATAACTCTCATGCCCTTTTCCTGCTATTAAAATGATATCATTAGGCCTCGCCATTTGACAAGCTGTTTTTATTGCTTGTTTTCTATCGGAAATTGAAACTATTTTTTTAAAATTTTGTGGCTCAACCCCTTTCTCAATATCTTCTATAATCTTTTCTGGCACCTCATTTCTTGGGTTATCGCTTGTAAAAATTACTTTTGTACTTAAAGCAGAAGCAATATGCCCCATTTTAGGTCTTTTAGTTTTATCCCTATCGCCCCCACACCCTACAACTGTTATTAATTCTTCATTTTTTGTACGGATAGTATTTATGGTTTCTAATACATTTTTTAAAGCATCTGGAGTATGTGCATAATCGACAATTGCTGTTATTTTTTTATCAGATATTAAGTATTGAAATCGACCATTTACACTTTCCAGTTCACTTATTAATCTTAAGATTTCTACTTTTTCTAAGCCCAATAATTCCGCAACAGCATATATCGCTGTAATATTATACGCATTAAAACTGCCTATCAATCTGGTCCAAACCTCAACATTATTAAGCTTTAGAAGCAAACCTGTTAATTGATTTTCTAGAATTTGAGTTTTATAGTTTGCATAACTTTTAAGTGCATATTTATAATGTTTTGCATTACAATTTTGCAACATAACCCCGCCATTCTTATCATCGCCATTTACCAATGCGAAAGCTGTTTTAGGCAATTCATCAAAAAACCTCTTTTTAATATCTCTATATTCTGAAAACGTATTATGATAATCTAAATGATCGTGCGTTAAATTAGTAAAGATTCCTCCACTAAATTGAAGCGCTTTAGTCCTATTTTGATGTATTCCATGCGAACTCACTTCCATAAAACAAAACTCAACCCCCTCATTATTCATTTCATTTAAAAATTTATTAATAACTAATGAGTCTGGTGTTGTATGAGTGGTTTCATATTCTTTATTATCTACCATTATTTTTACTGTAGACAATAGCCCTACTTTATAACCTGCTTTTTTAAATAATTGATAAAGCAAAGTCGCTATAGTTGTTTTACCATTTGTTCCTGTAACACCAACAAGTTTCAAATTCTCAGAGGGGTTATTATAATAATTTGCAGCCATTACTGCCAAAGCTATACTGGTATCATCTACAACCACATAAGTCACTCCTTCCACAACCTTTATTGGCATTAACTCACACACAATAGCTTTAGCTCCTTTTTCTACAGCATTATCTATATACTTGTGCCCATCTACCATGCTTCCTTTAATTGCCACAAAGACATCATTTCTCTCTATGTTTAAAGAATTAAAATGAATGGCATTAATTTCCACACTTGTACTACCTACAATTTCATTTATAGCAATTTTATATAATATGTCTTTTAACACGCTCACGATACTTCCAATATTACTACTTGATTTCTTTTTAACTTTTGTCCTTTTGCGACGGACTGCGATTTAACCACACCTTCTCCATTAATTTTAACTTTTACCCCCATGTTTTCCAGAAGCGCAATAGCATCCATTACAGGAAGCCCTTTTAGATCTGGCATTATAGTTTTATACACCTGTGCTATTTTATAAAACTTTTCATACTCTATCTCCACTAAATCATTCTTAGTTTCAACGACTTCTATTTCATCAATTACTGGAGTATCTCGATATATTTTTTGAGCAATCTTCTTAAAAACTGGCGCTGCTACTGTATTACCATAATACCCTTTTTTATAATCTGGTTTATGAATTACTACAATACAGGAATACTTAGGTTTCTCAGCTGGAAAATATCCTGCAAACGAAGAAATGTATCGCTTACTCTCAATCCAGTACTCAGTCTGGCAAGTTCCTGTTTTTCCAGCCATCGAATAATTTGGAGAATAAATATTATGAGCTGTACCATGTGGTTTCTCAACAACATTTTTCATAATTTGCTGCATCTTTTTTGCCGTAGATTTTGAACAAACTTGAGCGTTTATAATCTCTCTTTCAAAAGGAACTATCGTTTTATCAAACTCTCTAACCTCTTTCAAGAACTGGGGCTTTACCATTTCTCCATCGTTAGCTATAGCATTATAAAATGCTAACGTTTGCATTGGTGTTAACTGAACACCGTAACCAAAAGCCATCCATGGCAAATCTAACCCGTCCCAATTTTTTTTATCTGAAGGATGAGTAATTAAAGGCACACCCTCTCCTATAATTGGCAAGTTTAATTTCTTATTTAAACCCATTTCATAAAGCTTATTAACAAATTTTTTCGGGTTACTCTTATAAGCAGTATTAATCAACTTAACCAAACCTGTATTAGACGATACCTCAAAAGCTTTTGCTGCTGAAATTTTCCCATAACCCCCATGTTTAGAGTCCTTAACTTTTCTTCCATAAAAAGACAACACTCCTTTTTCGGTATCTACCACAGTACTTGTATCTATAACTTTCTGATCTAAAGCTGCAACCATAGCCATAAGTTTAAATGTAGAGCCTGGCTCATGACTTTCGCCTACTGCATAGTTTAATTTCTCATAATAGGTTCCCTTTGTAGTTCGACCTAAGTTTGAAATCGCCTTAATCTCCCCTGTTTTTGTCTCCATTACTATGACACAACCATGTTCCGCTTCAAAATACTCTAATTGCTCTAACAAAGCATGATGCGCTATATCTTGAATATTAACATCGATTGTTGTATATACATCATAACCATCCTTAGGTTCTATCTGATTATAATCTACAATAGGTTTCCATTGCCCTTTTCCTATTTTTTGCTTTAAACGCTTACCATCTTTACCCCTTAAATATTTAACTCCAAAAGCACCATCAATACCTGGCCTTGTTACGTTTCCTGCTTTATCTACACGTTCATACCCTATTGTTCTTTGCGCAACTCCCCTCATAGGGTATTCCCTTTTAGTGGTTTGCTCTACAATTAACCCGCCTTTAAAAGCACCCAATCTTAATAAAGGAAAACCTCTTAATTTAATATAGTCTGAATAGCCAATATTTCTCGCCAATAAAAAATACCTGTTCTTATTTTTTCTTGCTCTTCTAAGCTCTTTTCGATAATACGCAACTGGCTTCCCCGAAAACCTTGCCATAGCATCACTTAGAGGTTTTAAATTTTCTTCAAACGTTTTTGTTGAAGGTGTTAAGGCATCAAACCTAATATCGTATTTAGGAATTGATGTTGCTAACAAACTACCATCTACCGCGTAAACATTACCTCTATTTGCAGGAATAACCACATTCTTCACAGTTCTCCTTTCTGCTAAATCGCGGTATTTATCCCCATGGACAAACTGAATCGTTAACAATTTAAAAAGCACTAAAAGACCAAAGACAAACAAACATCCTGCAATAAAATACAATCGATTTAATATGTTTTTTTCCTGTATAGCCAATAGATCTATTATTTATGCATTTGTTTTACTATTATTTTTTTAGGCGGAACATCAGAAGAAAGCAACCCACGCTTTTTCATCTTAGCAACTACAGAGGATTCCATTTTTAAATCCATAAGTTTTGTTCTTCCATCATAAAACTGCGACCTCAATTCTTTTACCTCATTATTTAATCTTGCTATTTCATGCACTTTTTTATCAGCACTATGAGAACTTGCTATCATTACTATAGCTAAAGCTGAAATAAATAAAATGACTCGCCAGTTTTTAAACGAATCATCACTCACCAAAAAAGTCCCTCTTAATATGCTATATATATTTTTTCTCATCCTCTTACTCCTTCAAAACACCTCATTTCAAAAAGTTTATCGTTTCCTCCTTCTTTTTACCCAAATCAAATACTTTAATTTACCTCCTATCCTACTTTTTGCGCTATCCTTAATTTAGCACTTCTTGCCCTGTTGTTACTTAAAACCTCTTCTTTAGACGGCACAATTAAACCTCCAACTTTTTTTAAGGGCACCTCAAAATTCCCATAAATATCCCTCACCGGATCGCCCTCAAACAACCCATTTCTTATAAACCGCTTCACCAAACGATCTTCTAATGAATGATAAGAAATAAAACTTAATCGCCCTTCTGACTTTAATAATTCTGGTGTTTGTAATAAAAAAGCCTTCAAAACTTCTATTTCCTGATTCACCTCAATCCTAATCGCTTGATATATTTGTGCCAAAATTTTATTTTCGTGCTTAGGCGACAAAAACTTTTTAAGAATTTTCTTTAACTGATCGCTCGTCTTAACTGGCTCATTTCTTCTATACTCCACAATAAGTCTTGCCATTGCTGGAGCTGCTCTTAACTCTCCATATTTTAAAAAAACCAGCTTTAAAGCTTCTTCATCATATTCATTAACCACGTTATATGCCGACAATTTATCATTTTGATTCATTCTCATATCTAAATTAGCCTCAAAACGGGTTGAAAACCCCCTCTCTGCAACATCAAATTGATGAGATGACACTCCAAAATCCGCCAAAATTCCATCTACCGTTTTAACACCATGAAACCTCAAAAACCGTTTTACATATCTGAAATTCTCATTAATTAGCGTAAACCGACTATCATCTAACACATTTTTAAGGGCGTCCTGATCTTGATCGAAAGCAAACAATCGTCCTTTATCCCCCAATCTTTTTAATATTTCCCTGCTATGTCCGCCGCCGCCAAAAGTAACATCGACATAAACACCATCTTTTTTAATGTTTAAGCCATCTACAGACTCATTTAACAATACCGAATTATGATACTCCATCTTCTTCATTTTGTCCCATTACTTCTTCTGCCAAATCTGCAAAATCCAAAGCCGCTTCATCTATAGCCTTTTCATAACTTCCCTTATCCCAAACCTCAATAATATTAACTGACGAAGACAAAACAATAGATTTTGAAATCCCAGCAAATGCAATCAAATCTTTAGGAATTAACAACCTTCCCGACACGTCTACGTCAATCATTTTTACACCAGCAGTAAAACGTCGAATAAAATCATTATTCTTTTTTTTAAATCGATTAAGCTTATTCATTTTTTGCATTAACACCTCCCATTCTTCCATTGGATACAATTCTAAACATGGCTGAAATACCGCCCTCTTTATAACAAATCCATTTTGCAAAACAGGGACTAACTGTTTTTTTAAAGCAGCAGGAAGCATCAACCTTCCTTTTACATCTGCTTTACATTCGTATGTCCCTATAAATGAGTTCAAAATACCTTTAAAATTAATTGAATTTATAAGTTCAAATATACTGAAAATACCCCACTTTTTACCACAGTATACCACATTGTTAATAAAATAACTCCAAAAAGCATTAAATTATTATATTACAAACTCATATATCGACAAATACAACTACTAATCAAAAAGTTAGACCCTTATCAAATAGTTATTAAGAATTATTTTCATTTAAATATCGATATCACAGCAGAAGGTTAAACTTAAAAATGATTGTTTTGTCATTGAAATAACTATATTTGTTTGAAAGCATAATTGACCAATTATTTTAATGACGCACAACCTAAAAAAAGAAGGAAAATACAGTTACATTGAAGTTGGAGAAGGCGCTCCTATAATAATACTACACGGTTTAATGGGAGGGCTTAGTAATTTTAACGAAGTTACCTCTTACTTTAGCCAGAATGGATATAAAGTAATAATTCCTGAACTCCCCATATATAGCTTATCATTGCTAAAAACCAATGTTAAGTCTTTTGCAAAATACTTAAACGACTTTATTACGCTTAAAGGTTACAAAAATGTTATATTATTAGGAAATTCTTTAGGAGGACATATTGGCTTATACCACACCAAATTATACTCTGAAAAAGTAAAAGCTTTGGTTATTACCGGAAGCTCTGGTTTATATGAAAGTGCTATGGGTGACAGCTACCCTAAACGAAGTGATTATGAATTAATTAAAAAGAAAGCTCAAGATGTTTTTTATGATCCAGTAATTGCGACTAAAGCTATTGTAGATGAAGTATATGAGACAGTAAATGACCGTCGAAAATTAATAAAAACCATTACCATTGCTAAAAGCGCCATTAGACATAATATGGCCAAAGACTTACCAAAAATGAATACTCCTACCTGCATCATTTGGGGGAAAAATGATATTGTTACACCACCTGAAGTTGCAGAAGAGTTTAATACACTTTTACCAGATTCTGATTTATTTTGGATCGATAAATGTGGTCACGCAGCAATGATGGAACATCCTAACACTTTTAACCAAATTTTACACGATTGGTTTAAAAGTAGAAAATTCTAAATACCTTTGCCCCAAAATTAATTTTGCACAAGAGCCACTAAGTAAAACTAGTGGTATACTAAAAAGAGAGTTCTGCATGGGCAGAAATGATGACTATGAAGGTAAAATCTGCTGAGTTCGTAATGAGTAATTCTGATGTGGCAAAATGCCCAAAAAGTCGTATTCCCGAATACGCATTTATAGGGCGTAGCAATGTCGGGAAATCGTCTCTTATAAACATGCTTACAAGCAGAAAAAGCCTTGCCAAAACTTCTGGAAGACCTGGAAAAACGCAACTTATTAATCATTTTATTATTAATAAAGAATGGTATCTTGTAGACCTTCCTGGTTATGGTTATGCAAGAGTATCGAAAACTGCAAAAAAAACATTTCAAAAGTTTATAACACAATATTTCACTTACCGCGAACAGCTTGTTACTGCTTTTGTCTTGGTAGATATACGTCATAAACCTCAGCCTGTAGATTTAGATTTTATGATTTGGATGGGCGAAAACAACATTCCTTTTTCTATCATTTTCACCAAAGCTGACAAATTAAAACCTAAAGCCATAGAAACTCATGTTAATGATTATAAAGCCATTCTTTTAGAAACCTGGGAAGAGGTGCCAAACTACTTCATAACTTCGTCTTCTAAAGCTATTGGAAAAGATGAAGTGCTTGAATATATAGATCGTTTAAATAGTAATATGATTGATAGTTAGTCTGTTTTTTACGCATTATAAACTACCCCTTAACATCCAACGCATCGCGCAAGGCATTCCCTATCATCATAAACGCCATAACTAAACTCATAATACACAAACCTGGTATTACAGCTAAATAAGGCTTGCCAAGAATAATATAATTATAATGATCTTTTACCATTGCCCCCCAGCTAGCCATTGGTGGCTGAGCTCCAATTCCTAAAAAGCTTAACCCACTTTCTATAAGTATCGCGGCAGCAAAATTAGCTGCACAAATTACAATTACTGGAGCCATAATATTTGGCAATATATGTTTTACTATTATTCTAAAATCCTTAAACCCCAAAGCTCTTGCTGCTGTAACATACTGCATCTCTTTTGCGCTTATTATTTGGCCGCGCACCACACGAGCCACTTCTACCCACATGGTTAAACCTACAGCTATAAAAACCTGCCAAAACCCTTTTCCTAAAGCTAAGGTAATTGCAATAACGAGTAATAAGGTTGGTATAGACCACGTTACATTAACTACCCACATTACAATGGCATCAATTTTTCCGCCATAATAACCTGATACACTCCCCATAAAAACGCCAATTACTAATGAAATAAAAACAGCCACAAAACCTATAAAAAAGGATATTCTTGCTCCTACCAAAATTCGACTTAATAGATCTCTCCCATATTTATCGGTTCCTAAATAAAAAGTTTTATTAACGATGCTAAATTTCTCTTTAGCAATAGCTATAGATTTCGCAACACCTTCCATACCATCAGAAACATACGCTGTATATTTCAATTCTCCTTCTTTAAAACTATAACTCGAAATAGGGGTTTCTGTATCTGTTATTTTATCACCAAAAAATAACTTATCAATTTTACTTTGTTCGCCTATATTTTCAGATTTAATTTTTAGTAAATCAACATTAAACCCTGGCTTTTTAGAATGTATAGACAAATGCATTTGATTTGCATTTTGCGAACTATCTGGAGAAAACAGGTAAGCAAACACGGAAATAAAACCTATAATTAAAATAAATATAGTACTAAAAACGCCCCAAAAGTCTTTTTTAAACTTTTGGAGCGCTAATCGTCCTAATGAATTAGTGGTATTACCCATTTATCATTTAATTCTTTACTTTAGCTGAAGCAACTTTTTTAATTTCATAAGTCATTTTAAGATCTTGAAGCACGTTTAAAGCCTCTTCCATATATACATCCTGACTTAAAGATTCATGCCATCTGTCTCGTTTTTCTTTCAAAATCGTATCCTTAACAAATAAATCTTGCTCATAAGGTAATGATTGAAAAGTAAGATTTGTTTTATAATCGTTAATTGCTTCAAAACGTTTACTTTCAGCCTCTCCTTCTTTTATTCTAGATTTATAGCTTTCATAATTTAGTGAATATTCTTTTTTGTCTAAATTACTTTTTATCCATTTGGCATTTTCTTCAATTAACTTTAACTGCTTATTTTGAGCCATCCTTGCTTTGCTTTTACTAATTGTGATATCATAATCATAATATCTATTCCAGTAATCATAATCTACAGCACTAATTTTGTCCCACTCAAGAGGGTTGTCTTGATCGCGCTCTCCTATATCAATAAAACTATAACGATCTGGGACAACGACATCACTTTTAACTCCTTCTAATTGTGTAGACCCCCCATTAATTCTATAAAATTTTTGACGTGTAATCTTTATTGCCCCTAAATCGCCATGAGAATTCTGGCGTACCATACGGTTTAAATCTAATACATTTTGCACTGTTCCCTTACCATAAGTTTGTTTACTACCAATGATAATTGCTCTTTTATAATCTTGCATAGCTGCTGCTAAAATCTCTGAAGCAGATGCAGATAGTTCGTTTACCAGAATAACTAATGGCCCATCCCATATAATGGATTTGTCTTTATCTTTTAACACCTCTTTTGGCTGATCTGTAGAGCGTACTTGAACAACAGGACCTTCTTTAATAAATAAACCAGCAATATCCACCACCGTTTTTAAAGACCCTCCTCCATTATCTCTTAAATCTAATACCAGACCTTCCATGCCTTCCTTTTTTAATCTCTCAATTTCAAGTTTAATATCTGAAGCAGCATTTCTATTGTTATAGTCTTCAAAATCGATATAAAATTTTGGCAAGTTAATAACTCCAAACAGTTTATCATCTTTCTTAACAGTAGAAGATTTTGCATAAGTTTCTTCCAACTCAACAATATCTCTTGTAATCGATATATCTCTGATAGAGCCATCGACTTTCTTTACTGTTAATATTACTTTTGTTCCTTTTGGTCCTTTTATAAGTTTTATAGCATCGTCTATACGCATTCCTACAATACTAACAGGTGTTTTTTCATCTTCCTGTCTTGTTTTCAAAATAATATCGCCTACTTCAAGTTTTTTTCCTCTCCAAGCTGGCCCTCCAGAAATTAACTCTACTATTTTAGTATGATCCATTCTTTTTTGAAGCCTAGCCCCAATACCCTCAAGTTTTCCTGACATTTGTTGATCGAAACGATCTTTATCTCTTGGTGCAAAATAAAACGTATGTGGATCGAACTCTTCTACAATGGCATTAATGTACATTGCAAACCAATCTTTTCGTTGCAGATCATCAATATAATCATTGTAGTATACATCAAAATTACTTAATGTCGTTTCTCTTGCTTTCTCCTCCATTTCCTTATGCAAGGTTTTTTTAGACACTCTACTACTTGAAGATTCATTGTTCTTTTCCTCATCTTCTTTTTCAACAATCAAATCATCATAATTAGAAATGGCTCTAAATTTAAGCTGCTGTCTCCACCTTTCTTTTAATTGCTTTTTATTCTTTACATAATCTAGTGTTTCATAATCGGTATTAAGAGATTCTTCTTTTGAATAATTAAAAGGCTTATCTAATATATCTTTATATATATTTTTAGTTTCATCTATTCGTTTTACCAAACGTTCATGTACTAGGTTAAAAAAAGAAACATCATATGCTTTAATCTGATCGTCTAACTTGTTTTTATAACGATCAAATTCTTCTATATCCGATTTTAAAAAATAACGTTTTAAAGGATCTATTTGAGTTAAAAAAGTATTATAAACATCTTGAGAAAAATCGTCATTAAAATCTTTAGGTTCAAAATGAAGTTGTTCAAGCGCTAAGGTAATGATCTGTATAAGTAATTTATCTTTGTTTGGATCATTATCAACTTTAGATGTAAAGCTGCAAGAACCAAATGCTAACAATAATACTAGCACTAAAATATTATATTTCCTTTGCATATCTCTTTTTCTTTTAGGGGTTCGATTTATGAATTTACTAAAATAAAGAAAAAACCATGCCAATTAAAGACTATTAACACTATTTTTTGTTAAACTAAGCGAATTAAAGGTTTCACTAAGAAATTATGTACTTTTGCTTGATATAATTTAATTAAAAATGACTAAAAAACCTCTTATTTTAGTAATTAATGACGATGGCATCACCGCACCTGGAATTATTGCACTTACTGAAATTATGAAAAGCATTGGAGATGTAGTAGTTGTTGCTCCTAATAGCCCTCAAAGTGGTATGGGACATGCAATTACCATAAACTCAACACTACATATTGAAAAAATCAGTAACTTTCAATACAGCTGCTCTGGCACTCCTGCCGATTGCGTTAAAATTGCAGTAAATGAAATACTCGACCGTAAACCAGACTTATGCGTTTCTGGCATTAATCATGGTTCTAATTCGTCAATAAATGTAATATATTCCGGAACAATGAGTGCTGCTATTGAAGCTGGTATTGAAGGTATTCCTGCTATTGGTTTTTCTCATTTAAATCATAAATGGGATGCCAACTTTAATGCTGCAAAAACACATGTAAAAACTATAGCTAAAAATGTTTTAGAAAATGGGTTAACTCAAGGAGTTGTTCTTAATGTAAATATTCCTAACCTCAATGAGAATGCAATTAAAGGCATAAAAATATGTAGACAAGCAAAAGGGAATTGGAAGGAGGAGTTTGATAAGCGACAAACCCCGCAAGGGAAAGATTATTATTGGTTAACTGGTAAATTTGAAAATTACGACAATGGGGAAGACACAGACGAATGGGCTCTTAAAAACGGATATATATCTGTAGTCCCTGTTCAGTTTGATTTGACAGCTCATCATTGTATTCAACAATTAAACTCATGGAATTTTAATGCATAAAAAAGATATAATTATAGGGTTTATAATTGGCATTATAGTATCTACTATAGGACTGATACTGTTTACAGCCTTTATAGGTGCAAAATTAAATTTGAACATAGATCAGATAATAGAACAGGGGCTATCATCTAAACTACTAGCTAAGCGTGCTAGCATAGGAGCACTTTTAAACTTGCCCGTGTTTTACTTCTTCTTAAACAAAAGGAAAGATAAAATTGCACAGGGAATATTAATGTCTTTATTAATTGTTGCTTTAGTTTTTATAATAACAATGTAATTTAAAAAAATGCATACCACTAAACATAATAAATCATAGTAAATGAAATATTATATTATTTCTGGAGAAGCTTCTGGCGACTTGCATGCCTCTAACTTAATGAAAGGGTTGTTAAAGGAAGATGCGAATGCTGAATTTCGATTTTGGGGTGGCGATCTTATGCAGCAAGTAGGTGGCTCTCTTGTAAAACACTACAAGAAACTTGCTTTTATGGGTTTTGTTGAAGTGATTAAAAACCTTCGTACCATTACTAAAAATATTGCTTTTGCTAAAAAGGATATAAAAGTATTTAACCCCGATGTTCTTATTTTTATAGATTATCCTGGTTTTAACTTACGTATTGCAAAATGGGCAAAAGCACAAAATTATAAAACACATTATTACATCTCTCCACAGGTATGGGCTTGGAAAGAAAAACGAGTTAATAGCATTAAAAGAGATATCGACGAACTATACGTTATACTTCCTTTTGAAAAAGGGTTTTATGAAAACAAGCATAA
Organism: Flavobacteriaceae bacterium; assembly: GCA_020627885.1. Lineage (GTDB taxonomy): Bacteria > Bacteroidota > Bacteroidia > Flavobacteriales > Flavobacteriaceae > JAHDGB01. The sequence goes on along the minus strand of JAHDGB010000008.1, from coordinate 12,232 downwards.
TTTCCCTGTTCATTTTGTTGGCCATCCTTTAATTGATGCTATTGCAGATAGAAAACAAGTAGATGAACACGAGTTTAGAACCACGCATAAACTTAATAAAAAACCAATTATAGCTTTACTTCCAGGAAGCAGAAAACAAGAGATTACTCAAATTTTATCTATAATGCTAAGTATTGTTGATAGTTATTCAGATTATCAATTTGTTATAGCTGGGGCCCCTAATCAGGATTATCATTTTTATAACCAATTTATAAAAAAAGCTAATGTTAGTTTTATATCTAATAAAACTCATGATTTACTAAGCATTTCTACTGCTGCCATTGTTACTTCTGGTACCGCAACTCTTGAAACTGCACTTTTTAAAGTTCCACAAATTGTTTGTTACAAAGGCAATTGGCTAAGTTATCAGATAGGTAAACGCTTGGTTAAACTAGAATACATTTCTTTGGTAAATCTTATTTTAAATAAAGAAGTGGTCACTGAGTTAATTCAAAATGATTTTAATACTAAACAATTAAAAAAAGAGTTGGACAATATACTCGATCCTTATGAGCGTGCTAAGCTTTTTCTAAATTATTACGACTTAGAAAAAGCTCTTGGAGGCAAAGGAGCTAGTAATTATACCGCTAAACTTATATATAAAGCTTTAAATTAATGTTATGCAAAAATTAGTCTTCATTTCTTTATCCTTCATTTTTTTATTATCCTGCGGAAGTTCAAAATCAAAAATTAACACGAAAAAATCACCGACTAAAACAACAGGCACAAAAAAAACATCAATCAGTCCTTTAGCTTTAAAAGTAGTTGATAATGCAAAATCATATAAAGGAACGCGCTATAAATATGGAGGAACAACAAAAAAAGGAATGGATTGCTCTGGCTTGATTTATACAGCTTTTAAAGAAGAGCAAATTGTATTTCCAAGAATATCAAAAGATATGGCAACCCATGGTAAATGGGTAGATATAAAGAAGGTGCAAAAAGGCGATTTGCTATTTTTTGCCACAAAAAAAGGAAGTCGTACAGTAAATCATGTAGGTTTAGTAACTACTGCTAGGACTGGCCATGTAGAATTTATTCATTCTTCCACTAGTAAAGGGGTTATAATATCTAACCTTGCCGAAAAATATTGGTACTTTGCCTTTGTACAAGCTAGACGGGTTTTTTAATTTATAATTATTTTGACCTTTTAAATTGTAAGTTATTCTCTTATTTTAAATACTTCGAAATACCTATAAAATAAAATCGCTACTTTTGTAAAACTTCATTAAATCTATTAATGGAGGTTTCCCTTTATCATTGTTAAAAGCAATGTATTCAACTAATTTCTCAGGTTCATTTTGATGTAAATCATGAACTCGTGAAACCTATTAATTTTACAATTATCAAACTTACAATTGGTTTTATTGTTGGTATAATAATTGGCTATTTAAAACCATGCTCTATTAATACAGCTATAATTTTAGTTGTATGTTTAATTATAGCGCTCTTAATTTCTAAATTATTTTTAAACAAAAGCTCAAAAACCATATATTTTGGCGTTATAGCTTATTGCACTATCATTTTTATCGGAATATTAACGGTAAGTGTTCATAATGAAAAAGAATACTCGAACCATTACACTCATTTTTTAAATAACAAACAAACAAATACATTAATCACTTTTAGAATTAATAAAGTATTAAAATCGAACCTTTACTACAATAAATATATTATAGATATACTATTTATTAATTCGCAAAATGCTTCTGGAAAATCAATATTAAATATAAAAAAAGACACTCTTAATTCTACTTTAAAAATTGACGATATCGTAACCGTCAGCTCATTGTTTAAAACAATAAAAAAAACTTTAAATCCCCAGCAGTTTAATTATAAAGCATACCTAAAAAAACATTATATATATCATCAAATAACGAGTAACAATTCTTCTCTATACAAGCACAAAAAAAAGACACACTCTCTATTTGGGCATGTTGAAAAATTAAGAAAACACATTGAGAACCAATTAAAAAACTATCATTTTATGCCAGATGAGCTTTCTATAGTTAATGCGATGATTTTAGGGCAACGACAAAATATTAATCCCGTTATTTATGATAACTACACTAAGGCTGGGGCCATACATATCCTTGCAGTATCGGGTTTACATATTGGGATTATACTAATGCTCATAACACCATTTGCCCAACTTCTAGATTATTTTAAGCACAATAGCATATTAAAAATTTTATTTACTCTTGGAGTTCTATGGAGCTTTGCAATAATTGCAGGCTTATCGCCTTCTGTAACTAGAGCTACAACCATGTTCAGCATTATTACAATTGGGATGCATATAAAAAGGCCTGTAAATACTTACAATTCGATAGCAATTTCAGTGTTTGTTTTACTCTTGTTTAAACCTTTGTTTTTATTTGACTTGGGGTTTCAATTAAGCTATGTCGCAGTCATTTCCATAATTAGTATCCAGCCCATATTACAAAAATTATGGAATCCGAAATGGATCGTATTAAAAAAATTATGGCAAGTTTTAACCGTTTCTGTCTCAGCCCAACTTGGTGTTTTACCGCTTAGTCTTTTTTATTTTCATCAATTTCCGGGGCTATTCTTTCTCTCAAACCTTGTAATTATTCCTTGTTTAGGCTTTATTATTGGCTTAGGAATATTAGTTATCCTGTTAGCAATTTTAAATAGTTTACCCGAATTTATTGCTAACTTTTATGCCTCACTAATTAACCTTTTAAACCAATTTATAAAATGGATTGCTCAACAAAATGAATTTATATTTATAGACATTCCTTTTAACACTATCCAACTTATAACTAGCTACCTTTTAATTATTGCGCTTACCAAAGTTTGTAGGCAACTCAATTACAATAGACTCCTTTTTTTACTAATTGCAATAGTTCTATTTCAAAGTAACTTTATTGAGCATAAACTACATTTAAAATCAAATGAATTTATCATTTTTCACAAAAATAAAACAACAGTCATTGCAAAAAAAAAGAACCGATTCTTAGCCTTTTACAGTAATTCTGACGTGTCAAAAATAAAACGCAGTTTCCGTAATTATACTATTGCACATCGTATTAATAAGATAACTAAGAGCAGCCTCGATCCTATTTTCAAAATAAAAAATCGCTATTTATTAGTTATTGATAGCACCGGTGTTTATAATGTAAAACAGTTTTGTCCAGATTACATACTACTAACCAATACTCCAAAAATTAACTTAAACAGAATAATTGACTCTATAAAACCACTTACAATTATTGCGGATGGCAGTAATCATAAATCACAAATTTTAAAATGGAAAAAATCTTGTAAAGAAAAAAAAATCCCTTTTCACTATACTGGAGAAAAGGGTGCTTTTATATTAAAATGCAATTAGTTAATTACTAAATTCTGGTGAAAAGGCTTTATAATAATCATCAAAAGCATCCTGACTCGTTAGTGCTAAATGTTCATTTTTGTTAAACATTTTTACATATAATTCTAATTGTTGTGGGGTTTTGTACCCAGTAATTGGCGCTATAAAATCGGCTTTCTCATCTAAAAACACTAATGTAGGATAAGCTCTTACACTAAAATAAGCCGCTAACTGATGAGATGAGTTTCTTCTACGTGCTTTAGCAGGATCGTAATTAGGGTTTTCAAAAACCTTATCTTTAAATTTAATCGTTTCATTACCCTCACCATTAAATTTTACAGCATAATAGTTTTCATTTATATACTTGGCAACATCTTTATTTCCAAAAGTGTTTCTATCTAGCATTTTACAAGGACCACACCAATTTGTATATACGTCCATTATAATTTTTTTAGGGTTCTTTTTTTGAAGCGCAACCGCCTCTTCAAATGTTACCCATTTAATTTCTTGCGCTTGTAAGTTTACAGTTATTAAAAGTGCAAACAAAGCTGTATATAGTAGTTTCTTCATAGTCTTGTAGTAGCAAAAGTTATGCCCAATTTACAAAAAATTATAAAATAAAGCCTTAATTATATGTTAATCAAGGCTTATTATATTCATTGAGATGCTTTTGTATTACCTCACACCGTGCATTAATTTTTTAAGTAATGGATTTAAAACAATAGATATTATCCCTACTCCAATAGGGATTAAAGTAAATATTAAAAAGAATGTACTTAAAGAATATTCTTCACTTATTTTATCAATCATCCCCCCCATAGTACCTGCTGCTTTTTGACCTACAGCAATAGCCAAATACCATATTCCGAACATAAAGCCTATCATTCTTCCTGGCACTAGCTTACTTAAATATGATAAGCCAACAGGAGAAATACATAATTCTCCCATAGTATGAAATAAATAAGCTAAAATTAAAAATACCATACTTACTGAAGCCGTTTTTGCACCTTGAGGAATATCTAAAGTACCATAAGATAAAAAGGCAAAACCTAAACCTAAAAGGATTAAACCAATTCCATATTTCATAGCAGCACTTGGGTTATATTTACTTTCCCACCATTTAGAAAACAAAGGTGCCAATGTAATTATGAAAAAAGAGTTTAGTATACCAAACCATGTAGCTTCTACTTCATTACCCTCTTGAGAAAACTTGTCTATTAATCTATATATTACCAAAAACCATAATCCAGCAAAAGCGATAGCTAAAAAGATATTTGACAATCCAATTTTAGAATAGGTTTTCTTTGCTAATAAGAATAGCACCCATGTAATTAATATTAAAGGTATTGTTGTCAATAACAAGTCTACTATTTTAAAAATCATTGCTGAGCTCCCTACTAGTTGCCTATCGGTATAATCCCTAGCAAATAAGGTCATTGAACCTAATGATTGTTCAAAAAACGCAAAGAAAAAAACAGTAAACACACCAAATATAGACACTGCAATAATACGGTCTCTAACTATTGGAAGATACCTAACAACTCTTGAAATAAGTAATATCAAAAACAAAATAAGAGCAGATAAAACGACAACATTAGATCCACTCATTCCCCCAATACTAAATGGCAACAAATTAATTTTTTCAATCTTCTCCAAAGGATCATTAAAAAGATATAACAAGCCGCCTAGGGATGATAATACAATCAATATTTTATCGAATAAAGTAAAAGGATTTAAACGCTCCTTTTCTTTTGTTTCATTATTAATTGAAGGGCTTTCTTCATTAATATTTTGTGGCAACTCTACTTCATATGTTTTAGAAGGTTTCCCACCAATATTCCCAAACAAATCTTTAGCAAGCCAAAATTGAATTAATCCAATAAACATAAAAATACCAGCCAATCCAAAGCCATAACTCCATCCTTTATTCTCGGCTAAATAACCACATAACATCATTCCAAAAAATGCTCCAGCATTAACTCCCATATAATAAATGGTATAAGCACCATCTTTTTTAGATTCCTTTCCTTTATACATTTCGGAAATCATAGAAGTCATATTCGGTTTAAAAAAACCAGTACCTATTATTAACAGCCCTAAGCCTAAATAAAAACTCATTGTCGTTTCAAAAGCCATAGCTAAATGCCCAAGAGCCATTATTAAACAACCAATTACTACTGCTGTTCTATAGCCAGAAACCTTATCAGCAAACCATCCTCCCAAAATTGGTGTTAAATATAATAATGATCCATATGTGCCAATTAAAGCTAATGCATGCTCTCTAGGCCACTCCCATCCTGGGTTATCACTAACCATGGAAGCCGTTAAAAATAGAACCAATAAAATACGCATTCCATAAAATGAAAAACGCTCCCACATTTCTGTAAAAAATATTACAAATAAACCTGCAGGGTGCCCTATTACTTTATCTTTAAATAGATTTTCGATATCAGTATTCATATGTATAAGTTGGTTTAGTTATTATCAGCTAGTTCAAAACCTTCAGCTTCTTCATTCTTTAAAACTCTCTCACTTTCTTCTGCCCCATGAGTTAGCCTTTTTAATGGCTTTAAGATTAAAATAAATAATAATCCAATAACAACAGTAAATATTACTATTCCAGAAAAAATAGTAAGCTCTCCATACTCACTTGCAGATTCACCTACAATTCCTGCGACTTTATTTCCTAATCCAGTAGCAGCAAAATAGACCCCCATCATTAATGAAGCATATTTAACAGGTGCCAACTTTGTAATAAAAGATAAAGCTACAGGAGAAATACATAATTCTCCAATTGTGTGGAATAAATATGCTAATACCAACCAAATCATACTTGAACTTCCTGACTTATCAAACTCCATAGCTGCAAAGACCATAAATAGGAATCCAAATCCCATAATTATAATACCCAACGCCATTTTAAATAAAGAAGAGGCTTCTTTTCCTTTTAGCTTTCTTTTTGCCCAAAAACTAGCAATAAGAGTAGCGAATATGATAATAAAACCAGCATTTAAACTTTGAAACATAACCGTCGGTATTTCCCATCCAAAAAAGTCTCTATTGGTATTCGTTTCTGTATATAAATTCATTAATCCACCTGCTTGTTCAAAAGCGCCCCAAAAAATAATTACCATAATGAATGATAATAATAACACTAAAAAACGATCTTTAAACACCTGTGTTTCTAGTTCTTTATATATCATCATCAATAATGCTGTAATGGCCGTTAAAAAAATAAACAACAATCCATATCCCCACTCTAAAGTATACCAACCATATACAGATGCTAGTATTAAAATACCAACTATAATTAATTGTTTTGAAGAGCTAGAATTAAATAGCTTTGCGTAAAGATTAGCATATGAAACCTCATTTTCATCTTCCTTATTTGGCACAAAATCTCCAACTTCTTTTAAATATTTTTGCCCATATACATAATTTATAAGTCCCAAAACCATTACGATTCCTGCTAAACCAAATCCAGCATGCCATCCCCATTTTGCAACGACTAACCCAACTATCATAGTTGCTAACAAAGAGCCTAGGTTAATTCCAATATAAAATATACTAAATCCTTTATCTCTTCTTATATCTCCTTCTTTATAAAGGCCTCCTACCATAGTAGAAATATTAGGTTTTAATAAGCCTACGCCAATAATAACTAACCCTAAACCAGTATAAAATGCCCAAATATCTGTCAAAACTAAAACACCATGACCTAGGCATAATATTATTGCTCCAATTAAAACAGATTTTTTTTGGCCTAATATTTTATCTGCTATCATTCCTCCAGGAATAGACATAACGTAAACTAACATAGTATACCATCCATAAAGTGCTAAAGCTTCTTTACTTGTCCAGCCTAAACCCGCACCTCTTTCATCTCCTACTGTAGCTGATGTCATATATAGAACCAATAGAGCTCGCATTCCATAATAAGAAAAACGTTCCCACATTTCTGTTAAAAATAATATATAAAGCCCTATAGGTTGACCAAATAGCTCTTTCTCATGGGGTGCTTTAACTACTGTTGACATAGATTTATTAAATTAGTTTAATTAGAATTTTTAATATTAGCCTTTTATTTTCATTTCATTAACATTGGCTTTAGCCTTAGGAAGCTTATCACCAAGAGTTTTGTTAATAAAATTCGTCATTTTTTTATATAAATGTAAACGGGTATTACCGCCATAAATACCATGGTTTTTATCTGGATAGATCATCCACTCAAATTGTTTATCGGCTTGAATTAGTGCCTCAACCATTCGCATTGTATTTTGTAAATGCACGTTATCATCCCCAGAACCATGAATTAACAAAAAGTCACCTTTTAATTTACCGACATGGTTTATAGGAGAATTATTATCATACCCGCTTGGGTTTTCTTGCGGAGTACCCATATAGCGCTCGGTATATATGGTATCGTAAAAGCGCCAGCTTGTAACTGGGGCTACTGCAATGGCCATTTTAAAAATATCGTTTCCTTTAAACAAAGCATTACTACTCATAAAACCACCATAACTCCACCCCCAAATGCCTATTCTACTTTCGTCTACAAAACTTTTTTTACCTAAAACTTTGGCTGCTTCTATTTGATCTTCTACTTCGTATTTTCCTAATTCTTTTTGTGTTACTTTTTTAAACTCTGCACCTTTAAACCCAGTTCCTCTTCCATCTACACAAGCAACTATATATCCTTTTTGTGCTAAATATTGAAACCAATAATCGTTTGCATTATTCCATCTATTTGCTACTTGTTGAGAGCCAGGACCAGAATATTGAAACATAAACAAAGGATATTTTTTAGAAGCATCGAAATTTGCTGGCTTAAGCGTCCATATATTTAAATCGTTTCCATTTACATTAATCGTACTAAACTCTTTTTGAGAAGTGTTGTATGTTGAAATTATTTCGGCTAATACATCATTATCTTTTATGCTCTTTATGACATTTCCTGTATTCGATTCGTTTAAAGTGTATTCTGGTGGTGTTGTTGCACTTGAAAATGAATTGATGAAATAGGTGAAATCTGCACTAAAATCGGCTTTATTTGTTCCTGTTGTTTTAGTTAATCTTGTTTTATTCCTTCCGTTTAAATCTATAGCATAAACATCTCTATTAATTGATCCGTTTTCTACAGATTGATAATATATTTTATTTACTTTCTCATCATAACCATAATAGTTTGTAACCTCCCAATTCCCTTTAGTAATTTGGTTTTTTAATTTTCCTGATTCTCTATAATGGTATATATGGTTGTATCCGTCTTTTTCGCTTGTCCAGATAAAACTATTATCATCTAAAAACGTTAAATTATCTGTTATATCAATATAGGCTATGTCTTTTTCAGCTATAACCAAGGTCGACTTGTTTTTTTTCGCATCAATCAACCATAGATCTAATTCATTTTGGTCTCTATTCATATATTGGGCGCTTAAGACATCAGCCTTGGTCGTCCATTTAATTCTAGGAATATAAAAATCATCATATTTCTTTTCGACTTTAACAACTTGGTTTTCTTTATTTCTTAAATCATAAATATGCAAAGATACTTTCGAATTGGTTTCACCAGCTTTAGGATATTTAAAAACTTGTTGAGTTTGGTATAATTCTGAGCCATATACATCCATAGAAAACTCTGGTACATCGGCCTCATCGAATTTGATATATGCTATTTTATTACTTGCTGAATTCCACTCAAAAGCCCTAACAAAAGCAAATTCTTCTTCATATACCCAATCCGTAATACCGTTTATAATTTGATTTTTCTCACCATCGAACGTTATTTGTTTTACCTCTCCAGATTCTAAATTTTTAATATAAAGATTGTTATCATACCCATAAGCAATTTGTTTGCCATTAGGAGAAAAAGTAGGCTCCTGTATTTTTTCTTCAAAAACTATAGACAATTTATTAGCACTAATATTATAAACATAATACCTTGCTAATGTTGAATGCCTGTATATAGGATCTACATCTGTTGCCAAAAGCACCAATGATTCGTCTTCGCTAAAAGCATAATCAGAAAAATTATCGATAGCTTGTAATGCTGAAGAGTTAACTATTGTTTTTACTTTTTTTAATGTTTTGTAGTCATAAATATCAATACTCGTGGTTCCTGTTTCTTTATTTAAATTCAAAACGGAGTATTCTTTCCCATTTTTCATAGAATGAAGAGCATCTAAACGTTCAGTTTTAAATGAACCATTCCATATTTCTTCAAGTGATATCTCTTTTTTTTGGGCTGATGCTAAAGTGATTAGAGAGAAAAAAATCACAACCAAATGTGTAATAAACCGCATTAATATTGGTGTTTGTGTAAAATTAATGTCAAGTTTACTAAAAATATAGCAAAAAACACTAACTATTAACAGTTAAATCCACATAACTAATAGGAATTAACTTAAATAATAATGGCAAATTATATTTTATTTAAGCAGCTAACAATAAACTATTATGTTTGTGTTTAGTATACTATCTTAGCGCTTCAAAATTATATCTTAAAATGAACAAGTCGGTTTCTGGATTTTCTAAATTAAAAAAATCAGAAAAAATAGAGTGGTTGCTACAGCATTATCTTTTTAATTCAAAATCTGCAAAAAAAATAATCACTCAATATTGGAATAGTAATGAAAAACTACAACAATTGCACGATGAATTTATAGAAAACACCATTACTAATTACTATTTACCATTAGGTATAGCACCAAACTTTTTAATTAACAATAAACTTTATGCCATCCCGATGGCTATTGAAGAAAGCTCTGTTGTTGCTGCTGCTAGCAAAGCTGCTAAGTTTTGGCTAGAACGAGGCGGGTTTAAGACTGAGGTTATTTCTACAACAAAAATTGGCCAAGTGCATTTTATGTATCATGGCGATTTTAAGACCTTAAATACATTTTTTAATACTATAAAACCAAAACTCATTTCTGATGCCAAACCAATAACCAAAAATATGGATAAACGTGGTGGTGGCATTCTTAATATTGAACTACGAAATAAAACCGATAGTATAGACGGTTATTACCAATTACATGCCTCTTTTGAAACTCTAGATGCTATGGGAGCGAATTTTATTAATTCGTGCTTGGAACAGTTTGCTAAAACTTTTAAAACAGAAGCTGAAAAACAATTAGATTCTACTATAGAAATTGTAATGAGTATCCTATCTAATTATGTTCCTGATTGTTTAGTTAAAGCAGAAGTAAATTGCAAAATAGAAGACTTAGCAGATCTAAACATAAACGCAAAAGAATTTGCTCATAAATTTATACAAGCAGTTAATATTGCTAAGGTAGAACCTTATCGTGCAGTTACTCACAATAAAGGCATTATGAATGGTATTGACGCAGTTGTTTTAGCAACGGGGAATGATTTTAGAGCGGTTGAAGCTGGGATACATGCTTATGCCTCAAAAAATGGCACTTATACAAGTTTAACCCATGCTGAAATAAAAAACGACAGATTCAAGTTTTGGATTGAAATACCACTGGCTTTAGGAACTGTAGGTGGTTTAACAAAACTACACCCTCTTGTTAATTTATCATCCGAATTATTAGGCAAACCCAATTCTAAAGAATTAATGCAAATTGTTGCTGTTGCTGGTTTGGCTCAAAATTTTGCTGCTTTGCGCTCTCTGACCACTACTGGCATTCAAGAAGGCCATATGAAAATGCACTTAATGAATATTTTAAACCAGTTTAATGCTTCGGAAAATGAAAAAAAACAAATAATTACTCATTTTAAAACTAATACAGTAACACATAGTGCTGTAGTTGATAAACTTGAAAAATTAAGAAATTAGGTGCTTAAAATTTGTAATTTTAAGCACCTAATTTCTTAATTTATTTTTTATTAAATCTTAAATTTTTGAAAACCTTTTATAGCAACGGCAAATTACTTCTTACTGGAGAATATATTGTTTTAGATGGAGCAAAGGCTTTAGCCATCCCAACTAAACATGGACAATCTCTAACCATTAGTGCTATTAATGCCCCTCAATTAAAATGGGAAAGCATTGATGATAAAGGAAATATTTGGTTTAAAAACTCATTTTCTTTAGAAGAAATCTTAACGAATTCCTATACTCAAAATAATACTACAGATGATATTTCAAAACGTTTAATACAAATCCTAAAAACCGCTAACAACCTAAACATTAGTTTTTTATCTAACAGCTTTAAAAAAGGCAAAGGATTAAAAGTAACGTCAAAATTAGACTTTCCCAAAAATTGGGGACTGGGCTCTTCCTCTACTTTATTAAATAATATTGCTAAATGGGCAAATATCGATGCTTTTAAACTCTCTGAAGCTACTTTTGGTGGCAGTGGTTACGACATAGCCTGTGCTCAGATAAAGAGCCCCATTATTTACTCTTTAACCAACGGAAATAGCACTATTCAATTGGTAAATTTTTCACCATCATATAAATCTAAATTATTCTTTGTACACTTAAATAAAAAACAAGACAGCAGAGCTTCTATCAAAACCTATCATGACAACAAAAATGATGTCTCTCATTATTTAAAAGAAATAAATCGTATAACTGAAGATTTAATTAAAACAACCTCTCTTAATTCTTTTGAGCAATTATTAGAAAAGCACGAAATCTTAATTGGAGAAATAACACATCAAACACCGGTAAAAGAATTACTTTTTAGTGATTATAAAAATGCAATAAAAAGTCTTGGGGGTTGGGGAGGAGATTTTATTTTAGTTACGGGAGATGAATCTTATGTTAGGTCGTATTTTAACAAAAAAGGGTACAAAACTATTTTATCATACGAAGAGATGGTTCTTTAAGTAAAGAAATAGACTTATAGAAACTATAATCTACTCTTATTATAATATAAAAAGCCTCAT
>JAHDGB010000139.1 GCA_020627885.1 Flavobacteriaceae bacterium | reverse complement strand
TAGCAGTTGTATCTCCTATGTTAGAAGCCGCTAAATTGTTAGGGGTAGTAGCGGTGCAAGCAGCGCCAGCTTCAATAGTAAAATTAGTATTAGAAATATCGAAGAAAATATTATTAGCGCCTTTAACCATTACTCTGTTTTCTGTGCCAATGTTATTTGGTACGGTAATATCGTGAGAGCCATCGTTAGTTACACCAGTGGCTAATGAAATAGGATAGGTATCTCCGCCATCTGTGGATAGGTAAATGTCTACGTTAGCAGCATTAACGCCATTACCAGTGGTTCCTGCAACGTTCCAAGTTACAGCTTGAGTGCTTCCTACTGCCCAAGTGACATTAGTATTGGGCGTGTTCACTACAAAAGGTCCAGCAGTTCCATTTACAGTAACCACCATATCATCGCTGTGGTTGTTTCCTCCTCCTGCAACATTATCTCTAACAGTTAATCTGAAATTTAAAGTTCTGGCCACATTTGGTACGGCTTCCCATTGCCAGGAAGTGGCACCTGTTTTAATAGTTTCTAATCTCGGAAAATACCTTTTAGTACTGGTTGTTGGTGAGTATGATCTAAAAGCAACGCCATTAGCATTATTTACGCCTGGTGAAGTTGTTACTGCATCATCTTCATCCATTTGCTCCCAGCAGTATGTTAAAGCATTTCCTGCATCAGCATCTGTTGCCGACCCATCTAAAACAAAGGCCGTTCCTTTGGGTATAGTATAGTCTGCTTTTGCATCGGCAACTGGTACGGCATTTCCTGTGTTGGTATTGGTTTGGCAATTGGTGTTCTTTACATAATTGGTTACTTGTTGTATGTTAAAAGCATGAAAATAAGGATCGCTATTTTGTTGTACGTTTTGTTGGGCATTTCCTAACCCTGCATAACCCATAATTGTAGAGCCGCTTTCTGGCTCAATATGACCATTATGATTTCCTGGCTCATTTCCATTTAACATATGTGTATGGTTTGCTCCAAATTGATGACCCATTTCGTGTGCAACAAAATCAATGTCAAAAGCATCACCAGAAGGGTTTTGACTTCCTGTATGTCCTTTTCCTTTGTCTGCATCAAGACATACACTTCCTATTCTTCCAACGGACCCACTATTATTTCCTTGAACAAATAAATGCCCTATATCATAATTGGCTGCGGTAATGACATTATCTATGGTTCTTTGCGCTTCATCATTGTAATTATTACTATAAGGATCTGAGTTAGCATCAGTATATATGATATCATCATTATTAGCAACTAATTGCATGGTCACATTAAAATCGTTCTCAAATACACCATTAACTCTAGTCATGGTGGTGTTTATTGCAGCTAAAGCTTGTGCTTTAGTACCGCCGTGATGCGCAGTATATTCTCCGGTAGTAGATACTGCTAAACGATAGGTTCTTAAAACCCCATCATCTGCGTTCCTTAAACCATTATTTATTGATGCTGCTTTGTTTGCAGCAGCGGTTAATTTACATTCAAAACCACCTCTGTCTGAAGTTTTGTCTTCTCTTTTGTATACTGTGTATAATGATGAGTTATTTGTAAATGGCTCAATGAATGATGTTTTTCTTATGGCGGACAAGCACATGCTTTGTAGTCCTAAAGGGGAGACACTAAATCGTAGCCTAGCAGTAGGATCGTCTATTCCTTGCCCTGCATACGATTTAATATCTGGATACTTTGCTGCTAAATCGGGATGCATTACAGAGGCTTCCATAATTTTAAACCGTTCTAATTCTCCATCTGCATTGGGGAAAGAAATAATAGTATTAGAGATTCTTGTTGAACTATTTCTTTTTGGGGCTGCATTTAATGCTTGTTTTAAGGCATTAATATCTAAACTATAAGTTTGTTTTGTTGGTAGATCTTTTTTTGAGGGTATTATTTGGGAACTGTTAGCTAATCTAGCTTTTTTCCAAAATGAATTGCTTTGAGAAAAAGTGAACATTGTACAAAAAAACATAATGGGTAGCATTGTGTTTTTTGTAATGATTTTAAAACTTAATAGTTTTTTTTTCATAATAAAAATGTTTTTAATGTGGTTGAACAATAGTGCTATTGTTAATGATAGAAACAAACTTTTTAAATATGATATATGTACAAGTAATTTTGTATTTTTTTATGTTTATTAGTTGTTATATTTAATAAAAAGAATAATTTTTATATTTTTTTTGTTAAAAAAATATTTTTTTCACATTTAGCACTTAATCTATAAACAACTCAATTTGGGGATACCCTACTTTTTTAACACTTTAGATTATGTGAATAGTAAATATGATATATAATAATTTGGTTTTTATATTTATAGTGTTCAGCTATTATCTGTCTAAAGTATAGATAGAATAGGTTATTAGGGCTTCATGTTAATGTTTTATTCTTTAAGACTGAAAATTAGATTTGTAATTATAGAAAACAAATTATAAGGTATTTTAGTAGGCAAATTTTTACGTCCTTTATAAAAAGGACAAGGAAGAAAAATGTTTTACTAATAATGATATAGCTTTACCACGATGACTTATCTTGTTTTTAAGATCTAAATTAATTTCTGCAAAAGTTTTTTCATACCCATTCGGTTTAAAAATGGGATCATAACCAAATCCTTTTTCGCCTTTTTTAATGGTTGTTATTTGGCCTTTGCAAATGCCTGTATAAGTTTTCAGTTTGCCATTAAGGCGCAAAGCAATAACTGTTTTAAATTGGGCATTTCTATTATCATGATCCTTAAGGTTTAATAATAGTTTATCCATATTGTCATTAGCATTACGTTGAGGGCCTGCATATCTGGCAGAGTATACTCCTGGTTCATTATTTAAAACGTTAACTTCTAAACCTGTATCGTCTGCAAAGCAATTATAACCGTAATGTGTTTTTATATATTCTGCTTTTTGAATAGCATTTCCTTTAATAGTATCTTGCGTTTCTGGTATATCTTCAAAGCAACCTATGTCTTTTAAACTTAATAACTCTATACTATTTGGAATTAGTTTTTGTACTTCTTTAAGTTTATTTAAGTTGTTTGTTGCGAAAACGATTTGCATTAGCTTTGATTAAAAGATTAAAAAAGAAAAAGAATAATATGTTATCTATGATGATAGGGTTCGTTTTTTAAAATGGTAAAGCCTCTATAGAGTTGTTCTATAATAAATAAGCGAATCATTTGGTGAGAAAAAGTCATTTTAGATAGTGATAATTTCTCATACGATTTGTTGTAAACGGCTTCAGAAAAGCCATATGGCCCTCCAATTACTATGATTAAGCGTTTTATTCCAGAGTTCATGTGTTTTTGGAGATAATTTGAAAAACCAACTGAGTCATATTGCTTTCCATTTTCATCTAAAAGTATTAAAACGTCAGTAGGGACTAATTTATTTAATATTAAACCGCCTTCTTTTTGTTTTTGTTGCTGTTCACTTAAGTTTTTAGAGTTTTTAATATCGGGTATGATTTCAAAATCAAATTTTATATAAAAGCCTAAGCGTTTTATGTACTCATCAATTAAAATCTGTAATTGTTTATTGTCAGTTTTGCCAATGGCAAGGAGTTTAATCGTCATGTACAAATTTACAACTAATGCATAAACTAAATAAAAAGTTGAACCATATTTTTAGAACCAATTATTAAAGATGATTTAAAAATTGAGAATCTAGAATCGTTAATCAAAAATCAATTATTATTTTAGCAATAAACTAAACTGCAAATGATTTCAAAAGAACAATTCGATAAAGAAATAGATGGTATAATTTCTAATGCCATTAGGGAAGATATAGGAGATGGAGACCATAGTTCATTATCGTGCATACCAACTACCGCTATGGGCAAGGCTAAATTATTAGTTAAGGATGAAGGAATAATAGCAGGAATAGAGTTTGCAAAGGCAGTATTTAATTATGTAGATTCTAAGATGAAAGTTGAAACCCTAATAGAAGAAGGGAGTAAAGTAAAATATGGGGATATTGTGTTTTATGTTGAAGGGGCTTCACAATCTATTTTAAAGGCTGAGCGATTAGTACTAAATGCTATGCAAAGAATGAGTGCAATAGCAACAAAAACAAGGCAGTTTGTAGATTTACTGGAAGGTACAGGAACAAAAGTTTTAGATACTCGAAAAACAACACCAGGAATTCGAGCAATTGAAAAATGGGCTGTGAAAATTGGAGGAGGAGAAAACCATAGGTTTGCTTTATATGATATGATTATGTTAAAAGATAACCATATAGATTTTGCTGGAGGTATAACTAAAGCTATAGATAAAACGAAAAAGTATTTAAAAGAGACAAATCGCGATTTAAAAATTATAGTTGAAGCTAGAAACTTATCTGAAATTTCAGAAATATTAAAAAGCGATGGAGTATATAGAATATTAATCGATAATTTTAATTACGAAGACACAAAAAAAGCAGTAAAATTAATTGGAAATAAATGCTTAACAGAAAGTTCTGGTGGTATTAACGAAAAAACAATTAGAGATTATGCACTTTGTGGAGTAAATTATATTTCTTCTGGAGCTTTAACTCATTCCGTTTATAATATGGATCTAAGTTTAAAAGCAGTAAATTAAGTAAATTATAATTTACTATAAGGCTTAGGATATTAGTAACTTGTAATGTAATATATTGGGATTCAAAATAAATAAAAAGTATGTCTCAGAACATAGAGAGTAAATTGGCTAAAATTCCTATTATTAGTTTGTTTGTGAAGTTACTAGGGAAAGTTAAATTACCAGGCTTAAAGGGACTCTCCTTATACGATTTATTAGAGTTATATGTTATAGGAATAGCAAAAGGAACGTTGGGATCCCGAGCTAGCGCGATTGCTTATAGTTTTTTTACGGCGTTATTTCCTTTTTTATTATTCGTAATTATTTTAATTCCAAAAATACCTATAGATGGCTTTGAAAACGATTTTTTAGCTTTTTTAGAATCGGTATTACCACCAAGAACAACCGATTTCTTTTTTGATAATATTTTTGAAAATTTAAAAGGAAATAATTCTAATAGTGGGTTAGTTTCGAGCGTATTTGTGGTTGCTATTTTTTTAATGACTAATGGAGTTAATGCTTTATTTTCGGGTTTTGAAAACTCCTATCATGAGCAATTAACACGAAATGCGGTAAGACAATATTTATATGCATTAGGTGTGGCATTAATATTAGCGTTTTTATTAATTATTACTGTAGCAGTGCTAGGGTACTTTCAAATATACGTGGTTGAAAATTTAATGGATGTATTAGATAAATACGGATATGATATGCGTAGGGAAACTAATTTTTGGGCGAATATGGCACAGTATGTATTTTTTATTATTATGACATACTTGGCAACAGCAATGTTATATTATTTTGGAACAAAGGAAGGAAGACACTCTAAATTTTTATCTGTAGGAGCTTTTTTTACTACAATACTTATAATGATTACTTCTTTTTTGTTTGGATTATATATTGAAAACTTTTCAAAATATAATGAGTTATACGGATCAATTGGAGCATTATTAATATTATTATTTTATTTATGGCTTAATGCTAATATTTTGTTATTGGGTTTTGAGCTTAATATGTCTATAAATCAATTAAAAAAAAGAGCCATTTAGTTATGAAAAATTTAATTTTTACAATTTGCATGTTATTAATATCGTTTTCTGCCACTTCTCAAAGTGTGTTTGGTAAATGGAAAACAATTGATGATGAAACAGGTGAAGCCAAATCTGTTGTAGATATTTTTGAAAGAGAAGGAAAGGTCTATGGTAAAATAGTAGAAATATTTGATGCCACAAAAAAAGATTTGCCATGTAAAGCGTGTAAAGGAGAAGATTATAATAAACCAGTGCTTGGGATGGAAATTATAAGAGAAGCCATTAAAGAAGGGCAGTATTATAAAAAAGGAACGATTTTAGATCCTCAAGACGGAAAAGTGTATCGATTAAGATTTTCTTTAGATGAAGACGATTCTAATATCTTAATAGTAAGAGGCTATATTGGTTTTTTCTATGCTACTCAATATTGGAAACGTTATATGTGATTTTTTAACAAAAAAAGTGTTAAATTTAATTAACACTTTTTTTTGATTCTGAATCTTCTATAAATCGTTTTTTAATAGTCTGAAGTATTTAAAAGATTTTAGAATTTTCAGAAAACAATCAATCTAACTGTACTTAACTTACTCTAACACTTAATAAACAACTCAATGATAAAAAACCCTACTTTTTTAATATATATTTTATTAATGTATAACATGGTATTATTTTAAAACAAAAAGATGTTAAATTTCTTTAACATCTTTTGTTTGATTCTGAATTCCAAATTATTGTATATAAATTAAATGAATTTTCAGAAAACAATCAATCTAAACTGTACTTAACTTACTCTAACACTTAATAAACAACTCAATGATAAAAAACCCT
>JAHDGB010000138.1 GCA_020627885.1 Flavobacteriaceae bacterium | reverse complement strand
GTAAAAACTAATACAAGTTTTTTAATCATTCGTTTAAATTAAAATGTAAAATATAATTCAACCCTTCTAAAAGGAAATTTGAATTGGCAAATATGCTACTTTTTAATTGTTTTGACAAAAATTTAGCGTCTCCTCCTGTTAAAATTACTGTTAAATCTCTATATTTTTCTTTATACTCGCTAATTATACCATCGACTTCTTTTATAACACCATATATTACTCCGGAATGGATTGCGTTTTCTGTAGAGTCTCCTATTAATTCACTCGGCATTTTAATTTCTAGCAAAGGTAAATTTGCTGTAAATACATTCAATGTTTTATATCGCAAGCCAATCCCTGGTGAAATTGCACCCCCGTAATAATTGTTTTTAGAATCGATAAAATCGTATGTAATACAGGTTCCTGCATCAATTATTAAAACATTTTTATCCGAAAACTTAGATACAGAACCACACACCAATGCAATACGATCTATTCCTAAAGTTTTTGGAGTCGCATATAAATTTTTAAAAGGCAGCTTACTATTTACATCTAAAACAAAAACATTAAATCGCTTTTTCAATGCTTTAAGGTCGGAATGATCTAATCTCCCAACCGAAGCTATAATGACATAACTTATTTCAACATACTTATTTCCTATATTATTTACTGCTTCGAGAAAACATCGAGCCTTTACCGATTTTTTTTCTACAAGCTCTTCTTTATCAAAAACAGCCAGTTTCACATAAGAATTACCTACATCTATTATTAAATTCATAGTATCTAAAAAAGGTTTCAAATTTACAAAAATGAAAATTTATAAGTTTTCTTTTGCGAATATTAAAATTGAGTTTATATTTGCACCCGCAATCATGCACTGGTGCCTTAGCTCAGTTGGTAGAGCAAAGGACTGAAAATCCTTGTGTCCCTGGTTCGATTCCTGGAGGCACCACCACTAAAAACCCAATCAATTTGATTGGGTTTTTTATTTATAATCACATATCTCCTAAACGTTTAACTAATTTTCCCACGGTTAGCCCTTGTACCAAAATGGAGAACACTACTACTATATAAGTAATTACCAAAAACAAATCTCTATTCATCGCCTCGGTTAACCCCAAAGCTAAAGCTATTGAAATACCTCCTCGAAGCCCTCCCCAAGTCATTATTAAATCTGTTTTGGGGACAAAATCTAATTTTTTGTTAAATAAATTTATAGGTAATAGTAATGATAAATAACGGCACAATAATACTAATGGAATTGCTATTAAACCTGCAAACATATATTCCATTTTAAACGTTAAAACAAGCATTTCCATCCCTATTAAAACAAAAAGGATAGCGTTTAACAAAATATCTATAAGCTCCCAAAATTTATCTACATAATTCTCTGTTATTTCAGACATTGCTGTACCTCGAACAGTATCATTACCTACTAACAAACCTGCAGCAACCATTGCCAAAGGTGCCGATAAATGCAACTTATGTGCAATTATTGTCCCACCCATCACTGCAGCTAGTGTTATAATAACCTCAATATGGTAATCGTCTATCGATTTCATTAGCCTATAAGTTATCCAGCCTAAACCTAAGCCCAAAAGAATACCTCCTATAACTTCTTGCCCAAAAAGTTTTACAACATCTAAAACTTCTACTTGGCTTGTCCCCATTGCTGCTATTTGAAAAATCGTTAAAAATATGACAACACCTACACCATCATTAAATAATGATTCTCCAACAATTTTTACTTCTAATTTTTTAGGAACACCAGCCTTTTTTAAAATACCTAGAACAGCTATAGGATCTGTTGGAGATATTAAAGCTCCAAAGAGCAAACAATATATAAAATCAACATTCAGGCTTATTATTTTCAAAAAGTAAAAAATCGCTGCTCCTACTAAAAAAGTAGAAACTAAAACACCAAAAGTTGAAAACACTAAAACGGGCCATCGTTGAACTTTTAGTTGCTGAAAATTAGTATGTAAAGCTCCTGCAAAAAGCAAAAAACTTAGCATAATATCTAGCAAAACCATTTTAAAATCTATCTGTTTTATAATGTAACTTTCGGCTTCAAGTAAGGTCGAATCAAAATAGCTTAATGCAAAAACACCGAGTGTAAACACAATACTAATGAGCATCAAGCCAATGGTGTTTGGAAGTTTTAAAAAACGCACATTAATATAGCCAAAAATGGCAGATAGCACTACTAGAACTGTAATAATAAAGAAATAATCATTCATATATTGAGTATTTAGTTGTACGAAAGTAAAACTTCTTAATTTAATAATAATAGTTACTGTTATGTAATAATATTGTTTCCGACTTATAAAATTCAATATATCTTAGCATTAAAATTAATTTACATGCAAAAAACATATTACGATCCGGCAGATTTAAGAAAATTTGGAAAAATAAGCGAATGGAATAAAGAGTTAGGCGATAAATTTTTCGATTATTATGGAAAAGTTTTCGAAGAAGGGGCACTTACTGCCCGCGAAAAATCGTTAATTGCATTAGCCGTATCGCATACCGAACAATGCCCTTATTGTATAGATGCCTATACTAAAGACGGATTACAACGCGGTATAACTAAAGAGGAAATGATGGAGGCCATTCATGTCGGGGCTGCTATTAAAAGTGGTGCAACTTTAGTACATGGTGTACAGATGATGAATAAAGTGAATAAATTAGATGGGTAAATTTTATATCTAAAAATATTTATTAAAATAATGAAACAGTCAAAATTATTTTATGACTAAATTAAAAATGAAATCGCTTCAAAAAAGAGAAAGTGATTTAGCAAATAGTAATAGACAATTAGAAATTTTATCGAATGGTATCTTTAAAAATGGTGAGTTACCAACTTTTAAAGATAAAATTGCCGAAACAAATCAGTTTCCGCTAATACCTAACACCTTAGAAATACTTCAAATAAACCTGGGTTATATGTGTAACCAAGTTTGCGAGCATTGCCATGTAGATGCTGGTCCAGACCGAAAAGAGATTATGACTCAAGAGACTATGCTACAATGTATAGAAGTTATAAAAAGAACTAAAGCACATACTTTAGACTTAACTGGCGGAGCACCAGAAATGAATCCTAATTTCAGGTGGTTTGTTGAAGAAGCATCAAAAGCTGGCATTAAAGACTTTATAGTCCGCTCTAATCTAACCATTATACGAGCAAATAAAAAGTATTACGATTTACCCGATTTTTTTAAGAAACATAATGTTCATGTCGTTTCTTCAATGCCACACTGGACTCGAGGGAAAACAGACAAACAAAGGGGTGATGGTGTTTTTGACAAATCGATTAAAGCATTACAAGAATTAAATGCTGTAGGTTACGGCATAACTGGAAGTCATTTAAAACTAGACCTTGTATACAATCCATCAGGCGCCTTCCTCCCAGGCGATCAAATGGCCATGGAAAAAGATTTTAAAAAAGCGTTAAAAGAAGATTTTAACATTGAATTTAACAGCTTATTTGCAATCACAAACTTGCCCATTTCAAGGTTTTTAGACTATTTAATTGCTTCTGAAAATTATGAAGATTACATGTATGCTTTGGTAGATGCTTTTAATCCATCTGCAGTTTCTAACGTGATGTGTACCAACACCATATCTATAAGCTGGGATGGTTGGCTATACGATTGTGATTTTAACCAAATGCTTAATTTAAAAGTCGCTAGTAAAGTTAAGCATGTTAGCGAATACAATGAAGAATTGTTACAGAATAGAAAAATAATTATTTCTCAGCATTGTTATGGCTGTACTGCTGGAGCTGGAAGCAGTTGCCAAGGCACAGTTGCTTAACCACTTAGCATTATGAAAAGAAAAATAGTATTCATTTTATTTCTTATTTCAGCATATAGCTATTCTCAAAAAAAGCTAGATAAATTATTAAAACAATATAATGATAATAGCATACCCTATATTACTGTCGATGAGTTGGTACAACCTAAAAAAAAGGTCATTTTATTTGATGCCCGAGAAGCTAAGGAATACAAAACAAGCCATATTAAAAATGCTATTCCTATAGGCTACGATCATTTTCAGTTAGATTCTATCATGAAATTACACCCAAATAAAGAAAACGAAATTGTTGTATACTGCTCATTAGGAATTCGATCTGAAGTAATCGCAAAAAAACTAAAAGCCGCTGGATATACTAATGTAAAAAATTTATATGGCGGTATTTTTGAATGGAAAAACAAAGGGTGTACCGTCTATGACTCTAAAGAAAAAGAAACAGACACCATTCATACTTTTAATAAAGAGTGGAGCAAATGGCTTGAAAAGGGCGTTAAACGATACTAAAAAAATAGAAGTAAAAAAGAAATTGAGTTAGTGATAAAACAAAAAAATAATACTTTAATAATTGTATTTACTAGAAATCCAGAATTAGGAAAAGTAAAAACACGATTAGCAAAAGGTATTGGAAATAAAAATGCTTTAGAAGTATACAAAATTCTTTTAAAACATACCGATACTGTATTAAGAAAAACAAATATCGATAAACTTATTAGTTACTCTGTAAAAATTAATAAAGATGATATATGGGATAATACCATGTATATGAAAGAAGCTCAAAAAGGCACTCATTTAGGAGAACGCATGCAAAATGCTTTTACAAATGCTTTTAAGCACAATTATGAAAAAGTGATTGTTATAGGAAGTGATTTATACGATTTAAACGCCATGCATATAGAAAAAGCAATTGAAGCCTTAAATAGTAATGATCTTGTTATGGGCCCGGCTAAAGATGGCGGCTACTATTTATTAGGGATGAAAACACTACACCAAACAATATTTAAAAATAAAAATTGGGGAACTAATACTGTTTTTCAAGAAACTTTAAAAGACTTAGAAGACATAGAAGACTTAAAAATAGAGTTTCTTGAAACACTTAATGATATCGATTTTGCAGAAGATTTGGAAACATATCCTATTTTTAAACCCTACTTATAAATATGTGCATTAAAAATAAAATACTTTCTTTATCAAGTTTAAATTCTAATGTATCTTTAATCTCTATTAATCTTAAACAAACCTAAGAGCTAATTATCTCTTAATTTAATGTAGAATAACGTATTATTATTATATGCAAAAATTTATAAACGAAACAACAGAATATCTAAAAAGTAAAGGATTTGAAAGCCCAGAAATTGGAATTATTTTAGGAACTGGATTAGGCCAACTTACCAATGAAATAAACATAATTAATGAAGTAAGTTATAATCACATTCCTCATTTCCCAACTGCTACGGTAGAATTTCACAAAGGAAAGCTTATTTATGGAACATTAGAAAACAAAACAGTAATTGTAATGCAAGGTCGCTTTCATTTATATGAAGGTTATTCGCTACAAGACATTACTTTTCCTGTTCGTATCATGGAAAAACTTGGTATAAAAACCCTACTTGTTTCTAATGCAGCTGGGGCTATTAATCTCAATTTTAAAAAAGGAGAGTTAATGGTTATTGAGGATCATATTAATCTTCAAGGAAGTTCCCCTTTAGCATTTAAAGGTGTTGAAGAGTTAGGAGAACGTTTTACAGATATGAGTGAACCTTATAGCTCTAAGATCAATTCTATTTTCCATAGCATTGCTAAAGCCAATAATATTAAACTTCACAAAGGGGTTTATGCTAGCGTTGTTGGCCCACAATTAGAAACCAAAGCTGAATACAAAATGCTTAAAATAATTGGTGCAGATGCAGTAGGAATGAGTACCGTTCCTGAAATTATTGTAGCCAATCATTTAAAATTAAATGTAGCAGCCGTGTCAGTTTTAACAGATGAATGCGACCCATCTAACCTAAAACCTGTAGATATTTCAGATATTATAGCAATGGCAGAAAAAGCAGAACCAGACATGATTACCCTTTTTAAAGCGTTAATAAAACAATTATAGCATACTAAAACATATGAGTTACTTAGACACTACCCACAATGTATACAAAGAAGCTGCATTAACACCAGATGTTGGTTTATGCTGTACAACAAATCCTATTTGGGAACTTCCTGGGCTAAAAATCCCTAAAATAATGCAAGAAATGAACTATGGTTGCGGCAGCACTGTTAATGCCAGGGATTTAACAAACAATCCTAAAATGCTATATGTTGGTGTAGGTGGCGGAATGGAACTCTTACAATTTTCTTATTTTAACCGCCAAAAAGGAGGCGTCATTGGTATTGATATTGTCGACGAAATGCTTGAAGCATCTCGTAAAAACTTTTTAGAAGCTGAAACACTAAACCCATGGTTTAAAAGTGAATTTGTAGACCTTATAAAAGGAGACGCAATGAATCTCCAAGTAGCAAATAATAGTATTGATGTTGCTGCTCAAAATTGTTTATTTAATATTTTTAAAGCTGAAGATTTAAAAAAAGCCATTGCAGAAATGTATCGTGTATTAAAACCACATGGCA
>JAHDGB010000137.1 GCA_020627885.1 Flavobacteriaceae bacterium | reverse complement strand
ACTGTAGACTGTAGACTGTAGACTGTAGACTGTAGACTGTAGACTGTAGACAAAACTAAAAACTCTTCTCTAACGAAAAAACTTACAACTAAAAACTATTCTTTAATCGTTTTCATTAAATCGTTATAAGTATAAAACTCTTTTTCTCCTTTACCTTTATTGTATAATATTTTTGCTCTAATAGCTTTTAAGCCAGTTACTGCCTGCAAGTCTTCTAATTCAACTATTTCTATATCAGTATCTAAATATTGCTTAGCCTGCAAAAACTCAATATATTTTAAATACTCTCGCTCATCTTCTTTTTGGGAGTAAACAATTGTTATTTTTCCTTTTTCTGTTATACGTGTAGTTGTTCCCTTTATATATGCTTTATCTACTCGTTTTTTCACAATTTCATAACGCGCGTTATATGTTCCATCTACATCAAATTGTTTTTCATCCATTCTAAAACTAACCGATAAGGGTTGATTAAAAACTAAAATCATAGATGCAACATCTAAAGCCACTGGAAAATCGGATTGCATTTGATAATAATCATTTTCCATTTCGCACATGACTTGCAATTGCCATAGCCTCAAATTGTATAAGTAAATAAGATTAAAACTTTTCTCTTTAGTTATTGCCTCACCAATATACATGTTGTGCTCTACGCCATCTGTTTTAAAACGTTCAAAAAAATGTGGATACATTTTTTGTGCTTTAGTTTGCTTACGGTCTAACAGATTCGCCATCCTTTTATTTATCAACGTTACAGTTTCATCATAATTTTTACGATGTTTATAAAGCACATGCAACTTCTCGTCTATACCCTCAAAATAAGATACTATTTCATTTTCTAACTTTTTAATAGAAAGCATATGCATAAAGAGCGTATTAATTTCATTTTGAAAAAAGGCATTAATTTTTTGTTCACTATCTACCTGGAAGTTAGAATTTAATTTGTCTAAGAAAGTATCTATCCTATACAAATACTGTTCATAAATAGGCAGTTTTTCTAATTTTATCGCTTGTTTTAATATTGTTTTTGCTGCATTTAATTGTAAAAACAAGTCTTCTTTTGTTGCCCAATTCCTTGCCTCTGACGATCCTTTTATATCTATTTGTCCAAATAGTGGGTATACCTCATCAAAAACTATTTTATGAAACGCAACTTGATTTCCGTTTAACTGTTCTTTTATAAAACGCTTAGCTTCCTTTTTAAATTTCCAATGTACACTTGGGTGAATAGCTGTACACTCTTTTTGTATAATAGCCTCGATTAAATTTTCTTCTTCTTCTTTTGATCGTTCAACTGCTGCCACAATAAAAGGCATAACATCTACCAGTTTGTTAGCGTTTATAGTATTTAAAGCTTTAGGCGTTTTAGAGGCCAGCTCTAGAACCCCCATCAATCCATTTTCATTAGCTATTGGTGCAAGAATAATGCTTTTCACTCCTTGTTTATAAAACAGTTTTACATGCGGCATTTGATCGTTTTGAGATGCTATCATTTTATCTATATTAGATATTGCAACATATTTGTTTTCATTTAGTAACTGTTGGTAAGACCATTTACATAATGTTTCTTTACAGGAGTTAACATCCAATTCATTTAACAAAAAACTACGCATCCCTGTGCCATAAACACGCTCAAAAACCTCATCTTCTTTATTGTAAATTGTAAAGCCTACTTGTAAATCTTTTAAACTTAAAAGCGAACTAAAAATAGTTTCAAAACTTTCTATAAAATTTTCGTCATTACGCTTTTCTTTTCCTATTAATTCCGATTTTATGTTAGAAATAGCTTGGTCGTCTGT
Source organism: Flavobacteriaceae bacterium (assembly GCA_020627885.1). GTDB lineage: Bacteria > Bacteroidota > Bacteroidia > Flavobacteriales > Flavobacteriaceae > JAHDGB01. Next base: position 4,651 of record JAHDGB010000137.1, on the reverse strand, counting down.
CACATCGAAAATATTAGAAATAACAAAACCATTTAGCATATAGCTTTGGGGAGGAAATTTGGCTTTCCATAATTCTATATTATCAAAATTATCAATCAATTCATCAACATCCTCTTGGGTAATATCTATAGCTTTATCTGTAGGAATAATTTCCATAAAATCTGCATTGTACAATATTTTATAATGACGAATAATACCATTGATATCTGGTATTTTATAAAAAAATGGTCGCTTGGTGTTTAAATTATAATCATAACAAAAACTTAAAATAATAGTACATGCAATAATATAGCGGCCGTCTTCTGGCATATTTTCTACAACCAGCTCAAAATCTTTTCCTGCTGTTTTTAAAATATTTTGAAAACGCTTAGACGTATTAAAAATAATATTATGAAAAGGTATCGATGCTGTTTTTATTTCGTTTAGAGTTAGTATTTCACTAAACAAGTCTTGCAAAATAAACTTGATTTCTCTTTTATGAGTTTCTAATAAAGCTATTTCGCTAAATCCATCTCTTAAAACAGGAAAAGGTTTTTGGGTTTTTAAAATTCGTTTTGCTTTAGCTGCAATATATTTATCATCACTTTCTACTAGTTCCTCATAACGAGATAAAAGTTTATTAAAACTAACTTTAAGTATAAAAGGGGAATCTAGATTGTCGTTTAAGTCTTTCATATTAAAATGGTTTCTTCAATGAGTTCTTATACCAATTACATCATAAACTAACGTTAAGTTATTTTCAATACATCAAAGAAGTCTAAATTTAGTTCTATAAAAATAGAAAAAAAACATTTAAAAAAGTAAACACCTCACAGTCAGGTGTATTCGTTTTTTATTGCCTTTTTGTTTACATAAAACTCTTTTATAAAGTAGGGTGTTCTTCTTTTATCTTGTTTTTACACTATATATAATATTAACAAAAATGCATTAAAAAAACAAAATGTGCATTTTAAAAATGAAGCAAACACATGAAAAAAACACCATTCTTTTTAATCCTCATCGGGCTTTTAATTTTTATGTTCTCTTGCGAGAATGAAAAACTGGAAACTATTGAGCAAGAACAAACAGCAACTAATACTGTTTTAGATCTAAGCAAAGCTTATTCTGCAAAACACCTGAAAGAAGTACTAGCTACTGAAACCTTTAAAATACCTATTAATGATAATTTAACCATTACTGCTCAAAATCTTAAAAAAGTAGAAAACATTAGTATTGAAGGCGAAAATCCTTTCTTTAAAAATATGATTTCTTATGTAAGCGATAATATGGTAATATCTTACAACGAAGAAGAACTATTTTTAAACTATACAGATAATAACCTTGATTATCTATTAAGTTATTCTATAAAAACGCAAAGAGCTAGTAACAATAAAGGTCTTAAAGCCAGTGATAATTTGGTTAATATTATAGAGCAAGAACATTTCACTTTTGCAACAATAGATTATAAAGACACTGTAAAAAAAGCATGTGTTGCGCATGAAAACGAAATGTTAAAAACTAACAATAACTCATCGTCATTAAGAAGAGTTGATGATAAAGATTGGAAAATATATTTGTATTACGATAAGGAGCATATTGAAGATTATAGCAAATTTAAAGTTAATGTTAAATCATCTATAAACTTTTTCAAAAAAATTTATGCGTATGTAGATGATGCAAATATAAAATTTAAGTTCAAAAAGAAGAGCAAAATACTACCTGGGCTTTCTGAAGATGTTCTTGCAAAATTTTTAAATTTTCTTAAAAAGAAAGAAAAGAAAAAGTCGCATAGAATTTACGTGTTTATGCATAATAAAACACTTCTATATGCTCCTTCTCCAGAAGAAATCACAGCTCAAGATGGATTAGCTCATGTTGGTAAAAAAGACGGCTATAGGCTTGCATGGGCCAATATAAGCTCAAAAAAAACACTTGCTCATGAAGTAGGACATACCCTTGGCGCATTACATAATGATAAAAAATACAGAAGTAAAAAGAGCAAAAAGAGATATTATGCAGTTATGCACTCATATAAAGAAAAAAGAGTTAAAGGCTTTAGAGGTAAAAACAGAAAAATAGTTAAAAACGCATTACAAAACGAAGACTAAAGTTATTTAGCCTCCATTCTTTAATCCTAAAAGAGCTATCATTTAATATGACAGCTCTTTTTATATAAAACACAAATTAAATATTAAAACACAACATTTAATTATAAAAAATACAAGTTTAAAACCATCCTATAACAACAATTTAACATGTGTGTTATTTTTTTTACAAAAAAAGTCATAATAAAAAGTAGGGTGAAACTCTTGTTAGTTGTTATACTTCAATACATTATTAACATTAATGCATCTATAAAAAACGAAAAATGCATTAAAAAACATTAAACGCTATGAAAAAAACACCATTCTTTTTAATCCTCGGGGTTTTATTTTTTATGTTCTCTTGCGAGAATGAAAAACTAGACCCTACTGAACCAACTGTACAAGAACAATCTGGAACTGTTTTAAATTTAAACCAAAAGTACACTCTTAAAAACATTGAAAATGCATTAGCCTCTGGAAGTATTAAAATTCCTATTAATGACAATTTAATTATTAGTGCTCAAAACCTTAAAAAGGTAGAAAACATTAGTACTGAAGGCGAAAACCCTTTCTTTAATAATATGATTTCTTATGTAAGCAATGATATGGTAGTATCTTACAACGAAGAAGAACTATTTTTAAACTATTCTGATAACGATCTTAATTATGTTTTAAGTTATTCTATAGAAGCGCAAAGAGCTAGTAACAAGAAAGGTTTAAAAGCCAGTGATAATTTGGTTAACATTATTGAACAAGAGCATTTCACTTTAGCAATAACAGATGAGCAAAACAACAATAAAAATGCATGTAACTCTCATAAAACTGAACTATCAAAAACTAACAATAACTCATCGTCATTAAGAAGAGTTGATGATAAAGATTGGAAAATATATTTGTATTACGATAAGGAGTACATTGAAGATTATAGCAAATTTAAAGTTAACGTTAAATCATCACTAAATTTTTTTAAAAAAGCATATGCCTTTGTAGATGAAGTAAATATAAAATTCAGATACTATCAAAAAAAAGGGATCTATGCTAATATTTCTGATGTCATTAAATTGCGTCTTGAAAAATATCTTAAAAAGAAAAAGAAAAAAAAGTCGCATCGAATATATGTTTTTTTAAGCGACAAAGCTGGACATCCTACTTTTTTACCTCCTCATAAACCTGCAGGAGGATCTGCTGGGGCTATTGGTAAAAAAGAAGGGTATAGATATGCATGGTCTAGCGTAACTGAAAAAACAATACTTGCTCATGAAGTTGGACATACTCTTGGCGCTACGCATAATGACAAAAGATATAAAAAGAATGGTAAAAGCTATTATTCAGTTATGCATACTTATAAAACAAAAAAGATTAAAGGCTTTAAAAGAAGAAACGGAAAAATAGTTAAAAACACGTTACGAAACGAAGACTAATTCTTTTAGCTATTTCTCACAATAAAGAGCTATCGAAAATGATAGCTCTTTTTTAACAAAAAAAACATTAAAAAGCATAAACGCTATGAAAAAAACACCATTCTTTTTAATCCTCGGATTTTTATTTTTCATGTTCTCTTGCGAGAATGAAAAATTAGAGTCTACTGAAACAACAGTACAGGAACAACCCGGAACTGTTTTAAACTTAAATCAAGAGTATTCTCTTAAAAACTTAGAAAATATTTTAGCGACTGGTAGTATTAAAATACCTATTAATGAAGACTTAACTATTGCTAGTCAAAACTTGAAAAAAGTAACAAATATTACTACAGAAGGAGAAAACCCTTTTTTCAAAAATGATCGCACTTATGTAAGCGATGATATTGTAATATCGTATAACGAAGAGGAGTTGTTTTTAAATTACACTAATAACGATCTTGACTATATATTAAGTTATTCCATAAAAACGCAAAGAGAAACGAACACTAAAGGTTTAAAAGCTAGTGATAATTTAATTAACTTAATTGAGCAAGAACACTTCACATTAGCGATAATAGACAATCAAAATAGTGAAAAAACAGTATGTGAAACTCATGAAGAAGATTCTCGACAAACCAATGATAATACCTCATCATTACGAAGAGTTAATTATAAGGATTGGAAACTTTACTTATATTATGATCACATTCAAGATCGTGATGGATTTAAAGCCAGAGTTAAATCCTCTGTAGGTTTTTTTAAAAGAGAATATGCCTTTAGTAAGATAAAAATAAAAATTATATTCAAGAAAAAAAGTGGGTTACATTCTAAAAAATTCCGTTTCAAACCTCGCTTATTAAAATATCTTCTAAAGAATAAAAAGAAAAAATCGCGCAGAATTTATGTATACTTAACCGATGCTTTATTCATGGGAATCCTTCCTTTATCTCCAAGTGGAGAAGCCGGAGCTATTGGAAAACATAAGGGGTATAGATATGCTTGGGCTACTGTAAGAGTAAAAAGTACTTTAGCTCATGAAATAGGACATACACTAGGTTGCAAACATAATGAAAAGAAGTACAAAAAAAATAATAAAACATACCTCCCACTTATGTACCCTAATAATATTATAGGGCCTGAGGCTAAAAGGTATGAGACTACAGGCTTTAAAAGAAAAAACAGAAAAAT
>JAHDGB010000007.1 GCA_020627885.1 Flavobacteriaceae bacterium | reverse complement strand
ACATTGCAGAAACATCTATACCTTTTTGTGTCCAATCGTATTTTTGATTGGTATAAGAACGACCTTTACGAACATTTACAGACATACCTATAGAATGCAAAACAAAATCTATTTTACCTCCTAAAATTTCCATTGATTGGTCTACCAAATTTTTTAAATCATCTTCAGAAGTTGCATCGGCTGGTATTATTTGTGAGCCTGTTTTCTCAGCTAACTTATCAATCTGTCCCATTCGCATAGCTATAGGTGCATTAGTTAACACAAACTGCCCTCCTTCTTCATGAACACGTTCGGCTGTTTTCCATGCAATAGAATTAGGGTCTAAAGCCCCAAATATAATTCCTTTCTTCCCTTTTAATAAATTGTACATTTTATGTTTATATATTTAAAAGTTGATAGGGGTATTCCCTATTATAATTTTATATTATAATTTTGTAATTTAAGTTTACTTTTGAGCTAACGATAACTACAAAACAATTTAACAAGTTGTAAAGTTATGAAACTTTTAAAAGTTAAGCTCATAAATTAAGAAACTTTTAAACTCATTAAGTTTATTAATTTAACAATTGCTTGGCATGGACTATTGCAGAATTTGACACCTCTACTCCTCCTAACATTTGAGCAACTTCTATGATGCGTTCATCGTCATTTAGTTTTACTAAATTAGAAGTTGTAACATCATTTATATCTTCTTTATAAACTTTAAAATGGGAGTTTCCTTTCGCTGCTATTTGTGGCAAATGTGTAATACTAAAAACTTGCATTCTTTTACTCATTTGTAACATTATTTCTCCCATTTTGTTTGAAATTTCGCCAGAAACCCCTGTATCTATTTCATCAAACATAATTGTAGGAAGTCTTATATATGTAGACAATATTGATTTTATAGCCAACATAATTCGAGAAAGCTCTCCTCCAGAAGCCGCTTTTTTAAGCTCCTTATATTGTCCACCTTTATTAGCCGAAAACAAAAACGATAATTCTTCTTTTCCATTAGAAAAATAATTATCTGTAAGCATCACATTTATATCAAATTGAGCATTAGGCATACCTAAACTTGATAATATATATTCTAATTGTTTTTTTAATTTGGGTATAGACTTTAAACGCTTTTTATGAATCGTTTTTGCAAAGTCATTTAGTTTTACTTCAACCTTATTTATTTCTTTTTGCTTCTTTGCAATATCTTCCTCTACAGATTTAGTCGCTATAACTTTCTGAGCAAGAGATTCTTTTATCGTAATTAACTCAGAAACTGATTGCACCAAATGTTTCTGCATCAGATTATTTATATTTCTAAGTTTTCCACTAATAATTTCTAACTGATTTGGGTTTGCTTCCAATCCATCATGTAATACTTCTAAAGTTGAAAAAACATCATTTAGATCGATTAAGTTACTATTTACCTGATTGTATAATTCTTCATATTTTGGTGAAAATGTAATTAGTTTTTGTATCGTAGTTTTAAGCGTGATTAAATTAGGTAATATTCCTATATTTTCTTCACGCAACAATTGGTTAGAAACGGATAAACTCTCTTTTATATCTTCAATATTATTTAGTGTTTCGTATTCCTCTTCTAATAGAGAAAGATCTGTGTTTACTAATTTGGCATCTTCTAGCTCTTTTAATAAAAATGAATTATAATCATACTCTTTAATAGACTCTGCCTGAAAGCTTGTAAGTATTTTTAATTCTTCTTGCAGGGTTTTATATGCAATTAACTCTTTCTTATAGGTTTTAATATCTGAATTCGTTTCTGCTAAAGCATCTATAACTTGAAACTGAAATATATCATCTACTAATTGTAACGTTTCGTGTTGTGAATGTATATCTATTAAACGCTTTGCTAGTAATTGTAAACTGGTCAAATTAACAGGCGAGTCATTAACAAAAGCTCTAGATTTTCCTGAAGGTAATATTTCTCTTCGAATTATTGTTTGCGATTCGTAGTCAAGGTCATTTTCTGAAAATATCTTTTTTAAACCATAATCAGTAATATTAAATGTTGCTTCAATTATACATTTTTTAGTAGTATCTCTTAAACTGTTTAAATCTGCACGTTTACCTAATATAAGAGATAAACCACCTAAAAGAATTGATTTCCCTGCACCGGTTTCTCCTGTAATGATTGTAAATCCATTATTAAAATTAACTTGAAGAGCATCAATTAAAGCATAATTTTTTATAGAAAGTCCTGTTAACATTATAGTAATTAATGGTTTAATATATAAAGAATCAAAGTTAACCTAATAAGAGTAATTTATTAACCACTTATAGCTCATAGTTATTTAAAAACTATTAACAAGGCAACATTGCTTACGACTATGCAACAACGAATTAAATTTACAGTAATAAAATAATGACTCAAAAACTTAAATAAACTAATATTTTATATTTCGCCACTTAGAAGAGTGCGTTGGCGCCACTTTATTTAATGTTTCTATCAAACTTGTTATATCTACATTTGGTCCTCCAGAAAATATTTGTTCTATCTCATCTGCTTTTGCATCAAAAAATATTCTTGCTAAATAAGAATTAGGCCTAATTTTATTCATTTCTTTAAAAAGATTAAGTGCTAGGGCCACTCCATTTTTACCATCTTTGGTGCTCTCTCCCATCACATCCAATCCTTTTCTATGATAATTATACATTATCCTTCTATATTCTTTATATGAATTTGACAAGATGTTATTTATTAGCGAAAAACGACTTTGCAACCCATCTTCTAATTTCCATCCTTTACCTCCTTCTTGCTGAGAAAAATTTGTGATTAATTCTGCTTGTTTATAATGATCATCTCCCCCATTTAATTCAAAAGTATCTGCATCTAAACCTAAAAGCATGTAGACATGAAAAGCGATAACAGAAACTAAGTTAGACTCAAACTGATTAGGATTATATATAATATTTTGAAATTCTAAATAACTAAAATTAAAATTCTTATCATTTACGTTATATATAGGAGAAGAATATGATGAGCCATATACTGGTCTTGATGACTGTACCTGTATGGACGCTTCGAATTGATCTCCAGAAAATTTATTAATAATAATTACCATATTACAATCGATCTTCTCTTGTGGCTCATAAGATTGATTTGTCCATTTAGTTGTTGTAATAAGTTCTGTTAATTGATTCTCTAACGTTTTAAATATCTGCGCATTTGCATTTCCTGTAGATTGTGCATTTACCACTACAGCCCCCCTAAGTTCTTGAGAAGAAGTTAAATTATAAACCAGTAATAATAGTATTAATAATAATAGTTTACGCATTTAATTTTTTAATTATAACGTTTAAAATGTCTTTAGCAACCTCAGACTTAGATTTTAATTCATAATTTACAATCGCACCATCTTTATCGATTATTGTAATTTTATTAGTATCACCTTTAAATCCTGCTCCCTTGTCTTGTAACGAATTTAATACAATTAAGTCTAAATTCTTCTTTTTTAGCTTTCCTTTTGCATTTTCTAGTTCGTTGTTTGTTTCTAATGCAAAGCCCACTAATAATTGATTCGATTTTATTTGACCTAACGATGCTAAAATATCTTTTGTCTTTTCAAGCTCTAATGTTAACGTAGAATCTTTCTTTTTTATTTTTTGACTGGCTATATCTTTTGGTCTAAAATCTGCAACTGCTGCAGACAATATAGCAATATTTACTGAATTAAAATACTTATGCGCTGCTTCATACATTTGTTGAGCACTCGTAACTGGTATTATATTAATTAAACTATGCGGCGCTTTTTGATGAGTAGGTCCAGACACCAAAATAACCTCTGCTCCTAAATTAGCGGCTGCTTTCGCTATTTCAAACCCCATTTTACCACTAGAATGATTTCCTATAAATCTTACAGGATCTATTGCTTCATAAGTAGGACCAGCTGTTAATAATAATTTCTTACCATATAAAGGTAGATGTTTTAGAATATCGGCTTCAATAAAACGAACTATATCTTCGGGTTCTGCCAACCTCCCTTGGCCAATTAAACCGCTTGCTAATTCTCCTGAAGTAGCAGGTATCATTACATTTCCATATGTTTTTAGAGTTTCAAAACTATTTATAGTAGAGGGGTGTTTATACATATCCAAATCCATCGCTGGCGCAAAATAGACTGGGCATTTAGCCGATAAATAAGTTGCTAATAATAAATTATCGCATGTACCGCTTGCCATTTTAGACAATGTATTTGCTGTTGCAGGTGCGACAACAAAGTAATTAGCCCACAACCCAAGCTCAACATGGTTATTCCATAGGTCATTTTCATCTTCGTCGTTATAAAAAGTAGAATGAACTGGGTTTTTTGAAAGTGTAGAAAGTGTTAGTGGCGTTACAAAATCTTTTGAAGCAGGCGTCATAACAACTTTTACATTTGCACCTGCTTTTATAAATGCTCTTACTAAAAATGGAGCTTTGTAAGCTGCTATACCAGCACTAATTCCCATAAGAACATTTTTGCCACTTAGTATAGACATCTGCTTTTTTTATTTAATATCTTCTTCTGTTCTTCTATGGTATATTTTACTGTCTAACCATTCTTGAACTGCTAAAGCATGCGGTTTCGGCAATTTTTCATAAAATTTAGACACCTCAATTTGCTCTTTATTTTCAAAAATCTCCTCTAAACTATCATTATACGTTGCAAATTCCTCTAACTTTTCAATAAGTTCTTTTTTTATCTCTGAATTAATTTGCTCTGCTCTTCTAGAAATAATAGAAATTGCTTCATAAATATTTCCTGTTTCAAAATCTACTGCATTTCTATTATAAGTAGTCGTACTTAATGGTGCATCAATCTTTTTTAAATCCATAGTATATTAACTTTTTGTGCTGTATTGTTCTAATTCTTTATCTATTTCCTTTACTAAATCATCAGAGTCTTTTATAAATTTAGATTCAGGATATGCTTTCTTAAACGCATTATAATACGATTTTGCTGTTTCTAAACGCTCTTTCTTTTTTCTTTCAACACTTTTAGTCCCTAACAAATATGCCGAGTTATATCTGTAATATAAGGCTTCTTCTCTAAAGGAAGTTCCTGGGAAATCAATTATAAAATTATCGAATGAAGAAATAGAGGCTTTATAGTCACCTATTGTATTGTATTGTTTTGCTGTACTAAAGGCTTTTTTCTCTAATTTGTATTGCAAGTCTTTAACTAAAGCATTTGCTTTGTCAATGTATTGAGAATTAGGGTAAACATTAATGAAATTTTGCAATTTTGCTAAAGCCTCATTAGTCTCTGTTTGATCTTTTGAAAACACTCTAGACAGTCTCGAATAACTTTCTGCACTTTTATATAGAGCTTCCTCTACCTTTTCGCTTTTTGGATAAGACGTTGCAAAACGCTCAAACTGATAGCCTGCAACATAATTATCTTTCATTTCGTAAAATGTATTTGCATATAAATACATTAGCTTTTCAGCTTGTGGTTTTCCTCTATAATTGGGTACTATTTGAACAAATAATTTATTAGCTTTAGAAAACTTCCCCTCATTATATAGTTGTTCTCCTAGCTTAAATTTTGTAGAGATATCTTCAGATTTTAAAGCTTTTTGATATTCGCTACATGCACTTAAACTTACAAATAATAATAAAGTGTAAAAAAGGTGTTTCATAAATTTTTTAACAAGATGCAAAAATACGCTATTAATATGTATTTTAAAAATATAATTTAAACCTAAACTTGGACTTTGTCTTTTTAATTTATAAAGACATACAAATTGAGAGTCCTTTATACAACAAAAATAAGACATCCAAATTAAGGATTAATTAAAGATTTTATTTTCTTTAACAAAAACGCAATGATTTTACTTCTATAATTAAAATTCTTAAATCTATTTTATTTGTTCAATTTTATCGAAAAAATTATAATCTAAAACCATTTTTCCTTCTTTATCATAAAAATAAGCGGGTTTAAATTTATAATCTAACTGTAATTCTTTTAATTCATATGAATGCATTTGATGCACTTCTTGATTAAAAGACTCATCATAATAACTTACCATTAATAAAAACTCTCCACTTTGATTTACCAATTCATCTTTATCAATTTCGTACAAAGGGCTATCCTCTGTTATTTCATGAACTACAGTCCATGTTGTTGGCAAATACGTAATGGTGTCTCGCTCCAAATCTAATTTAAAAAAAGACCTTGTATAATCACCTACATTATTGAGTTTCGTAAGCGATAAGGTTACAGTAATTTTGGGTTTAATCATTACTGTTGATCGATTATTAACCAACCTAAACATAATGGCCTTCGTACTATTAAAATCTCTTAATACAATATTTTTACTAAACCTTATTGATGCTTTGGGCTTAGAAAACCGACCGTAAATTAACCCTGTTAAAAAAGAAAACATAACTAATCCTACAAAAGCCTCAAAAGAAGAAATGATTCCACTCCACACACCACTAGGAGCCATAGCACCGTAGCCTAAAGTTGTTAGTGTTTGAGAAGAGAAAAAAAAGGCATTAAGAAAATCGCTTTTCACAACATTAGAAGCTGATACGATTTCTTCTATTCCTATAAATAAATATATAATTGCAAATAATGTATTAATAGCTAAAAAACCTATAGCTGCTAAACTAAAAAAATGCCACCAAGAAATGTTCAGCAAATAATGGTATGTTTCTAAAAACTGCTTAGGGCTATTTATTCGTTTAATATTAAAAGAACCATCGCTATTAACCATACGGCTAGCCTCTTTGTTAGAAGACGCTCCAAAACCAGGATCTTTTATCTTTCGTCCCAAGTTATACGCTTTCTAAAACTTGTTCTATTTTATTTTTCAAGGACTTACTAGCTTCTACTAATGGTAATCGAACTGTTGCCTGACATAGGTTTAAGGTTTCTAGTACGGCTTTTATTCCTGCAGGGTTATTTTCAGCAAAAATTAACTCAATGAACTCCATTAACCTGTAGTAGATATCGTAAGCTGCTTTATTTTCTCCTTTTAATCCATGATTAATCATTGTTGAAAACTCTTTAGGAAACCCCTGTCCTATAACCGAAATTACTCCTGCTCCTCCGGCTAAAACTATTCCTAACGCTAAATCATCGTCTCCAGAAATAACCAAAAAATCTTTTGGCTTATCCCTTAATAACTGCAAATACTGCCATACATTATTTCCGGCTTCTTTTATAGCAATTATATTGTCAAAATCGGTTGCTAATTTTATAACTGTTTCAGGCAACATATTAGACGCCGTTCTACCTGGTACATTGTATAAAATTACAGGTACCGGACTTGCAGAAGACACCGATTTAAAATGTTGATATAACCCCTCTTGAGTAGGCTTATTATATGCTGGAGAAACCGATAATATTCCTGAAAACTCTGAAAGGTCTGTGCTGTTTATTTCATCGATTACTGCTTGAGTATTGTTTCCTCCAATACCTAATACTAATGGCAATCGGCCATTATTTGCTGTTTTAATAGTATTAATAACCTCTCTTTTTTCGGCTTTAGACACCGTGACGCTTTCTCCTGTTGTACCACTAATTACGATATAATTAATACCATTATTAATATTATAATTAACAATAGAGGTTAATGCATCATGATCTATACTTAAATCTGATTTAAAAGGGGTTACTATTGCAATTCCTGTTCCTAAAAAAGGTGATGTCATTATTAAAGTTTATTAAGTATTTTTAAATATTTTATAAGCACCTCGGTAAAGGTTTTAATATCTTTGGTATCTGTTTTTATAATTAAGTCATTAAATCTTTCGTCTGTTTGTAAAATGCCTACTTTTAACTTTGCTTTTGAGGCTGCTGTAATAAGTTTTAACTCAGTATTTTCTTTAGTATAATAACTTATTAACATATCAAATTCATAATTTATAAATTCTTTTAGGCCTTTACTTTTAATATTATTTTTCCATCCAAAATCTTTAGGGTTATATATGGATTCCCACATACCACTTTCGCTATTAACATCTTCAGTAAAAGCTACAATGCTCGTTTTAGTCGATTTTATTTCTAAATCTGCTGTTAGTGTTTTAAACCGATCAAAATTATCATTTTCATCATAACTAAAAATTACACCTAAAGACTCTACTTTGCTTTTATCAGAATGTACTATTCGGTTTTTGAGTCTTTTTTCTATATATTTTTTATTTGATCTTTCTTTAAGCCTCTTAAAAATCATTTATTGTTATGTTTTCTAACAAAAATAACAAAACAACTTATATTTTTTCGTTTAAAAATGGTTTCTATTCGAAAAATAAATTTATTTAAGGGAAACCTTAGCCATTACTGGGTAGTGATCTGAAAATTCTATATCGTAAGTTTTAAAAGCATTAACTTTAAAAATCGTATCTGTAAGGACAAAATCTATACGAACGGGGAAAAACTTAAAATTAAAAGTCCGTCCAAAACCATTCCCTGCTTCTTTAAACGCATCTTTAAAATCTCCTCTTATTTTTCTGTATACATAAGAAAAAGCGGTATTATTAAAATCGCCAGCAATTAAAATAGGATAGTTACATTTATTTTTATCTTTTAAAAACAATTCCATTTGTAATTGTTGCATTTTAAAGGTTTCTCCAACTCCTTTTATTAACTTTTCAGAATCTTTCTTTGCTAAATTTTCTACATTAGCATCGATATGCAATGATTGTAAATGAATATTATATACTCTAATGGTATCTTCCTCTTTAACTACATCAACATAAATTGCATTGTTTGATGTGTTTGGAAAAGATACTGAACCAGAATTTACAATTGGATATTTAGAAAATATAGCTTGCCCGTGTTTAAATTTGCTTCCTAAGATTTTTTCATATTTATAAGAATAAAAGGACAAATCAACATCTTTATGAGGGCTATACTCTTGCAAACATAAGATATCTGGGTTTTCTTTTTTTATAAAACTTACTAACTTTTTTGCTATATTTTTTTCGGGAATCCACTTATATATATTAAATAAACGCACATTGTAATTCATGATGCTAATGTTGTCTTTATTTGCTACTGTTTTTCCTTTAGAAAACTTATATAATGACCCAAAAAACAAATACCCAAAAACTAAAATTAATAAAGACAGTAATAGTTGTTTCTTTATTTTTATTAACCAATAAATAAAAAATAAAACGTTTAAAACAATTAAAACAGGCACACTTAAACTTAATACTGATAAGGTCGAAAATGTTCTTGGGGGGATTAATGGCAACACATAAGACAACAACAATAAAAAGGCAACAATTGAGTTGAGAAAAAATATTATTTTACTAAAAAAATTTAAGCCTTTCATTCCCCTTTTTACTTAATCTTTTCCTGCCCTAAATAGGAATTCTTTTTCTTGAGCGGTTAAACTATCATAACCACTTTTACTGATCTTATCTAAAATAATATCTACTTGCTTTTGCTTATTAAACGAATCGAAATCCCCTTTTGTATATCCTCCTACTTTAGACTTCTTTTTATGCACTGTTTTAAGTGGTGCTTTAGCCTTAAAACTAAACCACCCAGTTACTCTATCCATTATACGCTCAAATCCCTTTCCTATATCCTTACCTTTCAATAATTGTTTTGCATAGAAGTACCCCAATACAGCACCTCCTATATGTGCAAGATTGCCTCCTGAATTTAAACCAAAGAGACCTAACACATCAAACACTACTAATGCAACACCAACATACCAAAGTTTTAAATTAACAGTAAAAAAACGAATATCCTTATTTGGCATATAGCTACATAAAAAAATCATTAATGCTCGAACGGCTGCTGAAGCACCAACAACGTATGCATTTCCTGTAAAAAAAGAAGGCAAAATATTATATCCCAATAAAAAAGCTAATCCTCCAAAAATAGCACCCAAAAAATAAATATTTAATACCATTTTAGGGCTAAATAAGTTCAAAAACATTCGAGCTAAAAAATACAACCATAGCATATTAAAAAATAAATGAATCGGGTCATAATGCAAAAAAGCATAAGTAACTATTGTCCATGGTTTAATAATAAAACTATTAAAATCGCTAGGCAATTCTACCCATATATACAAACCTCTCGATAGGCGTCTTAATACAAATGATACTATAAAAACAACAACATTAATAGCTATTATTTTCTCTAACACATTAAAGCGGGCTAATTTATATTTTATGTCTTCTTGCAAACTCACTTAATACAAACGGTTTTTATTAAACTGTGTTTTTTTCCAGTACCACATAATGATGAAACCAGTTATTGCCCCTCCAACATGCGCCATAAATGCCGTATTACTCGGACTAAAAAAAGACTGCCCAGTTAATGCTGAGACAACATCTAAAAGTATAATCCCTGGTATAAAATATTTTGCTTTAATAGGTATTGGTAAAAAAATCATCATTAGTTTAGCTTCAGGATTCATCATTCCAAAAGCAGCAAGGATCCCCATAATACACCCAGATGCACCAACCATTCTACTAGTTGTAACAACATTCATATCAAATAAGGATGTAAAGCCATTAGGACTATTATTTATTTTAGAAGTACTAAAACCAAACTCATTCAACAGCGGTTGCATTTGTTCTGCCAATAACTCTCCTTTTATATAATTTCCATCAGCAGCATTTATATTAATTATTCTGTTTAACAAATCAGAGCTCATTCCTAAATCGGATACCCCTTGATAAGCAGTATAAAAATCGTAATAATAATACCCTAACTGAAACAGAACAGCTCCTAACCCTGCTGATATATATATAAATAAAAATTTCTTCCACCCCAAAACTTGTTCTACCGCGGTACCAAACATCCAAAGTGCAAACATATTAAAGAGTAAATGCGTCATTCCTCCATGCATAAACATATGAGAAATAACTTGCCAAGGTTGAAATAAATCATTCTTCGGAAAATATAAGGCAAACCATTGATAAAACAATTGTCCGCCACCTACAGACATTGTACCAATAAACATAATAACATTAATAATAATAAGATGCTTTACAGTATCTGTTATTTTATTCATCATAAACTACATAAATTTTTTTTCTAATTCATCGACAGCCATTGTAATAAATGTAACTCGATTTGTTGGTGACACATTTGGTTCTTTACATGCAAATAAACTATTAACTAAATGTTCTTGCTCTATTTTTGTTAAAGATTGCCCAGTTTTAATAGATAAACTTTTAGCTAAAGATTTTGCTAACAAATCTGTTGTACTAAAATGGCTATCTGGCACCTCATTGTCTACATCGTTTATAAGTTGCTCTAAAATTATAGAAACCTCACTCTCTGGCACCTCCATTGGCACACCAGATATTTCTAATATTTCATCATCTTTTAATTTAAGGACAAAACCTGTATGTTCTAACTCGTCTTTTAATTGCTGAATGATCTCCAATTCCCGTGGTGAAAAATGTAATGTTAAGGGAAATAACAATTGCTGACTTGCTCCTTGTTTTATAGTAATGTGCTGAAGAAAATTTTCGTACAACACTCTTTGGTGTGCTCTTTTCTGATTTATGATAAGCATTCCTGCCTTGATAGTACTTATAACATATTTATTATGTAATTGATATGTAGATTGTTTTTCCTCAACGGCGGCATCATTAAAAACACTTGCTGTTTCAGGAAGACTCTCAAAACGCAATTCATTAAAATCACTATTAGACTTAGTACTTTTAGACTCTAAACCTACATATAATCCTTCCCAGTTTGCTGTTTGTTCTTTACTATTATTACTTACGCTATAATTACGTTCATTTTTCTCTTCCTTAAATGGGTTATATGCCGTATTTATAGCTATGCTTGGCTCCTCTTTTTGTTTATAATTATATGGTGTATCTAAATTAGAATCCCTTTCGAAATCTAAAACTGGAGCGATATTAAACTGACCTAAGCTGTGTTTTACTGAAGCTCTTAAAATAGCATAGAGTGTATGCTCATCATCAAATTTAATTTCTGTTTTTGTTGGATGTATGTTTATATCTATAGTTTCAGGGTTTACTGTTAAATTTAAAAAATAACTAGCATGTGCCCCTTCTTTTAGCAAACCATCAAAAGCCGAAGATATAGCATGATTTAAATACGCACTTTTAATAAAACGGTTATTTACAAAAAAGAACTGCTCTCCTCTAGATTTCTTTGCATATTCTGGCTTTCCAACAAATCCACTAATCTTAATCACCTCAGTATCTTCCTCTACAGGAACTAGTTTTTCATTTGCTTTTGATCCAAAAATATTTACTATACGTTGTCTGTAATTACTTTGGGGCAAATTAAACTGCTCACTTCCGTTATGAAAACAGGAAAAGCAAATAGATGGGTGCGCTAAAGCTACACGATAAAACTCATCTATTATATGTCTTGTCTCCACTGGATTAGACTTTAAAAAATTGCGCCTTGCCGGAATGTTAAAAAACAAGTTTTTTACAGAGATAGAAGTTCCTTTTGGGGTAACTACAACATCTTGAGAAACCACTTCACTCCCTTCTACAACTATTCTGGTACCAATTTCGTCGTTCTCTTGTTTTGTTTTTAACTCTACATGAGCTATCGCAGCTATGCTAGCTAAGGCTTCTCCTCTAAATCCTTTTGTGTGTAGCCGAAACAAATCATCTGCAGAACGTATTTTTGAAGTTGCATGCCTCTCGAAACTTAAACGCGCATCGGTAACACTCATTCCTTTACCATCATCTATAACCTGAATTAGAGTTTTCCCTGCATCTTTAATAATTAATTTTATATTAACTGCTCCTGCATCTATTGCATTTTCTAAGAGCTCTTTTACAACGGAAGCTGGCCTTTGTACAACTTCTCCTGCTGCAATTTGATTCGCAACATGATCTGGTAATAATTGAATAATATCTGCCATAAATTATCTTGAGAAGAAAATTGACAAATCAAAATCTATAACAAATAGGAAAAGAATTACTAATAGTCCTATAATAATAAGTATACGCTTATTTGCTGACTTATCTGGAGTATTTCTAAACTCATCTAAAGCTTCTACAAATTTCGCCTTAACCCCCTTATTAGCGCCTACTGTTTTTCTAAAATCATCAAACTTATGTTTCATTTCATAGGGGCTTCCCTCTCCTTTATAATAACGAGGAGTATAACTATAACGCTTATTTTTTCGTTGCTTTAAAGCTCCCATAACTATTAATTCATTTTTCTATCTAAATACCACATCATCACTATAAATATTACTAAAATAATTACTAATAAAGGTAATTTTACGGTCCTAGACTTTCTAACCGGTCGTTTTAACATCTTTTCCTTTGTAATATCCTTATAAGTGTTTGCTTCTTCGTCTTTAGAAAACCGCGATCTATAATTAAACTGTCTATTCTTTTTTTGTTGAAACAAGAGTATTTTTTATATTAAAGTATAAAACTCAAAAATACTTAAAATACTAAGAAATTTGCAGAAAATAATTATAAAAATTGTTAACAGATTCTTATAAACTGTTGACTTGCTTTAGAAAACGCTTTAGATCGCATATCTCTTCTTAAAAACACTCACAATTTAGTAACTAAAAGTAAATTAAGAATTCTTTCTTAACTGAGCCATTTTAATTGCTGCAACAGCAGCTTCAACCCCCTTGTTACCATGCCTTCCTCCAGACCTATCAATTGCTTGTTGCATATTATTATCGGTTAAAACACAGAAAATTACAGGAGTTTCACTTTGAACATTTAAATCTTTTATACCTTGAGATACTGCTTCACAAACAAAATCAAAATGCTGAGTCTCCCCTTTTATAACACTACCAATGGCTATAACGGCATCTAAATTCTGATTTAGCATTTTTTTTGCACCGTAAATTAATTCAAAGCTACCCGGTACATCCCAACAAAGTATATTTTCAGGTAATACCCCATGTTCTATTAAGGTACTTTTTGTTCCAGATAATAATCCTTTTGTTATCTCTTCATTCCATTCAGAAACAACAATCCCAAATCGAAATTGTTTCGCATTTGGGATTGCTGTCTTATCGTAAACTGATAAATTATTTGTTATAGTCGCCATATCTCCATTTTGACTATTTAGTTTAGCATTGCTTTTGCTTTTCCAATAAAAACTTCTGCATTTTTTGCTTCAGTAGACTTTGGATATGCACTTTTAATTTTATTAAAATAACCTAATGCTTCTTTAGATTTGCCCATATTTAAAGCAATTACTCCTGCTTTAAATAAAAATGTACAAGCTGAATATTCGTTTGCTCTCATATTAGCCGCTTCTATGTAATATTTTAAGGCATCTTCCTTTTGTTCTAGTTGAACAAAAGCATCTCCTATAGCTCCTTTCGCCATAGGCGCAAGTATTTGATCTTCACTTGAAAAATCATCTAAATGAGAAATGGCTTCTTTATATTTTTTTAAATTCAAATAAGACATCCCAGCATAATAATTCGCTAAATTAGCCGCTTGAGTACCACTGTGCTCTTTAATAATATCTAACATCCCAAACTTACCTCCACTTCCATTTAAAGCTAAATTATATAATGAATCTGAAGACACGCCATTAACCGCCTCATTAAAATGTTTTTTTGCTTGAAACATGTCGTTACTAGCTTGCGTTTGAGCTGGCTTACCAACAAACTCTTTATAACCTAAGTACCCTAAAACTAAAGCAGCAACAACACCAATAATTATAAAAATGTATTTCTGATTTGCAGCAACAAAATCTTCCGTTTTAGATGCCGTTTCATCTAAGGTATTAAAAACTTCAGCTGTAGTTGAATGCTGCTCCTCAACTTCAATTTCTGTTTCTTTTTCTTTTACGGTTTTAGGTTTGTACCCTCTTTTCTTGTATGTTGCCATATTTCATGAATTAATGCGGACAAAAATAATATATTTATCCATAAAAAAAAGCTTATTTATTTCTTATTTTTGCATCCATTCTCTCTAAAGTAAAAACTATACAGATATATTAAAGTTTTTTAGACTATATGCTATATGATTTTAAAGTCGCTTTCTCTTCTTAACTATAAAAATTTCGAGTCTAAATCTTTTAATTTTGACACCAAAATTAATTGCTTTGTTGGCAATAATGGCGTAGGAAAAACTAATGTTTTAGATGCGATTTACCATCTTTCTTTCGGAAAAAGTTATTTTAATCCTGTGGCTTCACAAAACATAAAACATAATGAACCCTTCTTTGTTATCAATGGCGATTATTTAAAAACTGAAATCGAAGAAAAAATAGTTATTAGCCTAAAACGTGGACAAAAAAAAGTAATAAAACGCAATAATAAAATATACGATAAATTTAGCGATCATATTGGTTTTATACCGCTAGTTATTATTTCTCCAGCTGATCGAGACTTAATTATTGAAGGCAGTGATAAAAGAAGAAAATTTATAGATAGCGTTATTTCTCAAGGAGATAAAGACTATCTACAGTTACTTATTAAATACAACAGAACACTAGCACAACGTAATTCTTTACTAAAATACTTTGCCATTAACAACACTTTTAACAATGATACATTAAGTGTCTATAATGAACAACTCTCTGATTATGGCCTTAAAATTTTTGAAAAACGCAAATTTTTTTTAGAGATTTTTATTCCAATTTTCAAAATACGTTACGAAGCCATAAGTGGTGATAATGAAATTGTAAATTTAGAATACAAGAGTGATTTATTTGATTCTGATTTAAATTTATTATTAGCTAAAGTAATAAACAAAGATAAACTCCTTCAATACACAAGTGTAGGGATACATAAAGACGATTTACTATTTAATATAAATGCATACCCTATAAAAAAATTTGGTAGTCAAGGACAACAAAAATCTTTTCTAATTGCCTTGAAATTAGCCCAGTTTGATTTTATAAAAAAACAGAGTGGTAATAACCCTATACTTCTTTTAGATGATATTTTTGATAAACTCGACGAACAAAGAGTTTCACATATAATTAAATTAGTTAATGATGAAAATTTCGGACAACTATTTATAAGTGATACACATCCTGAAAGAACAGAAAATGCGATAAAACAAGTTCATCAATCTTATGAAATATTCAAACTATAACTTACCAAAAAGTAATTATTATGTTTTTATTTTACTTTTTTTTATTAGCTGTAAAAAAGACCATTCAACAGTAATAAATAATATTTCTGGGTATTGGGAAATAGAACATGTTAAGTTTAGTGATGGCTCAAAAAAAAACTATACTATAAATGAAACGATAGACTATATAGAGGTGAATAAAGATAGAACCGGATTTAGAAAAAAAATGAAACCAACTTTTTCTGGCACTTATATAACCTCAGAAAACAAACAATCATTTAAAATAAAAATAGAAAATGATAGTTTGAATGTATATTACAAGTCAGCCTATACAAGCTGGAAAGAAACCATTTTAAGTAGCTCAAAAAAACACTTAGAAATTGTAAATCAAAATAATGTTGTTTATTTATACAAACGTTACACTCCATTAAATTTAGAATAAATTATAAACAAAAATAACGAGGTATACACAATATAAAAATATGACTAGAAGAAATAATAGTATATTAAACATCTCTGAAGCACTTAACGAGTTTGTTAAAAAAAATAAGCTTGAAAAAGGTTTAGATAAAGTACATGTAAGAGAATCTTGGTCAAAACTATTAGGCAATGGTGTAGATAACTATACCACTGCTGTAGAACTAAAGAATGATACTCTATATGTACAATTAAGCTCCAGTGTACTTCGTGAAGAATTGAGTTATGGTAAAGATAAAATAATAAAAATGTTAAACGAAGAGTTAGGAAAACCTTTAATAAAAAAGCTAATAATACGATAACACACTAGTCCTCTTTTAGTTATAAAACAAAAAAATAAATTTACAAATAGTAATTATATCATTTTTTAAATCTTATATTTGAGCATTAATATTATAATTTTTTTTAAAATGAGTAAAGGCAAAGTAAAATTTTTTAATGATTCTAAAGGTTTCGGTTTTATTACTGAAGAAGGATCAAACAAAGACCATTTCGTACACATTTCTGGTTTAATCGACGAAGTTAGAGAAGGTGATGATGTAGAATTCGATTTAGAAGAAGGACGAAAAGGTTTAAATGCAGTAAATGTAAAAGTAGTATAATCTTATTAATTATATATTTTAAATCATTACAAATAAAGCCAGCTTATAGCTGGCTTTATTATTTATAAAAACCTATCAACAAATTGGTTAATAGGTTTAAAGTTTAGTTTAATTTCGATAAATTATTTAAAATTGCTCTCTTCCAGAAAAGTGAAAATCACCTTCTATTGCTGCATTTTCATCACTATCACTACCATGAACAGCATTTTCTCCTATCGAAGCTGCATATAACTTTCGGATAGTGCCTTCGGCAGCATCAGCTGGGTTTGTTGCTCCAATCAAAGTTCTAAAATCTTCAACAGCATTATCTTTTTCTAGTATCGCCGCTACTATAGGTCCACGTGTCATGTATTCAACCAACTCTCCAAAAAAAGGTCTTTCTTTATGAACTGCATAAAAAGTTTCCGCATCTGTTCTTGTCATTTGTGTTAACTTCATTGCTACAATTCTAAATCCTGAAGCATTTATTTTTTCTAAAATTGCGCCAATATGCCCTTTTTCTACAGCATCTGGCTTAAGCATTGTAAATGTTCTATTTGTTGCCATTTTTATGTTTAAATTTTCATGCAAAAGTAATCTATTTATTAAGATATACAATAAACTCTTCTCTACTTTTTATTTTCAAACAAACATATATATTTTAGATATTCTATTTTAAGTTTCTTACCTTTTTTTTATTACTATATTCAAATTATATTGCAAAAAATCACTCACAAAAAAGCCCTAATAAATTCAATATAAATCAAAAGCAAAAATTGTATCTTCGTCATTCATGAATAAACAAGACATAATAGATATTAAACAATTACTTTCGAGTAAAAAAAACATAGTAATTGTTCCTCATAAAAATCCAGATGGAGATGCTATAGGCTCTACATTAGGATTGTTACATTTTTTACTTAATACAGGGCATGAAGCTACAATTATAGCTCCAAATGATTATCCGAGTTTTTTAAAGTGGCTCCCTTTAGAGCATACTATCATAAAACATGATGACAAGACCAATTTGTGTAACAGCATAATTGAAAAATCTGACATTATTTTTACTTTAGATTTTAATGCCTTGCACAGAACTGGCAACATGGAAACGGTCTTAGAAAAAAGTAGTGCTATAAAAATAATGATTGATCATCACCAACAACCAGATGATTACGCTCAATACACATATAGTGATGTTACAATGAGTTCTACCTGTCAAATGGTGTATCATTTTTTGGATAAAATTGAAGCCTTAAAACACCTAAATAAGGATATTGCAACCTGTTTATATACTGGTATAATGACCGATACTGGCTCATTTAGGTACAGATCTACCACTAGTACTACTCATCGTATTATAGCAGATTTAATAGACAAAGGAGCAGATAATACACAAATACACAACAGCATATACGACACTAATAGCTTTAATAGAATGCAGCTACTAGGAATAGCTTTAAATAACTTAAAAATTATTCCAGAGTCCAGAACCGCATACACCTCTTTGTCTCAAGCAGAATTACAACAGTTCAATTACAAAAAAGGAGATACTGAAGGGTTTGTTAATTATGCTTTATCCCTTAACAACATTGTGCTTGCAGCTATTTTTATTGAAGATAAGCAAAATAATATCATAAAAATTTCTCTTCGCTCTAAAGGCCATTTTTCTGTAAATGAATTATCTCGAAAATACTTTGAAGGTGGAGGACATACTAATGCAGCTGGCGGTAAAAGTGATACATCTATAGAAGCAACAATTGAAAAATTTATTAGTATATTACCACTTTATAATTGCTCATTAAATGACAACTAAATTTTCTATTTTATTCTTTTTTGGATTATGTATATTTGCTTGCAAATCACCAGAAGCCAGACGCCCCGTATCTAAAACATCAGGTTCTTTTATAAAAGAATCTATAAAAAGAAATAAAGCCCTTTTTGAAAAGCAAAAAAACGAAATCATTACACTTATTAGTAATGATTCTAATTATATAAACTCTAATAATGGGTTTTGGTATAAATACAATATTACAAATACTGATATCAACTCTGAAACACCAGGTTTTGGTGACATTATTAACTTTAATTATTCTATTTCTGATTTAAAAGGAAATATTATTTATTCAAAAGCAGAAAACAAAACACAAAACTATGCAATGGATAAAGAAGAATTATTTAAAGGTCTTAGAGAAGGCTTAAAACTTATGAAAAAAGGTGAGGATGTTACTTTTATATTCCCTTCTCAAAAAGCATATGGTTATTATGGTGATGAAAACAAAATTGGAACAAACATCCCTATAATATGCAATGTAACTGTAAATTTAATAACAAAAAAACAATAAAATTAACACTAATGAATAATTTAAAACAAACACTTAAAATTTTCTTTTTAGCAGTATTTGTGGGTTTAACAAATTCTTCTTGCCAAGAAAAATATCCAGATTTAGAAAATGGTATATACGCAGAGTTTATAACAAACCAAGGCATTATGGTTGCCAGATTACATTATGACAAAACCCCTGTTACTGTTGGTAATTTTGTGTCTTTAGCAGAAGGAACTAACACTAAAGTTGATGCCAAATATACTGGTAAGAAATTCTATGATAGCCTTATATTTCATCGTGTTATTGACAAATTTATGATTCAAGGTGGCGATCCTTTAGGTACTGGGACCGGAAGCCCAGGGTATCGTTTTAAAGACGAATTTCACCCAGATTTAAAACACGATAAACCTGGTATCTTATCTATGGCAAACTCTGGCCCTACAACAAATGGTAGCCAGTTTTTTATTACTGAAGTACCTACACCACACCTAAACAATAAACATTCAGTATTTGGAGAACTGGTTATTGGGTTAGACATTCAAGACAAAATATCTAATGTAAAAGCACAAGGAAGTAAGCCAATAGATCCTGTGATAATTAATAAACTCAATATTATAAGAAAAGGAAAAGAAGCTAAGGATTTTAATGCTGTTAAAATATTCGATGAACATTTTATAGAAGTAGAAAAAGAAAAGAAACGTAAAGAAGAACTAATGAATGTTGCTCGTGAAGACTTTATTAAAACAAATAAAAACTTAAAAGGTAAAGTAAAAAAAATGCCTTCTGGTATTGTATTAATTTACACTAAAGAAGGCGATGGAAAAGGGAAACAACCTACCGCTCAAGATAAAGTTTTAGTAGATTATGCTGGGTATTTAATTGATGGAACATTATTTGACACGAATATCCCAAAGATAGCTAAAGAAAATGATAAGTTTAATGATAAAAGAACGTACGCACCTTTAGAAGTACAATATAACTCTAGAGCGCGATTAATCCCTGGTTTTAGAGAAGCTGTACTTAATATGAAAATTAATGATAAGGTACGTGTATTTATCCCT
The DNA here is from genome assembly GCA_020627885.1 of Flavobacteriaceae bacterium. GTDB lineage: Bacteria > Bacteroidota > Bacteroidia > Flavobacteriales > Flavobacteriaceae > JAHDGB01. Next base: position 15,822 of record JAHDGB010000007.1, on the reverse strand, counting down.
TCATTTTTAGGATACGGAGAACGAGGAACTGGGCCTATAAAGCCAAATAGCAATTTAGTTTTTGATTTGGAACTTGTTGGAATAAAAAAATAATTCCAAGCCAAAATAATCAATTGCTATAATTAAAATAAAAAGCTTAATGATCATTAAGCTTTTTATTTTATATACCTAATTTGATAGCTAGTTTTACACTATTGTTAATATCAAATGTTAACAACCTGTTGATAACGTTTAAAAAAAATACATTTTGAATTTATAATTTTTGTTTTTTTGTAATTAAACGCTTTAATAATCCCAATTTTATAAAAAACAATGAATAAATTCTACTTAATTTTATGCCTAAGTGCTTCACTAGCAATTAATGCTCAAACATCAATAAAAAAAGAGCTTAAATTAATTGAAAGTAACGAACAAGCTGAACAATATATTGAGGCTAATAACTCCAAAAAAAATAAACTTATAACTTTTAATGAAGAAAAGCACAACTCCATGTTGGCTAAATCTCTTTTTTTACTTTCGAAAGGCGGAACAAAAGTAAATGAAAATGAGTTTGACAAAACCTACTATAAAATTATAGAAAAAATAAAAACCAAACATTATAGAGTAAGCTCAATATTTCTTGATGGCAATAAAATGAGTTTAGACAAAATAAACTTGATAAGAGAAGATATTATTAATAAATATGAAAATGGTTTGCCTTTCGAAAACCTTGTAAAAAAACACTCAATGGGCAATAATGTAGATAAAAGCGGGGATATGGGATGGTTATCTAAAAAAGAAATATTACCTGAGTTTGATAAAATAACATCAGAACAATATTCTGTAGGCGATATTTTTAATATCGATATGCCTTTAGAAAATAAATATTATGTTATTGTAAAAACGCATGAACCAAAAGACATTAATGAGATTAAAATACTAAAAATAGTAGAACGTAAATAATGCAATTATTTTATAGTTCGGAAATAAGTGAAGATGTAAAAACTTTTACTTTTCCTAAAGAAGAAAGCAAGCATATTGTTAAAGTCTTGCGTAAACAAAACGGAGACACCTTAACCATAACAAATGGAAAAGGTGTTCTTTTTTATGCCCAAATTTTAACTCAAGATGCAAAAAAGTGTACTGTACAAATATCTACTATTGAGAAACAACCAAAACCAAAGTATAAATTACATATAGCCGTAGCTCCTACCAAGATGAATGACCGCTATGAATGGTTTCTTGAAAAAGCAACCGAAATAGGTATAAGTAGCATTACTCCTATTATTTGCGATCATAGTGAAAGAAAAATAATAAAACCTGAACGTTTCGAAAAAATTTTACAATCAGGAATGAAACAATCCCTTAATTACTACTTACCTATACTACATCCTCCTATACTGTTTAAGGATTATATATCTCAAAATTTTAAAGGCGCTATTTTTATTGCGCATTGTGAAGCTAAACTAGAACGAAAATCTTTAAAAAAAGAAATTTCTCCAAAAACAGAAACAACTATACTAATTGGACCAGAAGGAGATTTTAGTACTAATGAAATTGAATTAGCCTTAAAAAATAAATTTGTACCAGTTACCTTAGGAAACACAAGGCTGAGAACAGAAACTGCAGCAATAGTAGCTTGCCACTCTCTTGCTTTTATTAATGAAATATAAAACAACTAATCAAATCATAAAAAAACGTAAAAGTAATATCATCCTAGTAATTCTTTTATATTTTTGATACTATGAATAGTACGCAAAAAAAAATCATACTTAAAACAATAATTATTTCTTTATTTTTTTCTTGTATCAGTAATGCACAAGAACTTGCCGTTTTAAAATATAAAGGAGGAGGCGATTGGTACTCTAACCCCACAGCTCTTCCTAATTTAATAAAATATTGTAATGCTAACATTAATACTAAAATTAAAACAAAGCCCAATGTGGTTGAAGCTGGCAGTACAGATATTTTTCAGTATCCTATGCTACACATGACCGGGCATGGTAATGTATATTTTAATGATGAGGATGCCGAAAACCTTAGAAATTATTTAAATTCTGGCGGTTTTTTGCATATTGATGATAACTATGGCATGTACCAGTATATTACTAAAGAACTAAAGAAGGTATACCCAAACCAAGAACTAATTGAGTTGCCTGCAAATCATAAAATATTTTCAGCGGCATATACTTTCCCAAAAGGGTTACCAAAAATCCATGAACACGATGGTAAACGACCGCAAGCACTGGGAATATTCCAAGAAGATCGTTTAGTTTTACTATTCACCTTTGAAAGCGACTTAGGGGATGGTTGGGAAGACCAAGAAGTGCACAACGACCCACAACATATCAGAGAAAAAGCATTAAAAATGGGAGCAAATATTGTAAAGTATGCTTTTGAAAATTAAAATTAATAAACAATAAACCTCTTGCAACTCACGCACGACATTACTACTTTTAAAAGGCATACTTTTCCTATTACTTTAATTTGTGAAAATGTAACTAATGCTCCTAACATTGGGAGCTTATTTCGTATTGCCGATGCTTTTGGAGTTGAAAAAATTATTTTCTGTGGTAATCCAATCCCTCTTGGTAGAAAAATGACTAAAACTTCTAGAGCAACAGAAAAAATAGTCCAATACGAAGTAAGAGCATGCGCTTTAGAAGCAATTACTGAATTAAAACAAAAAAAACATCAAGCCATTGCTTTAGAAATTACAACCAACAGTAGAGCAATACATACTCACAAGTTTGGTCTAGAAAATGCAATTGTTTTGATTATTGGCGATGAAAATTATGGGATTTCTGAAACTGTCCTTAAACAATGTGATGAAATTATTCATATAAATATGTTTGGACAAAATAGTAGTATGAACGTAGTGCAAGCAACAAATATAGCCCTATACGAAATCACGAAACAATTCAATGAAAATTCTTAACAATAATTCGTAAATAACAATTCAATCTGTATATTTACTACATGAATTCTAATACTATTACAAACGGAATATTAAAAGCTTTAGGGATCATATTAGGTACTTTTTTAGTCCTCTTTTTATTATACAAAATACAATCTATAATTGTTTACATTGCAATTGCAGCTGTAATTTCATTAATAGGAAGACCTATTGTATTATTTCTTAGACACAAATTAAAGTTTCGAAATATAATAGCTGTTATTGTAACAATGCTAATTTTAATTGGTTTATTAATTGGATTAGTATTATTGTTTATTCCTTTAATAATAGAACAAGGCCAAAACCTATCACTCTTAGATATTGATGAATTACAAAATAATGTAGAGGGGCTTTACAGTCAAATCATTAGTTATTTTGATTTAAAAAACATAAATGTAGAACAATCTATAAAAGACTCTAATTTACTAAGTAAATTAGACTACTCGGTTATTCCTAATTTTTTAAACTCTATTATAAGTGGGTTTGGAAGCTTTAGTATTGGTTTATTTTCTGTGCTTTTTATTTCTTTTTTCTTTTTAAAAGATAGTAAACTATTTGAAGATGGTATTATGATATTTATTCCTGACGGGAAAGAATCTCGATCTAAAAAATCTTTTACTAAAATTAAAGATCTTTTATCTCGTTATTTTGTTGGCCTAATCTTTCAAATACTTATACTTTTTATTATTTATACTATATTCTTACTTATTTCTGGAACAGATAATGCTATAGTCATTGCTTTTTTATGCGCTTTATTAAATCTCATTCCATATGTAGGGCCAATGGTTAGTGGTGTGTTAATGATTGTGCTAACGATGACTAGTAATTTAGGCGAAAGTTTTCAAGATGTCATATCTCCGGCTTTAATTTGGGTTATTATTGGCTTCGTTTTAGGGCAGTTAGTAGATAATTTTGCAAGCCAACCAATCATTTTTTCTAAAAGTGTAAAGTCTCATCCACTAGAAATATTTTTAGTCATACTTATTGCTGGTGTCCTTTTCGGTATTATCGGGTTAATTGTAGCCATACCAGCATACACGGCGATAAAAGTGATTTTAAAGGAATTCTTGTCTGAAAATAAAATTGTAAAACAAATTACGAGAGGAATATAATGCAACTAATGTAATTTGGATAAGACCATTTTAAATACTCAAAATCAGGAATTTATTAATAAAAATTTAAATTCAGATATTCCTTCATTGCTATTAAAAGGCATTCCTTTTAATAACCTATTAAGTAAATTAATAATAAAACAGATTGAAGCTAAAAAAAAATGCCAAAAGAAGCTTCCTACATGGTTTAATACCGCTCAAATATATTATCCTGATAAACTTAATATAGAACAAACCTCATCCGAAATTACTGCTCAATACAAATCTACACTAATAAGCGGAGCCTCTTTAATAGATTTAACTGGCGGATTTGGTGTAGACAGCTACTATTTTTCAAAATGCATGCAGCAAGTTACTCACTGCGAGTTAAACAATGCGCTCTCTAATATAGTTAAACATAATTATAAACAACTAAAAACAAACAATATTACATGTAAACCTTTAAACGGTATTGAGGCTCTGAAACAAATAAGCAAAAACTTTGATTGGATATATATTGACCCTTCAAGACGAGATGATATTAAAGGAAAAGTTTTTCTGCTAAACGATTGCCTTCCTAATGTCCCTAAATTTTTAAATTTATTTTTTAAGTACAGTAAAAATATTATGATTAAAACGGCTCCTTTATTAGATATTTCGTCTGGTATTTCTGAATTAAAGAGTGTATCATGTATTCACGTTGTGGCTATAGAAAATGAAGTAAAAGAGTTACTATGGGTTTTAGAAAAAGAGTATTCTGGAACTATTAAAATTAAAACGGTTAACATAAAAAGAAACGAAAAGATCCACTTCAACTTTCTTCTTAATGAAGAAAAAGAAGTAAATCCAAATTTTAGTCCACCGCTCTCCTATCTTTATGAACCCAATGCTTCTATTTTAAAAGCAGGAGCTTTTAATACTATTTCTAAAAAACTCAACGTCTATAAATTACACAAACATTCTCATTTATATACTAGCGAATCTTTTATAAACTTCCCTGGAAGATCTTTTATGATTGAGTCAGTTATACCCTACAATAAAAAAGAGTTCAAAAATAAATTAAAGATTAACAAAGCAAATGTTGCTACAAGAAATTTCCCGGAAACGGTGCAACAAATTAGAAAGAAACTATCAATAAAAGATGGCGGTGATAATTATTTGTTTTTTACTACAGATATAAATGATAATAAGATCATAATTCTTTCAAAAAAAAATTAATTAATCTTCTTTATCTGTTTTAGTCTTTTTAATAATAGCTTTTAACCTTGCTTTATGGGCTTCTTTTTCCTTTCGCAACTTATTTTTCTTCCGATCCATAAGTTTAGTATGCTTCTTTTTATTTTTAGTGTTTTTTTCACTTCCTTTTTTAGCCATTATTACGTTGTAATTCTTTAATTCTGCATCACAAAATTAATTAACTTAAAAAAGGAATGCTAATTCCCTTTTTTATAATCTGCTAAAAACTTTGCCAAACCACTATCTGTTAAAGGGTGTTTTAATAACCCTTCAATAGAACTTAAAGGTCCAGTCATAACATCGGCACCAATTTTAGCGCAATTGACAACATGCATTGTATGACGTACAGACGCTGCTAATATTTCTGTTTCAAAAGCATAATTATCAAAAATATGTCTAATTTCTGCTATTAGGTTTAATCCATCTGTAGAGATATCGTCTAAACGACCAATAAATGGCGAAACGTATGTGGCTCCAGCCTTTGCAGCTAATAATGCTTGCCCAGCCGAAAACACTAAAGTAACATTTGTTTTTATTCCTCTATCGCTAAAATATTTACACGCTTTAATACCATCTTTAATCATTGGTAATTTTATCACAATCTGATCATGTAATTCCGCTAGTGCCTCTCCTTCTCTTACCATACCTTCAAAATCTGTAGATATGACTTCAGCACTAACATCTCCATCAACTATATTACAAATCTCTACATAGTGTTTTAAAATATTATCATGCCCAGTAACTCCTTCTTTTGCCATAAGCGAAGGGTTAGTCGTTACACCATCTAAAACGCCTAAATCTTGAGCTTCTTTTATTTGATTAATATTAGCTGTATCTATAAAAAATTTCATGCAAACGAGTTTTTAATTTCTATTAATAGTTATTGTAATAATGCTTATATGAAGCTCTGCAAAGTTACGATATAAGATAATTTAGAGTTATAAATAATATAAAATGATATTAACATTTACTACTAAACGTTATGACTTTAATATATTACAACTTGTAGTGATTAAGTAAAAGTTTTTCGTATGTTTTATCTGGTAATATAAACTTAAGTATTATGGAAAATTTTTGCATAAAATCGCCTACTTTATAATGAATTTTAGGTTTCTCTGTATTTATTACTTTAAAAACCTTTTTGGCTACAGCTACAGGGTTTCCACTATTATTTACCTCTTCATCTATGGCAGTTAAAACCTTACCATACTTTTCTTTATAAGGCGAATTTTCTTTAACTGGTGCATGAAACCGACCAGCAGCGATATTAGTAGCAAAATCTCCAGGAGCAACATTTGTCATGTGGATATTAAAATCTTTAAGCTCCATTCTAAAAGCTTCTGTTAAAATTTCGAGAGCACCTTTACTTGCGCTATATATCCCTCGGTAAGGCAACCCCATATACCCGGCTATAGAAGTAATATTAATAATTAAACCAGAGTTTTGTTTACGCATAAACGGTAAAACCGCTTTAATGACATTAATAGGTCCAAAAAAATTAGTATTAAAATTATGTTGTATCTGAGCCTCTGGAATTTCCTCTATAGGTCCTGTTATGCCTACCCCAGCATTATTAATAAGTACATCTAAGCAATTTTCTTTAGCTATAACTTCATTTATAGCCTTTGTAATTGAAAAGACTTCATTTACATCTAATGCAACTATTGGAAAAATACTATTCTTATACTTTTCAGGGTTACGACTTGTTCCATATACTTTGTAGCCTTTAGATATTAAAAATTCTCCTATGCATTTACCTATTCCCGATGAACCTCCTGTAATTAAAATAACTTTAGACATAATTTTTAAATGAAGTATTTTACAATATATTTTTAAGCAAAAATATAAAACCTTAATTTTTGGGTACAAAAAAAGGCAAGCTACCTACATCACACCGCTACGACCATATACCTTTGCTTCGTTCCCGACCTGGAGGATTCAACAGGAGCTGGTTGTGTAGGACTTGCCGGCGCAAAGATACAATCTTTTAATTTTATCGCAATGATTTTTTAAACTGAATTTTAATAAATATCTTGCTTCAAAATTACAAAACAAACATGAAGTTTTTTAAACTACTTACAATCATATTATTAAATATAACTATTACTGCTTGTGGAGGCAGTGATACTAAGAAAAATAATTTTTCGATAAAAACAAATGCTGTTAAAAATGCTATAACAAATAATAGTACTCTTGAAGTTAGTATAAATAATCCAAAAAAATTAACCATTAATTCTGTTAAATATACTTTAGATAACAAATCGATTACTGCAACTACAAATCTGTCTCATTTTAAATTAGGGAATTTCCCTATTAAAGCTATTATAAGTTATAATGACGGTGAAACTGAAACTGCCACGCAACATATTTCTATACTAAATGCAGTGCCCCCTAAAGTGTATAATTATGAAATTATAAACACCTATCCGCATGATATTACATCTTATACTCAAGGTTTAGAGTTTTATAATGGTGAACTTTATGAAAGTACTGGCCAGTATGGCGAATCTAAACTCAGAAAACTAGATTACAAAAATGGAGATGTATTAGAAAACGAAAAATTAGCCAATGACTATTTTGGAGAAGGCATAACTGTGCTTAATGATAAAATTTATTTACTAACATGGCGAAAAGGTGTTGGTTTTGTTTATGACCCTAAAACATTTAAAAAAACTAGTAGCTTTAAATATGGAAAAAGTAAAGAAGGATGGGGCTTATGTAATGATAAAAACCTCATATATAAAAGTGATGGTACGGAACGTATTTGGACTTTAAACCCTAATACTTTAGCAGAGACAGATAATATACAAGTGTACACCCATAAAGGAAAGATTGGACGTTTAAACGAATTAGAATGGATTAATGGTAAAATCTATGCCAATATTTATCAAAAAGATGGTGTAGTTATCATAAACCCTAAAAATGGAGCTACCGAAGCTGTTATTAATTTTTCTCCTCTAAAAAAAGAGGTGAAACAACACAAAAAACTAGACGTTTTAAACGGTATTGCTTATAATCCTGAAACCGAAACAATTTTTGTTACGGGTAAACATTGGAACAAGTTATTTGAGGTTAGAATAACTGAATAGTTAGCTTTACTCAAGTAAACTGCCCATTTACTCAGTATTACTTTTATTCCTATTTATTATTCTGGTTCTTTGAGTAACAAAAAAAAGAACCATGAGAAAAGTAATAGCTGTATCAATACCAGAGCCTTGCCATGAAAACTGGGAAACAATGACACCTCAAGAAAAAGGTCGCCATTGCAACGTTTGCGAAAAAATAGTTTACGATTTTACAAACAAAACTGATGAACAAATTGTAAAAACATTTGAAGATAACGGCAAATTATGTGGCCGTTTTAAAACCAATCAATTAAATAGAGAACTGGTTTTAGCCAGGAAAAGCAAAAACAGTTACCGCTCTATAGCTGCTTCTGGCTTATTTGCTTTCTTAGCTCTCAATACGTTTAAGAGTAAAGCACAAAATGAAACTATACTTCCCAAAACAGAAATCACAAAACCCATAAACCATGTTAAAGGAAAAATTGCCACATCTGTTTTAAAAGAGCGTGTTATTTCAGGTACCATTTTAGATGAAAACAATTTGCCTTTACCAGGAGCAAATATTGTTATTAAAGGAACTAGTTCTGGAACTCAAACCGATTTTGATGGCCATTTTAAATTAAAAGTCGATGAAGACTCTATATTAATTATAAGTTTTGTTGGGTATGAAACTAAAGAAGTTATTGTTTCTAAAATAAATGGAATTAACTTGTCTTTAACTTTAGATCAAGATATAATGGGGGAAATCATCATTACGCCATATTGTAATTCAGAATACACGCCTACCCCCGAAGAAATAGCCGAAGAAAAAAGACAATACCAATTTAGAATAGCCAATAATAAGGCCTTTTATAAAAGGAAACGTAAAGAAGAAAAAGCTGCGAAAAAATTAAAACGACAAGAAAAACGAAATAGAAGCTAAAAAAATCCAAAGAGGGACTTCTCTTTGGATTTTAAAACAGTTAGGTTTTTATCTAAATAAGCGTTTACTATAAAGTGTTATTCACTAATTAATGATCCTGAAAAATCAGTAAGATGTTTATCTTTAAATACTGTAAAACTAGAACCTACGTTATTGTTACGAATTCTCACTCCTATTTTTTTCCCAGTAGCTAGTACTCTGTTTGTATTAAGTGACAAAGAATAATAAGTATTTTCATTCAAATGTGAAGTAAAAAATTTAGTCTCAAATGGTAAATAGCTACCATTATTCTCTACTACAAACTCAAAAATAATCGTTTCCCCATTTTTTAACCCTTTAAAAGAAATATTTGAACTTAAGTTATATAGCCCTTTTTTAGGTATGGTATAAGTTGAGTTACTATTATTAAAAGTTGAAAAATTATCAAAAACCTCTATAGGCCATGATAACATGTTTTCTCCATTTCCTTGGTTATTTATTATTTGGTTTTCCCCGTCTTTAAAGACAGAAAAACCTGGCACGTCACTTACTAATATTTCACCATTATGAACCACCTTATTATTTCTTTTCCTTATATCATTCCAAATTGCATAAAACCCTAAGCTTGGAGTTGCATTGAGATCCTGTTCTACATTATTTTTAAATATTGAGTTGCTAACTCCTTCATGCAATGCTATAGAGTACCTTGGACCATCTGTATTGTTATAATCACTTTCATCATATCTAAAATAATTATTAGAAAAATTTAAAGCTTTAACAAGATGAGAGCTTGAAGCTCCTCCTATTTTACATGCTACATCAATCTTTTTATTAGCAACAAATCTGTTATACTGCACATTTGCATCTATTGAGGTTTTTATCCATATATGCATGTTAGCATTACTATCAAACTCTACACCTTGAATAACTAATCCATTAGGATTAGATCCAAATCTATCTACTATAATTCCTGCAGATTTAACATCGTTCTCATTCCCACAAGCATTAATAGCCCCCCCAATAATTCTATAGTTATGACCTGCCAAATATATACCAGCCTTTTTACATCTTGATATTGAAAGTTCTTTTGATTTAAAATGAAACCCTACATTATTTTCCCCATGTACACCATACTCTTCGCAGAAATCAATTTCTACGTCATTCAATATAGTTCGCCATGAACCATAAGGATCTGGATTATCTATTTTTGCCCCTCCTTGATTGTTATAATAATTTTTAAGGTTCTCAAAATTATCAAATCCTACTTCCCTATGTATGTTACTAATAAGCGGAACATAAATACCACTGCCTGTAAACTTGTTGTTGTAACTACCTAATATTTTTATATTATTAAACTCAAAAGCTAAGGCAGCAAATAAAAGAAAACCACCTTTGGGCTTTCCTAAACCTAATTTAGCTTGAATTGTAAAATCTTTAAAGTAACCATTAGTTTGCTTAACTCCTTTATAAAATTTTCCATCCTTATTAAAAACGCCTAAAACCTTAATTGCATAATCATCAGATATATTTACAAGTATAGATTTATTAACACCAGAACCTTTTATCTTTAACCCTGGCCTATCATCTAAACTCCTAAATGTTAACACTTTATTGTAAATCGGCTTATAACTTATTGCTTCATCAAGGTAATAAGTACCTTCACTTAAAAATATTTCTTGCCCTTTTGCAAAGTTTACTGCTTTTTGAATAGCTTCAGAATCACTTTCCTCGTCATTATTTATCGCTCCAAACCATTCTGGGTATACCTGTTTTAATTTAGGGTTTCCAATAATTTCACCATCACCACTAAAAATATGGTAGATCCCAGCATCTATATAACCATTAATTTCAAACTTAATATTGCTAGCAACAGTTAATTTATAACCATTAACAAACCTAATGGTTTTATTGGCTGGTAATATTTTATCTGGCGCGCTAATTGTTATATTTGTTTTTAGTGTTATTGTGGTTACAGCACTGTTAGTGAGTGCGTTATAAAAATCTTGGTTTGTACTTCCTTCTGTTAGCACCAACTCTTGTGCTATAATGCCGTTAACAAATAATAGTAGTAATAGTTTTACAATATTTTTCATAATTCAATCAATTATTTAATTTTTTATATTAGGTAGGCTAAACGTTTTTTTTTTTTTTTAGTATTAAAAACTAAGCAAAAACGAAATAGAAGCTAAAAACTTTAAAAATAGAAGAATAATTATCTAATTTTGCGGTTTAAATAAAATAGATGCAAGTATATCAGGCCACTATAAAGGTAAAAGAGGAGGATTTAGACGAACACAACCATGTCAATAACGTTCGTTATGTGCAATGGGTACAAGATATAGCTAAGGCGCATTGGTTTGATTATGCTTCAACAGAAATTAAAGAAAAAAACTCTTGGGTTTTAATGTCTCATCTTATTGAATATAAAGGTGCCGCTCTTTTGGGAGACATAATTAAACAAGAAACTCACATAAAATCATACCAAGGTGCTAGTTGTATTAGAATTGTGAAAATGTATTTAAACGATAAATGCATCGTTAATTCTGAAACAAAATGGTGCTTACTCTCTAATATTAATAAACGACCTACAAGGATTTTACCAGAAATTGCAGAATTATTCGCTTAAGCATACTAAAATAGCCATTCAAAAGTTATATTTTTAATGTTTTTTGTTAAACAACTATTTTATGAAGCGTAGCCTATATTTTTTAATCTGTTTTGGATTTTTATTATTGTGGAGTTCTTGTCGCAAAGACTTTGAGTTTTCTCCTAGTACAGGAAATTTAGAATTTTCGAAAGATACTGTATATTTAGATACTGTATTTAGTAATATAAGCTCTAGTACTTATAATTTAAAAGTATATAATCGCAGTAACGAAGATATTATAATTCCTACTATTAGTCTGCAGCGTGGTGATGGGTCGGAATACAGATTAAATATAGATGGTGTAGCTGGTAAAGACTTTACAAATGTAGAACTACTAGCCAAAGACAGTTTGTTCATTTTTGTAGAAACAACTATAGATATTGCTAATTTTCCTAACCCCAATAATGAATTCCTATACACTGATAAAATTGAATTTGATAGTGGAGCCAATTTACAAGATGTCGATTTGGTAACACTTGTAAAAGATGCCATTTTAATTTTCCCTAGCAGAGACACTAATAATGTAGTTGAAACCTTAACCTTAACTATAAATGGTACTCCTCAAGAAACAGAAATTCAAGGTAGAGAATTAGCTCCTGCAGAACTTACTTTTACTAATGAAAAGCCCTATGTTATATATGGTTATGCTGCTGTCCCTAGCGGAGAAACTTTAGTAATAAATGCTGGTACTCGTGTACATTTCCATAGAGATTCTGGGTTATTAGTTACAGAAGGAGCAACATTACAAGTTAACGGTAGCATTAGTACAGATGAAGAATTATTAGAAAATGAAGTTGTTTTTGAAGGCGACAGATTAGAGCCTATTTTTGAAAATGTTCCTGGCCAATGGGGAGCAATTTGGTTATTCGATGGCAGTATAAATAATACTATTAATTATGCTACTATAAAAAACGGAACTGTAGGCCTTTTGGTAGATGGAAATGTAAATGCGCCTATTAATAAACTAACCATTACCAATTCTCAAATATACAACTCGAGTGCATACGGTATTTTTGGAAGAAACACCTCTATTAATGGCGAAAATGTAGTAATAAACAATGCAGGTCAAGTCGCTTTGGCAGCTACTATAGGAGGAAAATATAACTTTACACATTGTACTATAGCAAATTACTGGACCAATGGGTCTAGACAATTTCCTGCGCTTTTAATTAATAATTTTGTTACTGATGAAAATAATACAACTTTTGTAAGTGATTTAGTTGAAGCAAATTTTAACAACTGTATCATTTACGGCAACAACAATCCTGAATTTATAGTTGATGAAGTTGTGGATCCAAGCGTGGTGTTTAACTTTAAATTTACAAATTGTTTAGCTCGATTTGAAGATGAAAATGGAACATTTATAAACCAAGCAAATTACAATTTTAATAATACTTCTCGTTATGAAAATATGATTTTTAATCAAGACCCAATTTTTAGAGATATAGAAAATAACGATCTTATTATTGGAGATAGCTCTCCTGCAAATGCTCAAGGTAATACAACCTTCTCTACGCAAGTACCTACAGACATACTAGGTGTAAATAGGGCTGCTTCTCCAGATTTAGGTGCTTATCAACATATTACTTTTTAATCTTATTGATAACAACGGCTATTAATGGTAATTCGTAGAAAAGTTTTAACAATCAAGATTATAACTAAAATAAAACACTACCTTTGCACTTTGAAAACCCCCTTGTAGGGTTTTTTATTACTCCTCAGAGAGAGGATGTGTTACTAGAAGTTTTAGGTTAAGTATGTTCGATGCGCTTCTTTATGTAACACCAACATAACGACATTGAATACTTATTATATAGAATGAACACATTCCACGATTTAGGTCTTAACGAAGACTTACTCAAAGCAATTACAGATATGGGCTTTGAAAAACCAAGTGAAGTACAAGACAAAGCCATTCCTATTTTATTAAAAGAAGATACAGACTTAGTTGCCTTGGCACAAACTGGAACTGGAAAAACTGCAGCTTTTGGATTTCCGATGCTTCAAAAAATAGACATAAACAGTCGCACAACACAAGGACTTATCTTATCTCCCACTCGCGAGCTTTGTTTACAAATTACAAATGAATTAAAACTTTATGGTAAATACTGTAAGGGACTTAATGTTGCTGCCATTTATGGAGGTGCTAGTATTACAGACCAAGCACGTGAAGTAAAACGCGGCGCTCAAGTCATTGTTGCCACACCAGGTAGAATGAAGGATATGATTAGCCGTAAATTGGTAGATATCTCTAAAATTGAATATTCTGTTTTAGATGAAGCTGATGAAATGCTAAATATGGGCTTTAAAGAAGATATTACTGAAATACTCTCACACACCCCAGAAGATAAAAACACATGGCTATTTTCTGCAACAATGCCAAAGGAAGTAGCAAGAATTGCAAAAAAGTTTATGCATGCCCCACAAGAGATTACTGTAGGTCATAAAAATGAGGGAAGCAAAAATGTTTCTCATGAGTACTTTTTAGTAAACTCTAGAGATCGTTACCAAGCGTTAAAGCGTTTAGCAGATGCTAACCCAGATATATTCTCAGTAATATTTTGTCGTACTAAAAGAGATACACAAAAAGTAGCCGAAAATTTAATTGAAGACGGTTATAGTGCTGGTGCTTTACACGGAGATTTAAGTCAAAATCAACGTGATATTGTTATGAAACAATTTAGAACAAAACAAATACAAATGCTTGTCGCAACAGATGTTGCAGCTCGTGGTATTGATGTTGATGATATTACTCATGTTATAAATTATCAATTACCCGATGAGATAGAAACCTATACTCACCGAAGCGGCCGTACTGGTCGTGCTGGAAAAACAGGTGTTTCTATGGTAATTGTTTCTAAAAGCGAAGTACGTAAAATAAAAAGCATTGAACGTATTATTAAAAAGCAATTTGAGAAAAAAGAAATTCCTAGTGGAATGGAAATTTGTGAAGTACAATTAATGTCTTTAGCAAATAAAATTCATAGCACAGAGATTAATCATGAAATTGATCCTTACTTAGAAAGTATTAATCAATTATTTGAAACATCGACTAAAGACGAATTAATTAAAAAATTCTTTTCCGTTGAGTTTACACGTTTCTTTAATTACTACCAAAAAGCTAAAGATTTAAATGCCTCTGCAGTAAATAGTAGCTCTAGAGATAGCGATAAAAAATCCTCAAGTAATGCTGCTCGTTACTTCATTAATGTTGGTGAGAAAGATGGTTACGATTGGATGAAGTTAAAAGATTTCTTAAAAGATAATTTAGGGCTGGGTAGAGATGATGTATTTAAAGTTGATGTAAAAGAATCCTTTTCATTTTTTAATACAGAAAAAGAACATCAAGAACGTGTTTTAGCATTTTTTTCAGACTTTAAAGAAAATGGACGTTTTATAAATGTAGAAATTACAGAAAATAGAGTTGGCCGTGGTGGCGGTAGAGGCAGACGTCGTGATGGTAGAAAAGGCGAGGGAGATAGAAAAAGACGCTCTTCTGGTGGAAGAAACGACAGAAGGAGAAATAATGATGAAAATACTCCATCATCGCGCTCTAGAAGATCAAATTCGGGGTCAGGAAGTACAGTTGCTTCAAGACCTAGACGCTCTAGACGTAGAGATTAAAAACCATAGTTTAATAAATTTAGTAGCATTATTTTTTAACTAACAAAAATAATTTATTAATATTGTTACTTTAAAACATAGAATGTCAAAACATCTAAATAATAATATTTTCAACAATTCGAATAATAATATATTCGGAAATGGGAAGATTATGCTTTAGATTAAAAATTAAAATAAACAAAAAAAAGGTCTTCCTAAATACAGGAAGACCTTTTTTTTATACACAATTTTAAATTAATGATACAAACACAAATAAATAACAATAATAATAAATCTCCTCCATAGGCAGGTTACATTTTCTATTACGAAAACCTGCTTATAAG